>JANPIH010000355.1:0-24372 GCA_031424895.1 Rhodospirillales bacterium
CGCCCCCCGACGTGGGGGTCAAACCCGCCCCAACCCCCCCAACCCCCCCCCCCCCCCCCCCCCCCCCGGCGCGGCCGGCCCCAGCCGGGCAGCCGGGCTGTGGCGGCGGCCCCCCCCCACGGCCGAGGAAATCGCGCGTGACGCTGCGGAGACCGGGGACCACGGAGAGTTTTGCCTACACGTTCTGCCCCACCAGCGCGGTCATGCAACCCGGACCAACCGGAGAGACGCATGACCAGACTGGCCAAGCCCAAGGGCGCCGCGGCATCCGCCGCGCCCATCACGTTCCCTGCCATCCCGCCTGCCGACGTGCTGAGGCGCCTTGCGGCCCTGAAGACCGCGCCGGCGGCGGACCTGCAGGCGCAATGGCGCGAGTTGTTCGGCAAGGAGGCGCCGCCGCACAATCGGACATTCCTGCAAAGCCGCCTCGCCTATCGGGTTCAGGAACTGGCTTATGGCGGGCTGAGGCCCGAGACTCTGCGGCGCCTTGAGGCGCTGGGTGAGCAGCTGGACGGCGGCAACCCGGTGCTGCGGCGCATCCGGGTCGACGACAAGCCGGTCACCGGCACCAAGCTGGTGCGGCTCCACCAGGGCGTCGAGCACACCGTCACCGACCTGGCCGATGGGTATACCTGGGAGGGCCGGCCCAACAAATCGCTGTCCGCCATCGCGCGGGCCATCACCGGCACCAGGTGGAACGGCTGGACGTTCTTCGGCATTGCGAACCGGCGGGGGGCAGCATGACCCGCAAAGCGAAAGCCACGCCGCCAGCAGTCGCGCCGACGCCGACCCGCAGAAGCCGGTGCGCCGTCTACACCCGAAAATCCACCGACGAGGGGCTGGAGAAGGAATTCAACAGCCTGGATGCTCAGCGGGAGTCCTGCGAAGCCTACATCGCCAGCCAGCGCCCGGAGGGCTGGGTGTTGGTGCCCGACTACTACGACGATGGCGGCATCTCTGGTGGCACGCTGGAGCGCCCGGCGCTGCAACGCCTGCTGCGCGACATTGAGGCCGATCGTATCGATGTGGTCGTGGTCTATAAGATCGACAGGCTCAGCCGGTCCCTGATGCACTTTGCTAAGTTGGTCGAGACCTTCGACGCCCACAACGTGACTTTTGTGTCGGTGACGCAGGCGTTCAACACCACGACCAGCATGGGCCGATTGACGCTCAACATCCTGCTCAGCTTTGCCCAGTTCGAACGAGAGGTCATCGGCGAGCGGGTGCGAGACAAAATCGCCGCCTCCAAGGCCCGCGGCATGTGGATGGGCGGGCCGGTGCCGCTCGGCTATGAGGTGCGTAATCGCAAGCTCGTGGTGAACCAGGCCGAAGCCGCGACGGTGCGGCGGGTGTTCGAGCGGTTCGCCGCCATCGGCTCCGCCACGCTGTTGGTGCCGGCGCTCCGTGCCGAGGGCCTGCTGACCAAAATGGGGCGGCCGTTCGATAAGGGGGCCATCTACAAGACGCTGAACCTCCGTACGTACCTCGGCGTCGTGACCCACCAGGGGAAGGTTTATCCCGGCGAGCACCAGGCGATTGTGTCCCAGGAACTATGGGACCGGGCGCACGACATCATGCGGGGGAGCCCGCGCGTCCGCGCCAACGAGGCCCGCCGCCAGGCGCCGGCACTGCTGCGGGGCCTGATCTTCGGGCCGGACGGCAGGGCGCTGTCACCGACGCACACCCGTCGCCGCGGGAAGCTGTACACTTACTATGTGAGCCAGGCCGTGCTGCAGGGCACCGACGATGGCTGTACGGTCCGGCGCATCTCCGCGGGGGAGATCGAGGCCGCGGTGATGGAGCAGGTGCGGGCGCTGCTGCGGCAGCCCGAGGTGGTGATCGGGACGTGGCGCGCGGCGCAGGCCGATGCGCCAGACCTGACCGAGGCCGAGACGCGCGAGGCACTGGAGCAGCTCGACCCACTTTGGGAGGAGTTGTTCCCGGCCGAACAGGCGCGGATTGTGCGGAGTCTGGTCGAGCGCGTGGACGTCAGCCCCGCCGGCGCGGACATCCGGTTGCGGCTAGATGGGCTGGCCGGCCTGGTGCGGGACCTGCGCGCATCGCCGGCCCGGGAAGCCGCCTGATGTCCACCAGCATCACGGTCCGGGTGCCGGTCACCATTCGCAAGCGTGGCGGGCGGCGGCTGGTGGTGGCGCCAGACGGTGCGCCATGGTTCCGGCCCAAGGCGCGCATCGACAACACGCTGGTCAAGGCCTTGGCGCGGGCGCACCGGTGGAAGAGAATGCTGGAAGAGGGCCGATACGGGACGGTCACCGAACTGGCTGCGGGGGAGAAGCTGGATCGGGGCTACCTCGGGAAGATCCTCATGCTGACGCTGTTGGCACCGGATATCGTCGAGGCGATCTTGGATGGCCGACAACCGGCGGAACTCGGGGTGCACGTACTGCGGGAAGGGTTTCCTGCGGAGTGGCGAATGCAGCGAAACGTGCTGGCTTCGTGACGATACGACTAAGTCGTCGTGATTCCTCGGCTCCGTGCCGCGCCAAAGCAGATTTGCGCAATAGGATCGGCATGGTGCTGGTTACCGGCACGACTTTGCCGGAGAGGGTGCTCACCGGACTGCATTCCGCATTCGAGCTCGCCCGTGGTGATGGTTTGGACGAGACGAAATCGGGGAGCCGCCTTGTCGCAGGATCGGCGTTTCGCTTGCCTGCCCTGGTTGCGCATGCGACGACGGTCAAGCGCCCGTGTTAGAGTCTGCCATTGAGCGCTGGTCGCGTCTGGGGCTAAGCGCTCCCCATGTTAAACTTCAAGCCTTGTTGGAGGGAACGCGGTGGACGGCGGGGGAACGGTTTTCCAAGTGACGGCGAAGACGGACTTCCTCGCCCGCCAGGCGAGTGCGCCACCGTTGATGGCCCTGGCAGAGTGCGTCTGGAATGCCCTTGACGCGGACGCGATGCGCGTGGAAATCGAGTTCCACGACGGTCCCCTCGGCGGTCTGGAGCGGATCGTTGTACGCGATGACGGGACGGGAATGTCCCGCGACGAAGCGCCGGGACTGTTCGAGAGGCTGGGTGGTAGCTGGAAGAGCCTTGCGGCAAAAACGAAGGGCCGCGGCCGATTCCTCCACGGGCGCGAGGGCCGGGGCCGGTTTAAGGCGTTTGCCCTCGGAAGGGTCGCGGACTGGTCTGTCACCTTCCGGGATGGCGAAATCCTGAAGAGCTTCAAGATCTCCGTACTGGCCAGCGACCTCGACAAGGGTCGGATCACGGAGGCCGGTGCTTTCGCGGCGACGGGCACGGGCGTGGAACTCGTAATCTCCGAGCCGCTTCGGGAATTCCGCAGCCTCGCGGGGGAGGACGGTCGCCAGGGTCTCACTGAGGTCCTGGCACCCTACCTACTCACCTACCGCGATGTACGAGTGTCGGTGAACGGAGTTCTCCTTGATCCCGAACAGAGCATCGCGCACCGCAAGCCTTACCCGCTCACGCCAGTTGAGGAGGAAGGGACGACGCACCCCGTAGTGCTGGAAGTAATCGAATGGAAGCGAGCTGGTGAGCGGTGCCTCTATCTTTGCGGCGAACGCGGTTTCCCCCTCTTGACCCTCGAGGAGCGTCTGCCAGTCGCCGACCGGGGCTATTGTGCCTACCTCCGTTCGTCTTTCATCCAGGCGCTCCACGACAGGAACGAGCTGGGGCTGGGCGGATTGAATGTGCCCTTACAGGACGTTCTCGCGGAGGCTCACCAAGCCATTCGTGACCACCTCCGCCGGCGGGCGGCGGCCGAAGCGCGGAGCGTCGTGGAGGCGTGGAAGAGCGAGAATGTCTACCCCTATAAGGAGCCGCCAACGGACGCTTTGGACCAGGCGAAGCGGGATGTCTTCGACATCGTGGCGGTCACTGCCGCCCGCCATATTGAGGACTTCGACAAAACCTCCCAGAAGGCCCGCCGCTTCCAGCTCCGGACCCTGCGGGCCGCTGTCGAACAGGGCGACGAGGAAATCCAGACCGTCTTGCTGGAGGTGCTAAACCTCCCGAAAAAAGAATTGGCAGAGCTCGCTGCGCTCCTTCGCGAAACGTCCCTGTCCGCGATCATCGGAGGGGCCCGCCTCATCGCGGACCGACTAAAGGTACTGACCGGTCTCGAGGCGCTAGTCTTCGAGCACGACTATCGGAAAACGCTGCGCGAGCGGACGCAGCTCCACCGGCTCGTTGCGGAGAACACCTGGCTTTTCGGCGACGAGTTCCACCTCATGGCCGACGACGAGGGGCTGACGCGATGCCTCGCCGAGCACTCCAAGGCGAGGGGTGTGCAGGTGCTCGCGAGCGACCCGGTCCTCCACCCTGAAAAGAAAAGAGGTATTGTGGACCTGATGTTTGGGAAGCAGCGCCGGCCGCATGGACCGGCAGACGTCGAGCATCTCGTTGTCGAGCTGAAGGCGCCCAAGGTCGCGATCCGCCAGAAGGAGCTGACGCAGGTCGAGAACTATGCGCAGGCGGTGGCGGCCGATTCGCGGTTCGACAAGGCCACGACCCGTTGGGTTTTCTGGGCCCTGTCGCGCGAGGTCGACGAGAACTACTGCCGCCTCCGTCAAATCAAACACGCTCCGGAGGGTGTGGTCGTGGAAAGTGGGAACATCGTTATCTCTGTGCAGACCTGGGCCTCCCTGTTCAAGGAGAATCACGCACGGTTAAAATTCTTTCGCGACGCCCTGGATCTGCGCATCACGCGGGAGGGTGCGCTGGAGCACCTCAGGACCACTTATGGCAAGTACCTCCAGGGCGTTTTAACGGCTCCTGCGGAGGAACCGGCAGGCGACAGCGAGGATGCACTTGCGTCGCGTCCAAGCAGGACACGCAAGCAAGCCACTACGGACCTCCCGCAGCCGGATGGCGTTGCCGCGCCGTAAAGTATTCATCAGACAAGATTGGAAGCTGAATTCACGTCCTTGAAGGGCGCAGAGGGGCCGAAACCAGCATTCGAGGGCGCATGTGTCCCACTTCCGGCTTCCAGTCAGTGCTGACGTCCGCACCGGCCGTCAGTGGCCCAAGCGCACGCACACTCGTTGCTGGACGGCGAGCCACTACGGCTCGGTCAGCTAGAGCAATATCCGACCGAATGGAATCATCCGGTCGGAAGATTTGCGTTCTTCAACAAAGAGCTAGAGTGGCGGCCGACCGCCTGTCAGGTCGGCTTCCGCTCTAGTCGGCGGCGGCGGAAATGCTGGACCGCGGCTATCTCGGTCGGATCCTCATGCTGACGCTGCTGCCGCCGGATATCGTGGAGGCAATCATGGATGGGCGGCACCCGGCGGAACTCGGGGTGCACGTGCTGCGGGAGGGGTTTCCGGTGGAGTGGGGGGAGCAGAGGGTGGCGCTCGTGGAGTGATGTCCCGACGCTGCCGCCGACCATCATGTCGCCATGATAGGCAATGCCCTTGGTCATAGCCGAGCGCTGCCGATCGCCCGTTACTGGAACTCACAGCTGATCCGGCCAAGACTGCGGATGACTAGCGTTCGATAAGTTGGGACGCGCAATCCCCGCAAATTGTCCGATGTTCCACTCATTGCCTAAACGCGCCGCACATTACCGTCGGAAAGAAACTCCAAGACCGGCTCGACAAGTTCATAGTCGGTGGCTGCCCTTGCGAAGATTTCAAGCTTAGCCTGCGATAGCATGAAGCTCATAAGGTGCATGTCCGTCGTCTGATGGCCACCTTCGGCCGAAAAGCCTGCGTCGATGCCGATGCCTCCCAGATCCGTCAGGAGGTACCGCGCATGGAAATCAGCCCCCCGGCTCTTCTCTCGCCAACAGAAAACAGTAACGGCAGCACCGTCCGGTATTACACCATAGAATAACTTTGCCCCCTCTCTCTCTAGTTCCGTATTGCTTGGCTTATCGTGATGGTAGCGGTAGTGAATTTCACACGTCGCGTGGGGGTTGTCCGCCTTAACTACCGCGAGGCACTCCCGAAGTGTGCTTTTATAGCGCGGGCTGTACGGATCAAAAAACGGATCGACAAAAAGAATGCGCTTACTTACTCGAAGAAGGCTACTCAAATTTACAGCGATTGATTTGGCGTCGCGCGCTACGGCGCGATCTTGTGCCACTTCCATCAGTGGGTGGTGTTCATCGAGGTCGGCCACAGCTATTACGGCAGCACTTCCACCGAGATTCTGTCGGGCAATGATGGCGTGAAAAGGCGCCCGCTGGTGCTCTATCAAGGCGTTGTCGATCCAAGTTTGTTCCGAGTCATAAGGCCGACCAAAATCAACCACGCGCATCTTTACGTTCCGTAGGCGCTCCACGATGCTTGCCATCCGGATGTCCGGCACCCCTGCCTCTTTCGCGGCCTGTACGACTTTCCTTTCCCACTTACTCGGCAACCGCGAGACCAAACGACCCCGATCTGGTCCAAATTTTTCAATTAGATATCGGAATGCCTCCCAGCTTGATCCAATGGCCTGAGGTTCGACTGCATATTCGTAGAGCATCAAAAGAGCTCCCCGGCCCGCTCCTCGAAGAAGCCATTGGGCCATCGATCACGAAACTCTCCTTCTTCGTCGACGCGCAGAGGACGGAAGCGCACCCCTTGCTCATCCCCCTCAACATAGATGACCGAGAGGGCATCAGTCGCAAGGCCGGTCACGCCAGGCGGCAGTTCCCCGTCAGTGCGCTCCCTGATGCGGCGCAACAGCCGCAGCAATATGTGTTCGCTATGAGTTTCGATAAGCAGGGATTTGCCGGCGACCGGCAGGCCATCATCCTCCGGCTGGATGGCGCGGATGAACAGATCGCCGAGACCGACCTGGATTGCGGGATGGACGTGTAGCTCCGGCTGCTCGATCGCGACGATGCCTCGGTTGTCCCGAAGGCACCCGACGATCACCGGGATCATTTGAGAAATGCCCACACCAACGTCTCTGGGAGCGACGATGATGCCCTTTTCGAAATCCCGCAGCGTAATCTCTGTCCTGGACCTCAAGGCTGCGTAGAGTTCCTGGAGATCGGCGAGATCGTCTTCGGTCAAGCCGCGATCGAACAACTGATGGAAGGCGCTGGGTATGGGGATTTCCTTGAAGGCGGTCTTCTCCAGTCGATAGCCAGTCCGAAGGCGCTCGTCGCCGGACAGCCACGCGTTCACCTCTTCCAGGAGCTTCGCGTTCGTATCGGTGTAAAGCAGGTCCCAGGCGGCTAGACCCTGCGCCCATCGTGTTTCGTCAGGAGACAGACGCGGGCGAAAACTACGGCTCGGGATTTCGCGCAGCGGGCCGATGTACGTCATCGCCGACAAATAGTCGCGGACAATCCGCACCGGCCCGAGCACGAGCTCATCCAATAGACGCCTGAGCCCACGGACCCGAGGCGTCTTGCTTTCCAGCTCGAACTTCTTCACGTCTGGGTCGCGTAGCTCGACGTACAGCTCCCGATCGATATCCGGAAGCGCTCCCATGCGAGTTGCAACGGCGATCCGCAGTTGACCAAAACGATTGTCCGAAGTCGTCTGATCCAAGCCGACCTCTCTGGCCAGTTGAGCCACTTCGTTCTCTAATGGTGAGCCAGAGACGATAGCATCTGCTTCGGGCTCATTGTATGGATCGAAGGCGGGCGATAGTAGCGGATGCTCGAAGTTGAAATCAGTCAGTTGCGCCCGTCCAGCCTGGGGCGGTGAATGAATGGACGCGACAGAAGCGCCGTTAATCTCAACACCCATGACAGCAACGTACGGCCCTTGGATCAGATCGCTCCAGCGAATCTCAAGAGTGAGCCCAACCATGTGAACAGCTGTTGACGCCGTGAGTGCCATATTGACGCCATCAAGGTACAAAATCTGTAGCTCTTGGAACTCGACATCGCTCATAATACCTGCGGAATTCAGAGGTAGTCGTTCACTTTCCTCATCTGCATCCAGTTCGATCCTAACCTTGATTCGAATTGGCCGGGACGAATCGTGGTTGTGAACGAGGCTTGCAAATCCACCCAGGTCGATCAGTCCGCCAGCGATGGTCTGATCCGGGTCGGCGTTTCGCCGCTCAAGGATTTCTCGCAGGTAGTGCAGCGATTGCAGGATCGTGCTCTTCCCGGCGCTGTTCGGACCGAATAGGAGCGTGATCGGCCTCAGGTCGATGACCTGCGCTCCTCCGATGCCTTTGAAGTTCTCGATCTCGATCTGGCTGAGACGCATGATGCGATCCTAGAACTCGCCTTGAAAGGCGTGCTGGGAGAGGCTGCGAAATAGATTCTCCGCGCAGTCCAAATCTGCTCGGAGCGTCCTGGCCGCATCAACGTGCTTTTCGAAAATTCTACCGAACTTCCGCTGCTCGCTTTGCTCCGGACACAGGAATTCAATCTTCTGGAACTCGCCTTTGCTCACCATTCCCTTCATGGAGTTGGTCGACGACCTCAAGATCAGGGACTTTCCGATAAGGAACTGTGTGTAAAGAAAATACAAATCTACATTCTTGTTGGGCGTGATTGCGTTAATTTGTTGATTAAGCGCCACGGGACGATCCGCAATCGCGGCTCTACCGATACTGGAAGGGCTGCCAGCAATACACGTCACGAGTATCGAGCCTTTTGGCACTGTCCTTCCCAGCGCGCTGCCCTTCTCCGAAAGACCTTCGGCAGCACGACTCAAAAAATACCGTTCAGCAACTATGTTGTCCGACTTAATCCACTCAATAGAAGTACCGAAATTATCCGGGTCAGATCGTGACGGGGTGTTGCCGGTCACAATCTTTCCAAACGCGCCTAGCGGCTTTTTAGGCAATCCTTTTTCGTTTAGTGCAGGGTCACCAAACATCTCCACGAATATCGATCTAAGAAGCTTGTCCACCAGCAGGAGGCATTGCGCGCGCTTGCAGCGGATCGCGTCGGCCTTTTCGAGCATTGAAGCGATTAGCCGTTGCCGCTCCAACGAGGGCAGAGGAACCGGCATGTCATGAAATTTATCCGGCGGCAAAGTTCGGCGCCGTGCGGTCGTCCCACGCAAGTTGGCCTTATAATATGAAATCGCCTCAGATGAACGCAGAAACCGTTCAAGGTAAATTGCATCTGCAATGGCATTGTTGATGCTCCAGACAGAATAAGCCGGACTGACAATCCCCTCATCCACTATTCTCTGAGTAGCTAAGACAGCTTCGTCTATTGGAAAACCCACTACGAGTTCTCCGCGCCTTACAACCCGGTAGTTGTCCGTCTCTCGACTCGCAACCCGTTTTTTAAATTTCTGCCCTTGTTCGACAAGACCATCTCGCATTGTCATCGACAATAGCGGATAGTCACGGTTACCTGCGCGCCTGACAGGCGCAGGCATCAAGATATTTCCCAGGGGCACACGAGGGACGCTCACGACAGCATCTCCTCGAGTTCTTTGATATCGTCTAGAATGTCGGCATTTAGAGCCCTCAACTGCTCCAAGATTTCCCCTGGGGGATCATAGCGCTCTGCCAAAGCGATGTGCTCTTTGTACCTACTCAGAGAGAGCTCGTAGTTCGCCTCCCGAATTTCATACGCTGGCACGAAGAACGCCTTCTGCGCCCGGTCCGTGTCGCGATTGGCATCGCGATTTCGCCATGACGCCAGGCAGTCACGCAGATCGTTCTCCTCAATTGGGTCACGCTTATCGTCCAACGAATAGCCATCAGCCTCTATGTCGTAGAAGAACACCTCGTCCGTGCGGCCACCCTTCGTGAAGATGAGAATTCCGGTTGAAACGCCGGCATATGGCTTGAACACACCACTCGGCAGCGAAATCACAGCTTCTAGTTGGTTATGATCAAGCAAGAGCTTGCGCAGGGCGACGTGGGCGGTCGAGGAGCCGAACAGAACCCCATCCGGCACAATCGTTGCTGAACGTCCACCATTCTTCAGCATGCGCAGTATGAGCACAAGGAAGAGGAGTTCCGTCTTCTTCGTCTTCACCTGACGCAGCAGCGAGGCGTGCACATCCTCGAAATCCAGGCTTCCCTTGAAGGGTGGGTTGGCCAGGATGACGTTGAAGCCTTCGGCCGCAGCCTTCGGGAACTTGTCGGTGAAACCCGCGCTCAGCGTGTCTTGATAGTGGATGTCGGGATCATCGACACCGTGAAGCATCAGGTTCATGGCGGCGATGCGGAGCATCGTCGCGTCGAAGTCGAACCCGTAGAACATGCCGCTGCGGATATGGTCGCGGTGCGCTTCCAGCAGATCGCCAGTGTAGGTTTCTTCGGTCTTGCCCGTCTCGGGATCGGTTTCCTCCAGCACGCCCTCTGGCGATGTGTAGGTTTCCAGAAGGTACTGCATCGCCTGGACAAGGAAGCCGTCGGTGCCACATGACGGATCGCCGATCACGTCGGTGGGCTTGGGTTCCAGCATGTCGACCATAAGCCGGATGATGTGGCGTGGCGTGCGGAACTGGCCGTTGATGCCGGCGGTCGTCAGCTTGCTCAGCAGGTACTCATAGAGATCGCCCTTCGCATCGCCCTCGGTCAGTGGCAGTTGGTCGATCATGTTGACTGCTTTTACCAGAAGGCTCGGCTTCTGGATCATCAACTGCGCGTCCTTCATGAATTCGGCAAACGCGGTTCCGCTGGTGGACGCCTTGCGGAAGTGGGGAAACACCTTGTCTCGAACCAGGGGTAGCATGGCGTCCGCACCCAGATGGCGGAACTGCGACCAGCGCAGACCCTGATCGTCGTCGGAAAAGCGCCGCTGGAATGAGCGAGCCGTTCGCTTCATGCGGTTCTCATCGCGCGTCTCATTGATATCCAGCAGCCGAGCGAACATCAGAAACGTGATCTGCTCGATCACGGTCAGCGGGTTCGTAATTCCGCCTTGCCAGAACTCCGTCCACAGGGCGTCTATGCTGCGCTTCAGTTCTCCGGTGATCATCGTTCAGTGGTCCTAGTGGTAGGGTCCTGTTTGTTGGGCTTCACTCCCGTGGGAGGAGCAAAGACGACCAGGATATCGAGGAGATCGTCGATCTCCTCCGGTTTCTCGAAGACACCATCCAACCCGTCAGCGTCCACGACCGTGAACGGTTGCTCGTACAAGCGGTCGATCGTGATCGACCCGAACCGGGCGATATGGTTCTGCAGAAGGCCAAGAAAACGGGTTTGCTTCGCCGAGAGGGTTGGGTGTCTGCGCGCGAATTCGGAGAAGCGCGCGGCCACCGCCTCCGGGTCCAACCCTAGGATCGAACGGATTGCAAAATCGAGGGGCACGGCAGTATCGGCGAAGAACTCCACCAGCACGTCCCGACTCGCGTCCGGGCTTTGCACCAGGATCAGCGAGACGAGGGCGCGAATGTCTGTTTCCGACACGGGTTCGCCAGCCCGGATTCGTTGGAGTGTGACATTTGTGTGGAAATGGCGCTTGAGCTCGCCCTCGACCACTTGCTGGTAGGTCTGCATATCGACGGTTTTGAGGTTCGTGGCACGGCGCGACGTTTGTACGCCTGCCAGGCTTTCCGTCACGTCGATAACCTTTGCGGGAAGCGGAGCAGTGCTATTCCGGTCCCTGTGGTGCATGATCTCGCGGAGCGGACCCCGCACAGCTTCGGCGTCCATGACAGTCAGGCTTTTCCAGAACGCGTCGGATTTTACCCGCTTGATGATCTCAGCCTTTTCGCGGACCGGATTGAGGTGCATCTGGAGAGCAGCCAGCCGATCGAGCAACTCGATCTTCAGATCGTCGACATCTCCCGAGCTCTGCAACACGGCAATCTGCATGCGCGTGATCAGAAGGTCGAGCGCATACGCGTCGCCATGGCCGCGGATGTTCCGCCATTGCATGAGCGGTGCGATCGTCTGGCGAAGCATTGCGACGGTCGCTGGAGCAAACGCCTTCAGGACGGGCGGAGCCGACACTGCACGCTTCTCCCGCCACCGTTCGCGCACGGCGACCGATTCCTCTGGTAATGCCTCGATATCTTTGCCGATGAGGTCGATCACCGTGTCGAATATCGCCGGTTCGCTCTTTAGAAGTGCGAGCTCCGCAAGGGTCACGCGAGCCTCGAAGACAAGTTGCAGGAGGGGTTTCGATTGTGCGGGTTCGGCTGGCCGATACCCGGTCTCAAAGCGCTTGAAATTCCCCCAATGATCGAAGATTCGAAAGATCGTCTTGTGGCGCCCTGGCCCAAAGAGATCGTGCCTCAGCCTGGTGCCTCGGCCAATCATCTGCCAAAACTTGACCGGCGATCTCACTGGCTTCGCGAAGACAAGGTTCAGGATTTCCGGGATGTCGATCCCCGTATCGAGCATGTCCACGGAGATAGCTATCGTCAGCTCATCGTTCGTCCCGTCGCCTTTGAAGTCATCTATCAGCTGCTCGGCTCGCGGATCATAGTTATCGATGACCTGGCAGAAGCGGCCGCCATATTGGGGATACATCTCGTCGAACATCTGCCGCATCAGGACGGCGTGCTGATGGTTCCGGGCGAAGATGATGCTCTTGCCCGGCAACTGCCCGGTAGCATCGCGGAGGCCATTCTCCATCAGGTTCCGCAGGATCGCGCGGTTAGTGTCCTTATTGTAAATGATTTTGTCGATTTGCTCCGACGTGAAGTCGTACTGGGAGGGGTCCTCTCCCTGATCCTCAAGCTCCTGAATTTGCGCCCTGGTCAGGATGTCGAGACGAATGCCCTCTCGCAAAAATTGCGTCGTGTGCTCGAAGACCTCGAACGGAACGAGCCAACGCTCTTCCACCGCCTGCTCAAGGTCATAATTCGCGGTCGGGAACTGGCCTTCACATCCGAAGAGGCTGAAGGTGTTACGGGCGACGAAATCGACGGGCGTTGCCGTCAGCCCAACCTGGAGACAGTCGAAATAGTGGAACATGTCACCATAGACATTGTAGATGCTGCGGTGAGATTCGTCGGCAATGATGAGGTCGAAGAAACCTACATCGAAGGATTGATAGACCTTCTGCATCGCCGGATAGGTGGCCAGGAAAATCCGTTCGGTCGCCGAGCTGTTCACCCGTGAGCTGATGATGCGAATGGGTTCGGAAACAAAGTCGCCGAATGCATTCTTGGCCTGCTTCCGCAGCTCTCGGCGGTCGCAGAGGAACAGGACGCGCTTCACCCATCCGGCGCGGATGAGCAGGTCCGCAAGCGCGATTGCAACGCGCGTCTTGCCGGTTCCTGTGGCCTGGACAACGAGTGCCTTCCGGTGGCCGTACGAAAACCTTTCGCAGACGCGCTTGATCGCCTCAATCTGGTAGAGCCGATTGACGATCGCTTCGCTGACTTCAAGAGAATTTAGCGGCTTTCTTGCTGCCCTTTGGAAATTGACGAGGTACTGAAGGCTATCCTTCGAATAGTATCCAAACACCTTGCGGGGTGGATAATTGAGCGCGTCGTCCCACATCCAAATATCGTAGCCATTGGTGTAGAAAATGACGGGCCGGTTCCCGTGCATTTTCTCAAGCCCGTCGGCATAGAGTTTCGCCTGCTGTCGCCCAAGCTCGGGATCGACGGATGTCTTCTTCGCCTCGACAACGGCTAGAGGATTGCCGTTGTCGTCCCATAAAACATAGTCGGCGTAGCCGACGCCGCTCGTCGTGGGCTGATGTAGGACCTCAACTTCCTTCCCGACCTGTGGGGTGCTCGCTTGGCCCAGAGCCACGTTCCATCCAGTAGCCGCGAGAAGGCTATCAATGATTCGCGCCCTCGTTGTGGCCTCGTCAAACAGGAGCAAGTTCGCGGTCGCGTTACCAGATGAGGCCAGCGCCTGGATTTCTTCAGCGCGCTTTTCGGCAGTTGCCGCCGTCTTTCGTGCGTCCTCCAGGTCCCGTAGGAGCGCTTCCATTTGGGCTTCCTGAGCGGCGAGGCGCTCCAAGACCTGGCGCTTCTCACGCTTGAGCTGGCCCTTGGTATCGTCGCTTCCTTCTGCTGGGGGCTGTTTGAATGCGGGGATTGCCTTGGCATCCCCCTTCCCGAACTGGACGAACAGCCAGCGTGAAAGATCGAATGCCTCTTGGAGCAACCAAATCGCGTTCTTTGATGTAGCGGGCTCTCCGTGCGCCGCCTTATTGCCGTGAATACGGAGAGCATGAAGTTTGTCGAGGATGACCTTTGGCGCGATCGCGGCAAACGATTGATTGGTCAACAGGTCGACAAGTGTGGCCTGGTCCGGCTTTGGCAGACCTAGGTCGCGATAGATGTCCTTGGTAAAATTCTCAGCGAACAGGCGCAATTTCACCAATGCGCTCGCCGGATCGGTGTGAGCGTACGCTTCTGCAAACCCACCCAGGGCTGCCAGCTCCGGCCACGCCGGTCTGAGGATTTCAAAGTTCCGGGAATTCATCGCATCGCCTCCGCAAGGGCGACGTCGAAGGCCGTCCGATTCTTTACTACGATGGGAGTCTCACGAGGATCATCGAAGCGACCCGCCACATCAAGTCGAAGGCGCTTACTAAAATAATAGAGCAGAGCATGTCGGACGGCGACAAACTTCTCGCCCTCTTTCATCGCAAAATCCTGTGCAATTACAGCCCGTTGGCTCTGTGATAGCTGCGGGTTCGGGCAGAGCACAACCGAAAAATACTGGCTCCACACCGAGTCCGCAGAAGGCAGTGCGCCCTGTTCGCCCGGTGCCCTCGTGTCAAGGCAGCGGGACAGGATAAAATCCTTGAACTTTTGGTCGATGTGGCAAAACGCCCGGGCGTGCCAACGCAAACCGTCGTTGCCAAAGGCATGAGGCGAGATACGGCGCCATACCGGATCAGGCCGGCTTGCGCTCATGGATTGATACAAAATCTCGATTGAGCGGTTATCGCGCACACATGTCAGCATCGCACGGAGGACATCCGGCGCAATGCGCCGCTGCGGAACAGGCATCTGCTCCGCGGTGACACTGGTCGATCGTGCTTCGCACGACAAATCACTACCGGCGGGGGGCGCCGCGCATAAGCGCGCGAGATACGCATCGGCATCCAAGGATATGAACGCAGGCTCAAATCGGTCAGACGCGAAATACCGCTTTTGGCGTCGATCGTATTCGATGTTTCTGGGGGCATGCTCCTGATAGAGGCTGAGATCCTTCGACGCTTGAGGCACAGAGACGCCAAACTCATCCACGATGTCAGACCGATTGACCCCGCCCTCCCAAAAGAGGCGGAATTCAATGAATTCGAGCCTTCGCTCGACTCCCCATCGAAATCCATGTGCGTCGGCGGTCATAGTGGTTTCTCAACCAGTGTGTTGTGGGTCGTAAATCACGATCCATCGCGTTTTTATTCTGACTGGAGCGCCGTGTCAAGCTATGCATAGGCCGGCATTCACGCGCCCGGCCCGGCGGTCAGGGACAGCACATAGCAAGGTGCACGGTGTGCGTGCGGATGTAGATCAGTATTGGGGAATCGGCGCTGCGTGGCGCGCTAACCCATTGATGCGATGTGGGTGACAGACTGGATCGGGGTGAGGCGCCGGTCTGCAATCTGAGACCGGAGATTCGCTCCCAGCCGCAAATGCCCACCCGATTGACTCTCGAACTCATGATGCGGGCCCGCACCGTTAAAACGTTCTATTTCAATGTCCTAAAACTCGGGCCCGAAACCCCCATAGCCCCAGGTCGCGGAGAGAAACGGCCCTTCGGAGAGAGATTCGGGCGTTCGTTTCGCTCGCGGAGCCCCGAGTGCATCGGGCAAACCCGCGGAAAGCGTGGGGTTTTTCAAGCCGTCTCACCGGCTGAGAGCGGTTCGCTCCCAGGGTGGTGGCGTAGGATAGGGAACTGGGATCGAACACTCTCTGTGCGCGGCAATGAGTGACGTGGCATCATCCAGATGCTCGGACTGCTACGAGCGTGGGCAGACACCTAGTTGCGGTGACGGTTGCGCGGCGAGGTGTGACGTGCCGTCATCGCTGCTGGCAGCATGGGCTTGCAAAAGGTGAGGCCAAGACAGGCTGTGGTCCACGCACGAAGCGTCTGGCATGGTGTGCACCTTAGCGGTCCACTTGTCGGCGCAGCCAGTCTTTACGAAACTCGGCATGTTCGGCCCGCAGAGCCACGGCCGTCCTGTCGGCTGCAGCGGCCAGCCAGCCTTCCTTGCGGCGGGTGAGATCGGTGCGGACGGCACCCCCGGCATCGCCGGTGCCGACATGGATCGCGGCCAAATCCCGTCCCATGGCCCCCAGCATGCGAGCGCTCAGCAACACGCCGATCCCAACCAATTTCTCTCCCGCGTCATCGTCGTCATTTCCGGCATGGTTCACCGAGTTTGGGCCGGATCGGTAGGCATTGATCTTTCGATTGTTGGGTGACAACCGACGTACTGCGATCCCGTCGACAAGCCGGTACCAAGGATCAGGCGCGCGATGGCGGCCCGTTGATATCTCCATGCAGCGAAGCGCTCGTCCGGCGCCGTCGTGAACGCGTGTCCAGCCAGAAGGAACGATGCCCTTTGCCTCTCGGATCACCCAATCGCCACGCCACACCGACTGTGCAACCCAACGGGGCCGACCCAGGCTGCCTACACCGGCGCTGCGGTACCAGATTTGGGGCTGAGATGCTCCTGTGGGTAAAGCGGCAAGCAATGCCCCCTTGTATCGCGGCCACAACCTCGGACGTTGTTCCTCGGGTCGCTCCTCAAAGTTCCTTCGCTTCTTGTCGAGCTTGGTCCAAAAACCGGCTCGCTCCTTCTCTGGTACGATCACCGCCTTCCGCAACCAACCGAGGTCTCGATCGAGGATGAAGGGCCGAGGCTTGGACAACCCCTTTCGGTAACCGCTTAGGATTGCGTCTGCGATTGCCTGCGCATCCGGGCCGGTGGGGTCAGAGGTGGTAAGGAGTGCGCTCGTCGCCAATCGAAGCAGATCCAAGGTATATGGCATCTCGGCGGCTTCATCATAGTCGTTGACGCCCCAGACGAGGCGTCCATCCAAATCTCGCCAAGTTCCAAAGTTCTCGAGATGGATGTCACCCACGGCGAGGACTCTGGTCGCGGCAGTTAGTTCAGGCGCGATGTCCAGGATTGTCTCGGCCCAACGCCAGTAGGTTGCGCGGAGGAATGGGAAAGGGCCGGACGCCATCTCATACCGCTTCTCGAGAAGCCCCTCCTCCACAACCTCTTCGCCCAACTCGTTGCGCAAAAATGCTTCATACGCTTCCGTGGATCGAAGAATTCTCATGCTGGCTTCCATATCCTTAGCGATGGCGTATTGAACCGATCGAGGGATCCATCGGCTGGTGAGATCGGTCAGAGCCAGCCCTTCTGCCTACACCACCAGAACGGTACAACCGAGGAGACCAACATGAGGGCGAGGGCAAAGAAGTATCCGTATGACCACTTCAGTTCCGGCATGAAATCAAAATTCATCCCATAAACAGTGCCAACTAGCGTTGGCGGGAGAAATAAGACAGCACCAATCGTAAACACCTTGATCACCCGATTCTGGTCTAGGTTGATCAGGCCGAGTGTTGCGTCGTGCAAGTAGATGATCTCTGACGAGAGCTGGCCTTGGTACGCCTGGAGGGAGCGGACATCACGGTCAATCTGCTTCATACGGGCCAGACCATCCTCCTTGATCCACTTGCTCGCACCGACGCGTACGTATGGCACGAGGCGAGACAAGGACACCAGACTTTCACGCAAAATAGAAATGATTAAGTTCTTCCGCCCGAGCCGTTCCAAAGTGGCTTGCATGTCGGCGCCGTCGACGCGCCTCCGCACGGGTTTCTGCAACTCGCCTGGTGGAGCATTGGCCGGCCGCATCACCTCTCTCCCTCGCGGAAAAAAGAGTCGCAGCGAGACATCGTTCAAGTCGGCCTGCACCATTTCCAGCACGTCCGCCGCGCGCTCGACGATGCTCTCAAGCAGCGATACGAAGACCTGGTCGCTCGTTAGGTGCAACTCGGGCCGGCGCAGGCATTTAGCCTCGAAGGTACGGAAAGGCACAGGGTCGGCATAGCGTACTGAGACCAGGTGCGAGGAGGTCAGTACGAAGGTCACGGGCGCGCGTGACGGCAGCCCTTCGGCTACGCCCGCAATGACGACGGCAGTGACAACAAGCGACCCGCCCTCTTCGTACAAGCGGGCTGAGTCTTCAATCTCAGACATTTCTTGCCGGGTCGGCACGCTAAGTCCGAGCAGGGCTTCAACCTTTTGTTCCTCCTCGCGGGAAGGATCAAATAAATCGACCCAGATCACGTCGGCAGCAGGCGGATCGGCCAATCGTTCGAGGCGTCCCTTGATGCAACCATAGACTGTCATCATGATAAAAAACTCCAATGCGCGCAGCTAGCCGAAGCCGTGTCATTGCGATGCACCGCGAGAAGCCTCACTCATGTCGGAAATCCCCACGCGATCGCCGCCGATATTTCTTCTCGCCAGTTGCGTCAAGGTGGAAGTGTTTTGCGCTCAGGATCAGCGAGCGTGCGCACCCCGTGCTACCCCAAGATCAGAGTAGGGCTCCCCAGGGTGACACTGTCATGCCGTCGCGCAGGCCGGCATGGAGGTGGATGGCCTGCGTTGCTTCGCGCTGATTGCCCGCGCCGTACAGCACCGGTGGTTGGGCGGCCGGCGCCTCGCATGGGAGCAGCCTCAGTTTGGCAAGCAGAATGGCCACGCATTGAACTCTCAGAACTGTCGAGCGTCACCCGTACGTCCGGGATCCCCAACTTGGAAATCGCCGGGCTGCGGCGGTGCAATCGGCGTGAATAGGGTGCGATCGGGCTTGATGTCCAACAGAGGCGTATCGTCTAGGCAGTCCATGCCGCGCACCAGCACCGTCGCACCCTCGATCCCCACCAGATGCGCAATCGACGTGCCGATCGGGTTGGGACGCACCGGCGAGCGGATGGCGAAGGTGCCACGCACGCTGCCGTCGCTGGCTGGGCTTTGCAGAACGAGGTCGCGGCGCGACAGGTGCAGCCAGTAGAGCACCTCGATTCGCGCGAACGCCTCTAGGCCCCGCAGCGCCGGGACCCAGAGATCGAACAGTTCGATCCGGCACACTGGCCCGTCTTCCCGCCCCTGGCGCGGGGTTTCCATGCGCGAGGTCCAGGGGGTGCGGATGCGGCCAATGAAGACCAGCCCGGCATCGGTCGGCGTCGGCATGTCGACGGCCACCTCACCGTCGCGCACCTCGTTCAGCCGGACCATCAGTCGATGCCGATCATCACATCCGACGCCTTCACCACGGCATAGGCGTCCTGCCCTTCGACCAGTTTCAACGCGTCCACCGCTTCGTTGGTGATCGAGGCGGTCACCACCGCGCCGCCGACATCGAGTCGGACATGGCTGGTGGTCGCCCCCTTGGTGATGCCGAGGATGCGACCTTTGAGCACGTTGCGGGCACTGATCTTCATGGGAGTCTCCTATTCCACGTCGATTCGGATCACGTCGCGCACCGAGCGCCCGCCGCGTTTCTCGCCGGGCACGATCAGGCGCAGCCCCTCGGGCGGCAGCGCCGCCCCATCCATCGCAAGTGCCAGTTGCACCGGCTTGCCGGCAAATTCTGGCGATAGCTCGGCCAGCGCAAAGGCGACCACGTAACCATCGGAGCCGGTGACGCGCACCAGCCCGCGCACCATCCCGGCAGGTTTCGCCGGGTCGACCGCACCGGCAGCCACCAGCACCTCCCACAACAGCGGGCCCGTCCAGGCGGCGTCGCGCGTTGTCTGGCCGGCGCGGATCGGAAAAGTCTGGCGCATCGAGGGCAAGGTTGCGAGCCTTTCCGGGACCAGTCGCACGGCGACACCCCCAGTCGGCTGCACCAGCACTCCCGCTGGAACCGCGACACCGGCTACATGCGCCACCGGATCAAACCCGTGTCGGGTCAGCAACGATTGCCCTTCCTCCGACATCACGAAGGCGGCGAAGCGCAGCGTCACCGGCTTGGCGTTCAACAGCACCATGCCATAGGCCGGTCCGACCGCCAGTTCCGCCGGGAGCGGTATCGCTACAAGCTCTGGCACCTCGGCCTTCACCGCGGCCACGCCGCTGCAATAGCCCAGCATCACATCGGCGCGCTCGGTCAGGAACACCCCAGCGACTGCGCCCTTGCCGGGCACCAGCAGCGGCGTGCGCTCGCCGCCACCGACCAGAACTTGCGCCTTGGCCTCCAACGTCGCCTTGGCACCGGGGCGCACCGCCTCGGCCCGCGCGAACACCGCCCATGCATAGTCGCCGCCCGGATCAGCCCCCGGAGTGGAGGTCGCCAGCCGCACCGCGGGGTCCAGCAGCTTCGCCAGCACATTGGCCGGCGTCAGCTCCAGCGATGGACGCGACAGCGCACATAGCGAATTCCTAGTGAAATGGATCACCTGCCGCGGTGGATAGCCCTGCGCCAACCGGCGGGCATGATCCATGTCGGCAGAGGCAAAGAGATCGACCGCCGCCCCGCCCTCGATACGCTTTCGCATCAGTCCGGAGGGCCCGAACTCGGGCTTCAGCACCTCGTCCGCGCCGTTCGGGAAGCGACGCAGCAGGTCGGTGAAGGCGTTGGTGAGACTGCCCGCCCCGAACACCTGCAACGTTTCGGCCGTGCCCGCGCGTGGACCGGCGGCGACCAGCATCAAGGCCAGGAGAAGGATTCGGATCATGCCATGTCTCCTGGACAGCAACGGGGCGATAGGCAGCTATTCGGAGGTGAAGCCGCGCTTGATGAAGGCCTCTCGTACCTCCGGCCCGCTCAGGAACTCGAGGAAGCGCCGGGCAGCGGGCGTATCGCCCGATCGGGCGACGGCAAACGGATAGGTGATCGGTTCTGTCAGTTCGGCCGGGAACACGGCGGCAACACCCACCCCCTTCGCAACGGCCGCGTCAGTGGCATAGACGATGCCCAGCGGCGCCTCGCCGCGCTCGACGAGCAGCAAGGCGGCGCGGACATTCTCGGTGCGGGCCAGCCGTGGCTCGATGGCGGCCCAGATGCCGAGTTTGGTCAGCGCCTGCCGGGCATAGGTGCCGACCGGCACGTTCGACGGGTCACCGGTCGCCAGCCGACCTTTCGGCCCGAGCAGTCTCACCAAATCCACGCCCTGAGCGATGACCACCTTCGGCACGCTGTCGGTCGGTGCGATCAGCACCAAGCGATTGCCGAGCAGCGTGCGCCGCGTGTCGTTGACGATCAGATTGCGGGTCTGCGACCAGTCCATCCATTGCTGATCGGCCGACGCGAAGATGTTGGCGACGGCCCCCTGCTCCATCTGCCGCGCGAGCGTGGAACTGGCGGCGAAGTTGAACCGCGGCCGGGGCTCCCCCTTGGCCTCCCAAAGCTGCGCCACATCCTGCAACGCATCTGTCAGACTGGCCGCGGCGAAAACGAGAATGCTGTCCCGCGGCTGCGCGGACGCGACTCCTCCGAGATGGAAGAAAAGGGCGAGTATGACGAGGAACATCTGGCGCATGACCATCGCTATAGCCCATCGGACATAACGACGGAAGGGGGTCTAGCACTCACTGAAACGAGGGCGCTTTCATCCCGGTGGATTCAGCTCGTCGGCCCTGGGCTTGGCGGTGCTCAAGGGCACTAGCTTTGGGTCATCGGATTTCGCGAGTTTTCGTGCCTCGAATACCGCCCGGACAACCGCCAGCTTGGCCATTGGGTCGTGGGCTGCGAACATCCGCACCGGCCGCTCCAGGATCACCTCGGCTGCTGCGTATCTCGGGGGCACGGCGGCGCTCGAAAACCATGACGCAATGATATGCAGGCGCCCATCGACCGCGCCGGGCGTGAGGACGGTACCTGTATGCATCAAAATGACACTCTCCGACGGGTTGCACGTGAGAATGATCTGTGATGTTATAATATACCATGTTGAGGAGCCAGTGATGCTGTTGCGCGTTGCTTTTGCCCTGTCGCTGCTGCTCCCCCTTTCCGCCATGGCGCAAGTGTTCGATCAGGGCAGGATCCAACCCCGTGAGTTCCGCAGCCCCGACATGGCGGCCCAGGCCGGGCACGGCGTCGAGAGCGAGAACCTTTATGGCCTGACCCTTGGTTCCGACATTGACGGCGCCGGCAGCCGTTCCGTCGCCGTCGAGATCAACGGCCGGATCGGCGCCCGCACTGGCCGTTACCGTGCCCTCGGCGCCAAGCTGGAATTCGCCTATGGCGTCACCGACAACCTCTCCGTCGCCGGAAGCCTGCTGGGCGGCTGGCGCAACAGTGCCAACGTGCCCGGCCAGGCCGACCTCAACGCGCTCGCCTTCGATGGTGTCGGCGGCGAGTTGCGCTGGCGTTTCTTGGATCGCAAAACGTCACCGGTTGGTCTCACCCTGCACATCGAGCCCGCCTTGCGTGTGATCGATGAGCGTACTGGCGAGCGCGGCCAGGGCTGGTCCTTCGAGAACAGGCTGATCCTCGAAACGGAACTGGTCCCGGACAAGCTGTTCGCTGCCGCCAACCTGATCTACGACATCGAGGCCTTCCGCCCGAAAGGAGTCCCGCTGGAACGCGCCTCCACCGGCGGGATCTCAGCCGCGATGTCCTACCAGATCCGGCCCGGCCTGTTTCTGGGCGCCGATATCCGCTATCTGCGCGCCTACGACGGCCTGACTCTCGACCGCTTCCGCGGCTGGGCTGTCTTCGCCGGCCCCACCCTGTTCTGGCATTTTGGCGAGCGCACGTGGCTGGCCGCAACCTACGCCTTCCAGATCGCTGGGCGCGAGCAGGGCATGTCCAACAGCTACGACCTCGCAAATTTTCCGCGCCAAATGCTGAAGATCAAGTTGGGCTTGGAGTTCTGACCATGCCGATCACCCGTCGTGCCGCCCTCGCCCTGGTCCTCCCGGCGCCCGCTTTCGCCCAATCTCCGCCCAAGCGCGTTGTCGCCAGCTTCACCATCCTGGCCGATATGGTGCAGCGCGTCGGCGAGGGACGTGTTGCCGTCCGCTCGCTGGCAGGGCCCGATCAGGACCTGCACAGCTACGAGCCGCGGCCATCCGACCTCCAAGCGGTCGCGCAGGCAGACGTCATGGTGGTCAACGGCCTTGGTCTCGAGGGATGGGCGGAGAGGATCGCACAGGCTGCGGGGTTCAAGGGGACCGGCATCGTTGCCTCCCGTGGAGTGGGCGCGCTGAAGGTCGGGCACAAGCACGGCCCAAGCCAATCCGGCGCCCATAGTCACGGCACATTCGACCCCCATGCCTGGCAGGACGTCGCCAACGCCCGGCGCTATATTGCCAACATCCGCGACGGCCTTTCTGTCGCCGACCCCACCCAGGCTCCTGCCTATGCGGCGGCATCTGCGCGCTATGTCGCCGAACTCGATGCGCTGGACACCGAGATTCGGGCGCTCTTCGCAACCATCCCGCGCGAGCGACGGCGGGCAGTGACCTCGCATGAGGCCTTTGCCTACTTCGCTGACGCCTATGATGTGGACATGCTTGCCATTTCCGGCACCTGGCGCGATGCGGAGCCGTCCGCGCGCGAGCTTGCGGCGCTGTCAGTCCAGGTGAAGCGTCAGAACGTCCGAGCGCTATTCCTGGAGAATGCGGGCAATGCTGCCGCCCTGGGTGCCCTATCCGCCGAGACTGGCATCGCCATTGGCGGCCGCCTCTATCCCGACGCGTTATCTGCACCCGGAGGTCCAGCGGACAACTACGTCGCCATGATGCGTCACAATGCACGGACCATCGCGACTGCCTTGCGTTAAGGTGCTGCCGCTGCGTGGTAAGCTTAGAATTGGCCTGGTCCTGATAGAAGTAGAGTCCCCCGTGGCTCTTCGGTTGAAGCGTCATGCGCAGACCCAAGCGAAAATAACTGGATCACCAAAAATCGATATCGACAACATGTATCGATCGAAGTTCAGTAGGAAGAGCGCGGCCCGCTTCCGGACGGCTTGAAATAGTTATCAGCTCTGGATCAGGTCTGCGGTTCGGAATGTCTCGTCAATCTGGCTGGAGGTGAGCCCGAGCCCTGCCGCGAGCGACAGCAGGAAGTCGCTGCTGCGCTCCCATTCCGAGGCCCCTTCCCACGCATCCTGAACGCGGCCACCTGCCGCCACCACTGCGGCCTCGACCGCACCCAGCAGACCAGCCTCTCGGAGTGCCGCCTTCCCCTTCCACGCAGGAATGGAGGTTGGCACCGCTGGCGTAGATGATGCCGCAGGCGGGAGTCCAAACGTCCGGCTCGGCGTCGCCGGCGCAATCTGCGACGCAGCGAATGCTGGAGCCATGTTCCGGGCATGCCAGGCGAGGTTGACGTGGAAGCGCGGGTCCACGACCTCGCCCGCAACCGGGGCGTCACCGTCTCCGATGCTGGGTGGGCCAATCAGAGCCCCTACCATGTCGAGTGCAACGCCGTGCGGCAGTTGGGGCGCACTATGGGTCACCGGCCAGTCGGCGGCTGCGCAAGCATCTAGAAACGCAGCTCGGTTGAGGAAGCGATGATAGGTCGTGGTCCACATGGCGGGCGGCTCCTAAGGCGCAGTAAGCTGCTGCAGCAGGGCGTCGGAGACAGTAACCGGTGCAACAGTAAAGGCGCGGTGC
>JANPIH010000356.1:0-5426 GCA_031424895.1 Rhodospirillales bacterium
AGAAAAGGCCATGGCTTTGCCCTGGACCCACCAAGGGCCGGCGGCCCTTGGAACCCCATTCATTTTCAATGAGTTGAGGTCCAGGGGCTCGGCCCCTGGCGGGTCTGGGCAGAGCCCAGCTTTATCTTCGGTATAGGTCGATCATTCGGCCGATTGGTATTAATCGGATGGAAGTTTTTTGGTTCTTTTTTCAAAAAAGAACTGCTGGCTTTTTACCTTGGCACCAGAAACGTCCCCATCCCGGCTGGCGTATATCTGGCGCGAATCGCGGCGAGCACGTCCGGTGGCAGGCGGGCGATTGCGGGGTCGAGGTCGATCACGGCCGGGGCGAGGGTGCCGGCGGCGATGTCACGGGCGAGGGCGTGCCAGGTTTCGGGCGGGATGGCGGCCTGGATTTCCTCGTGCAGCACGAAATGGAACAGGGCGGGGCGGCGGAAGGCGATGCCGGGGGTCCAGCCGCCCATGACCGTGGCGTCGGGCGGGGTGTGGGCCAGGAGCCAGCCCAGGCGGGCGCGGGTGTCGGCGTCGGTGCTGTGGAAGGCGATTTGGGTGTTGCGGGCGGCGGTGGCCAGCAGCAGCAGGGCGGCGACGGCAAGCGTGGCGCGGCGCGGGGTGCCGGCGGCGAAGGGGGCGGGCAGGCGGGCGGCGAGGTGGGCTGCGGCCCAGCCGGCGAGGATGGCGGCGTAGGGTGCGGCGAGGACGACGTATTGCTCCTGGATCACCGGCAGGGCGATGGCGCCGAGGGCGAGCGTGGCCAGGGGCGGGATGGTCAGGCAGGTGAGGGCGGAGCGGGGGGCTCGGGCAAGAAGCAACAGGGCGCCGGCCAGGGCAAGGGCGGCCAACAGCGTGTCCTGGCGCAGGATGCGGGCGGCGTGGTCCCAGACGCGGTGGTCGAAGTCGCGGGTCCAGCGCAGGTTGACTATGACGGTGTGTTCGAACAGGGCGGGCAGGGCGCCGTGGAAGGCGAACCAGGCGAGCACGGGCAGGGCGGCGGCCAGGGCGCCGGCGATGGCGGCTGCGGCAAGGCGGGGGAAGCGGCGGCCGGTCAGCAGCAGGAGGCCGAGGGCGAGGCCGGGGGCGGCGCAGATCGGCTTCTGCGAGGCGAGCAGGGCGATGCCGAAGGCCAGGCCGGCGGCGAAGGCCCAGCGGGGCGCCGAGCGGGGCATACGATCGGTTTGGGCGGCGCGAGCGAGGGCATAGGTGGCGAGCATGGTGGCGAGCGCCGCGAGCTGGTCCGGGCGGATTTCGATCGCCTTGAGCAGGAAATGCGCCTCGGCGGCGAGGAGCAGGGCGCCCAGTGCGGCGGCGGCAGGGCCGGCGAGATGGCGGGCAAGGCCCCAGGTGGCGGCGACGAGGGCGGCGCTCAGGGCGAGGGCCGCGAAGCGGGCGCCGACCAGAAAGGCGAGCGCGGAATCGAGGCTGGTCGGGTCGACCTGGGCCGCGAAGGGGGCGGCGAGGAGGTGCCAGAGCGGGGTGTGGTGGTCGAAGAAATCGACGAAGGGGATAAGGCCCTGGGCGATCAGCCAGGCGGCCTGGGCGTGCTGGAACTCGTCGGGGTCCCAGTGGCGGTGCGGCGCGAGTGCGGCGAGGAGGGCGGCGTGGGCGAGCAGAAGGGCCAGTGCCGCCGTGCCGAGGCGGCGGGAGAGGGCGGGGTCAGAACCGGGTTGCGGTGGCGGCCAGGGTGGCGACTGCCGCGGGGCGTGGGGAGGCGGGGCGGGAAGGGGCGGCAATGACCGGCCGGCCAGAGTGCGCAAGGGGGCCGGAGTGCGCGAGGGGGCCGGTGGCGGGGCCAACGGAGCGGCCGGCGGGGGCGTTCCAGGCATTGCGGGTGAAGGCATTCACGGACCAGACATTGGCTTGGTGCAAGCCAAGGCCGGTGCCGCGGCGCTGTTCCGCGGGCAGGGCAGCGGCGACACGGCGCTGATACGCCTCGCCGAGTTCCGGGGTTTGGGAGTGGTAGAAGGCAGTGGCGCGGGTCCAGTCACGGGTGGTGGCGTAGAGCTCGTTCAGGAAGCGCGCAGCATAGGCGGCGTTCGTCGCCGGGTCGAATGCCTGCTCCAGCGTGGCGAAGGCGTGCGGGTGATGGTGCAGGTTGACCTGCATGCAGCCGATGTCGATCGAGCGGACCCCCTGGGCCTGAAGGGCGCGAACGGCAGCCAGGGCCGCGTCCTTGGTGGGGAAGTAATGGCCGGCGCCCTCGGCGTTGATGGTCCAGGGCCAGGGGGCGACGTTGCCGCGGCCATCGGGGCGGCCGCTTTCGACGCGGGCGATGGCGGACATGAGCATGGGCGGAATCGCGCCGGCGCGTTCGGCGGCGAGGATGGCGTGGCGGCATTGGTCGCCCGGCGCGAGCCCGGCCGGCTGCGTTGCGCCGGCGCCTGGGGGCAGGGCGAGGGCGAGGACAGTGGCGAGGGCTGCAATTGTTTTTAGGGCCATGGCGCCCTGCATATCGCGCCCGCGAGGGCGGCGTGAGTCACAATCGTGCCAGGGGTATGAGCGGCGCGTTGGGTATTGGTCTCGGCGTAGGTTGGCAAGGGGGGGCGCCCGCGCAACGGCGGAAATGCTGCAATGCGAAAAATCGCTTGCACACGAACGACCGACGCCATAGATTGAGGGTCGCAGCAGGGCAGCTACGGCTGTCCTCTGCTTCTTGGACGTTTCCTCCCTAAACTTGGCGGTGCCTGCGGGCACCGCCCTTTTTTTGCCCGCGGGCACCGCAATTTTTTCGATTCGGCCCCGCGGACGCAGCCGGCTGGTTCAGGCCAGATTCAGGGCCGCGATGCGGGCGGCGATGGCGGCGATGGCGCGCGAGAGGGTGGCGCGCAATGCGTCGAACCCTGGCAGCCGCTCGATCCGCGCCTCGTCCATGTAGAGGGTGCGGTTGAGCTCGATCTGCACGGCGTGCACCGAGGCGCGTGGCCGGCCGTAGTGGCGGGTGATGAAGCCGCCGGCATAGGGGTCGTTGCGGCGCACGGTGAAGCCGAGGGCGAGCAGTTCCTCCTCCACGGCGCGGATCACGCCCGGCGCGCAGGCAGTGCCGTGGGCGTCGCCGAGCACGATGTCCACCGGGCTGCGCGGCGGCAGGGAACTGGCGGGCATGGAGTGGCAGTCGATCAGCACCGCGACGCCGAAGCTGTCGCGGGTGGCTTCCAGCTCGGCCGCCAGGGCCGCGTGGAACGGTTCCCAGCAGTCGCGCACCCGGGCTTCGGCATCGGCGAAGCGCAGCTTGCCGCGGTAGATCGCCTCGCCGGAGGCGACGACGCGCGCGATGGTGCCAAGCCCGGCGCCGACGCGGGGGCTGGCGGTGTTCACCCAGGAGGGCAGGGCGTCGGCGAACATCGCGGGATCCAGCTCCCACGGCTCGCGGTTGGCGTCGACATAGGCGCGCGGGAAGGTGGCGCAGACCAGCGGCATGCCGAGGGTGGGCACGGGGGCGAACAGCTCGTCCACGAAGCTGTCCTCGCTGCGGCGCAGGCGCAGCGCGTCGAGCCGCGAGGCGGCGATGAAGGCGGAGGGGTAGTCGCGCCCGGAATGCGGCGACGCGAACACGATCGGCGCGGTGGCGGCCGGCGGGCGCAGTACCGTGACGGGAGGTGCCGTGAGGGCGAGTTCGGGAAGCGACAGGTCCATCGCGACATTGAAGCGGCTTGGGCCGTGCGCGGCAATCGCGATTGCGCGCCAACGACATTTCCACTGCGCCCAACTGCCGAGGCTTCCCATGGCGCTGATGCGCCGGGAGCGCTTGCGCGGCGGAGATTGGCGTTCTATGGAAATGCCGCGGATGGGCGCATAGCTCAGCGGGAGAGCACCACCTTGACACGGTGGGGGTCACAGGTTCAATCCCTGTTGCGCCCACCATCCGCCCCCTCAATCAGTGATGACCGAGCGATGTTCCTGCGTGGGGTGATCGATGCTCCGGCGTGGGGTGATCGATGTGCGACGTTCCCGATCTTCCCACGTTGCGGGCGCGCGCCGCTGGACTGGCTGGACCTTGCGCCGCGCATCGCGACAGCCTCGGCGCGGCCTTCCCTGATGAGCGCAGCCGGCGGGTCCGTCGCCATGCGCTGGAAGATGGTCCCCGACCCGGTGTCGACACTCGCGCCGGGGTGGATGGCGACGCGGCGCAGTCTGGCGTAGTGAACGGCTTGCCGCCGCGCGCGCGAGGCGTGAAACTGCGACATCGTCTGGAGGGGAACCCTACGTGGCTGGATTCAAGAGCACCGAACGCTACATCGCCTCGCGCGACCTGGAAGTGGCCGTCAACGCAGCGGTGGCACTGCAACGCCCGTTGCTGGTCAAGGGCGAGCCTGGCACCGGCAAGACCGTGCTGGCCCACGAGATCGCGGGCGCGCTGGGCCACCCGTTGATCGAATGGCATGTGAAATCAACAACCAAGGCGCAGCAGGGCCTGTACGAATACGACGCCGTCTCCCGCCTGCGCGATGGGCAACTCGGCGATGAGCGCGTGCGCGACATCTCCAACTACATCGTCCGCGGCAAGCTGTGGGACGCCTTCGAGGCGGGCGAGCAATCCGTCGTGCTGATCGACGAGATCGACAAGGCCGACATCGAGTTCCCGAACGACCTGCTGCTCGAACTCGATCGCATGCAGTTCTTCGTTTACGAAACCCGCCAGACCGTGGTGGCCCGCCACCGCCCCATCGTCCTCATCACCTCCAACAACGAGAAGGAGCTGCCGGACGCCTTCCTGCGCCGCTGCTTCTTCCATTACATCCGCTTCCCCGACCGGGAGACGATGGAGCTGATCGTCCAGACCCACTACCCCGACATCAAGCAGGACCTGGCCCGCGAGGCGCTGACCGTGTTCTTCAAGATCCGCGAAGTGCCGGGCCTGAAGAAGAAACCCGCCACATCGGAACTGCTCGACTGGCTGAAGCTGCTGATGATCGAGGACCTGCCAGTGGACGCGCTGCGCAGCAAGGACCCCCACGTGGTCATCCCGCCGCTGCACGGGGCGCTGCTGAAGAATGAGCAGGATGTGCATCTGTTCGAACGGTTGGCGTTCCTGTCGCGTCGCGGATGAGAAAGGGCAGGGGCCTTGCCCCTGCACCCCACCAGGGGGCCGAGCCCCCTGGACTCTCACCAAACGCTTCGCCCTCGGACTCGGCATAACGAAGAACGCCGTTGCCCCACCCCCCACAAAGCGGCATCCCAAACGAAGTGAGGGATCCACGCTTCCTTCCCTCCGCCTCCCCAACTCCTTCCCCCCAATCACGTCCCGGCACCAACACGCGCCACCCACAGCACCCAGCATCAAGCAAGCCCAGGGGCTTTGCCCCATAGGCGCGAATCGAAGGGTCTTTTCCCGACGCGGCTTGATGTGATTCGGTGCGGGGATGAACACGACATCCCTGCATGACGGCACATGGAGTTCGGTCATTTTGCGTCTGAGCGCGGTGTGCGAC
>JANPIH010000357.1:0-4634 GCA_031424895.1 Rhodospirillales bacterium
CGTGGTCTGCGAGGTCGGCGACCTCGTCACCTTCTCCAAATCCCTCCGCCGCGCCATCTTCGACACCGAACTGCGCGCCGACATGGCCCAGGCAGCGTGGGCGGCCGGCCTAACGCTGCCCGACTGGCCAACCCAGGGGCGGGCTTTCGCCGCGGCGCTCGAGCGGTTCAGCAAGTAAGGAAGCATGTTCTTTTTTACAAAAAAGAACCAAAAAACTTTCATTCATAAGCTATGGCAGAAAACCGGGAGCAAATGAATGAAGTCTTTTTGCTTCTTTTTCTTCAGAAAAAGAAGAATCCTTCCTTACCGAGGTCCTGATGCCCGAAACCTTTGACGGCGACTGGCTCACCCTGCGCGAACCCCACGACGCCGCAGCCCGCAGCCCCGCCCTCGCCCAGGCGCTGGCCGCCGTGCTCCCCCCGCGCCCCCGCCTGATCGACCTTGGCGCCGGCACCGGCAGCCTGTTCCGCTGGCTCGCGCCCCGGCTGAACCGCCCTCAGGACTGGACCCTGGCCGACGCCGACCCTGCCCTTCTCCAGCGCGCCTTCGCCGACATCGCCGCCTGGGCCATGGTCCGCGGCCTCCCGACCACCGCCACCGCCACCCGCCTTACCCTCCACACCCCGCACGGCGCCTGGCGCATCGAGGCCGAGATCATCGACCTCGCCGCCCCACTGCCCAGCCTCGGCCTCAACCGCCACGACGCCGTGGTCTGCTCCGCCCTCCTCGACCTCGTCTCCGCCGACTGGATGGCCGCACTGGCCGCCACGCTGAAGAAGCCTCTCCTCGCCTGCCTCTCCGTCGACGGCCGCGATGCCCTCCTCCCCGCCCACCCCCTCGACCGCACCGTCTTCGCCGCCTTCCGCCGCGACCAGCAGCGCCACAAGGGCCTCGGCCTCGCCCTCGGCCCGAAATCCCCCGCCGCCTTGCGTGATGCTTTCACCGCCCGAGGCTTCACCGTCCGCGAGGCCGACACCCCCTGGCGCCTCCCCCCCGACGCCGCCGACCTGCTCGACAGCCTCGTCGCCTCCCACGCCGCCGTCGCCGCCCGCCATCTTCCGGCCCGCCGCACCGCCATCCGCGAATGGGCCGCCCACCGCGCGCGCCAGGTCAACCGCCTGCGCCTTGCCATGCGCGTCGGCCACCGCGACAGTCTCGCCCTGCCACCCGGCACGAAATGGCCCGAGGAACGCTGACATGCCCCCGCTTGGACGCCCACTGCTCGGATGTATCGCCGACGACTTCACCGGCGCCACCGACCTCGCCTCCATGCTGGTCCGCAACGGCATGCGCGCCGTCCAGCTCATCGGCGTCCCCGCCCCGGGCGACCCGATCCCGGACGCCGACGCCATCATCGTCGCCCTCAAATCCCGCACCGCCCCGCCGCGCCAGGCCATCAGCGAAAGCCTCGCCGCCCTGGCCTGGCTGCAACGCGCCGGCTGCCAGCAATTCTTCTTCAAATACTGCTCCACCTTCGACAGCACCGCGGACGGCAACATCGGCCCGGTCGCCGATGCCCTGGTCAACGCACTCGGCTGCGGCTTCGCGCTCGCCTGCCCCGCCTTCCCGGTGAACGGCCGCAGCGTCTACATGGGCCACCTCTTCGTGGGCCAGGTGCTGCTCAATGAAAGCGGCATGGAGAAACACCCCCTCACGCCGATGACCGACGCCAACCTCGTCCGCGTCCTCGGGCGCCAGACCGAGGGCACCGTCGGTCTCGTCCCCTACGCCACCGTCGACCAGGGCCCCGCCGCCATCCGCCGGGCCATGACCGGCCTCAAGGAACAGGGCCGCCGCTACGCCATCGTCGACGCCGTCAGCGACACCCACCTGCGCGCCATCGGGGAAGCCGCCGAATCGCACGCCCTCATGACCGGCGGCTCCGGCATCGCCATCGGCCTGCCCGACAATTTCCGCCGCGCCGGCAAGCTCCCAGCCCTGTCCAACCCCGGCGCCCTGCCCGAGATCGAAGGCCACACCGCCATCCTCGCCGGCTCCTGCTCCCGCGCCACCCTGTTCCAGGTCGGCCGCGCCCGCGAAAGCATCCCGACCTTCCAACTCGACGCGCTGGCCACCCCGAACGCCGCCGCCCTCGCCGAAAAGGCCCTCGCCTGGGCCGACGGCAAGCTCGGCCAGGTGCCCATCCTCATCGCCGCCTCCGCCCCCCCGGACCAGGTCGAGGAACTCCAGAAAAAACTCGGCCGCGACGCCGCCGGCACCCTCGTGGAAACCGCGCTCGCCACCATCGCCGAAGCCCTCGTCGCCCGCGGCGTCCGCCAACTCGTCGTCGCCGGCGGCGAAACCTCCGGCGCCGTGGTCACCAAACTCGGCGTCCGCTCCCTGCGCATCGGCCCGGAAATCGACCCCGGTGTCCCCTGGACCCTCGCCGAAGGCAGCGGCCCCGCCCTCAAGCTCGCCCTGAAAAGTGGCAACTTCGGCGCGCCTGACTTCTTCCTCAAATCCTTCGCCGCAACGGGGGCAGCGTAGGAAAAAGCAAGACTCTTCTTTTTCTGAAGAAAAAGAAGCAAAAAGACTTTTTCCACTTTACACCTGGTCCATCCGCCCACTCGGTGCAAAGGGACAAAAGTTTTTTGGTTCTTTTTTACAAAAAGAACCTCTTTCTTGGAGTCGCTTCATGACCGAGCACGCCCTCCGCGAGCAACTCACCACCCTGGCCGCCTCCCTCTTCGCGCGCGGCTACTCCGTCGGCAGCGCCGGCAACATCAGCGCCAAGCTGCCCGACGGCTACCTGATGACGCCCACGAACGCCTCCCTCGGCAGCCTCGATCCTGCCCGCCTGTCGAAGCTGGGACCAGACTTCGCCCATCTCTCCGGCGACAAGCCCTCGAAGGAGGTGTTCATGCACCGCGCGTTCTACCAGGCCCGCCCCGATGCCGGCGCCGTCGTCCATCTCCACTCCACCATGGCCACCGCCATCGCCTGCCTGCCGGGTGTGGACCCCGCCAACCCGATCCCCCCGCTCACCCCCTACTTCGTCATGCGCGTCGGCCGCACCATGCCGGTCGTCCCCTACTACCGCCCAGGCGACGCCGCGATGGAACCGGCCATCCACGCCGCCGCCCAGGGCGCGCGCGCCGTCCTGCTGGCCAACCATGGCCCGGTCGTCAGCGGCGCCACCCTGCGCGAAGCCGTCCACGCCGCCGAAGAACTCGAGGAAGCCGCCAAGTTGTTCCTGCTGCTGCGCGGCGGCCCGATGCGCCTGCTCACCCCACCCCAGGTCGACGACCTGCTCGCCACATTCGGCTGAAGCCAGCGGGCGGCACAACGCGAAAAGGGCGCCGCCCGTGAAGGCGACGCCCGTTTTTCGTCCAACGCAGTCGGGATCAGGCCGCCGGCGAGACCCCAGCCTTCTTTGAAGCAGCCTTCTTCGGAGCCGCCTTCTTCGGCGCCGCGGCCTTGGCCGGCGCGGCCGCCTTCGGAGCTGCCGCGGCCGTCTTCGGCGCGCCGTTCTTCTTGGCCGCGGCCTTTGCCGGTGCCGCTGCCTTCGCGGGCGCCGCGGCCTTCGCCTTCGGCGCCGCAGCCTTCGGGGCCGCCGCCTTCATCGGCTTGGCCGCAGCCGGCTTCGCTGCAGCCGACTTCGGGGCAGCCGCCTTCGGGGCAGCCGCCTTCGCAGGTGGGGCAGCCTTGGCAGCAGCCTTGGGGGCCGCCTTCGCAGACGCCTTGGGCGCCGCCGCCTTGGCAGCCGGCTTCGCCGCAGCAGCCTTCGCGGCCGCAGCCTTCGGGGCAGCAGCCTTCGGGGCAGCAGCCTTCGGCGCCGCGGCCTTCTTGGTGGCGGCGGCTTTCATCGCCAGCGCCTGGGCACGCTTGGTGTCGTCGGTCATCTGATGGCACTCCTTGTCTGCCAGTTTACTTGGGCAAGGCCAGTCATGCGGATCGGGCGGGTCGGCCCGCAGCCAACACCCGCCAGGCGCAAGTCGGTAGCAGAGAACGACAGCAGAAAGGTCGCATCAGCAGTCGGCCGACCGTCAGCACGCCTCCCCGGCGAAGCCAACGGCCGGGGGGTCACGCCACCGCGCCAGTGAACGTTTCGTCGGCGCGCCGGGTTGCAAGACCCGTTGACAAGACAGCGGTCCATCGACCGTACCTTCCCTGTTGCATCCATGGGCGCGACTGCCGCGCCAGGGCGCGAATCGACTGTCATGAATACCGGAATCCGCTATCCGCCTTCCGATGCGGCCATGTCAACAAAAAGCAATCGTTACTTGCCATGCCCCACGAAAAAAAGGCGCCGCGACCACCCGGTCGCAGCGCCCCCAACCGTCTCGCCCGAAACCCTCAGGCGCGTTGCGAAAGCGGCACGAAGGGCTGGTCGTCCGGCCCCACGTAATTCGCCGTCGGGCGAATGATCTTGTTGTCCACTCGCTGTTCCATCACATGCGCACTCCACCCGGAGGTCCGCGCAATCACGAACAGCGGCGTGAACATCGCTGTCGGCACGCCCATCATGTGGTACGAAACCGCGCTGAACCAGTCGAGGTTCGCGAACATCTTCTTCGCATCCATCATCACCGTCTCGATGCGGTCGGCGATGTCGAACATCTTCATGCTCCCCGCCTCCGCCGACAGCCGCCGCGACACTTCCTTGATGATCTTGTTGCGCGGATCAGCAATCG
>JANPIH010000358.1:0-1688 GCA_031424895.1 Rhodospirillales bacterium
GCTTGAGGCGGCCGTGGGCGGGCTGCGCGATGGCATCCACCGCGGCGTTGTCCAGGGCGACGCGGACAGCCGCGGTGGCGGCCTCGGGCGCCAGGTTGATGAAGGGCAGGTCCACCGCCTCAGCCTCGGAAAGCCAGTCGGGGGTGCCGCAATCGGCGCCCAGCGCAGTCAGTGCGGCACGCACCGGGGCCAGCCACGCGGGCGAAAGCCGCCCCGCGGGCGCGACAAGCGTGAGGATATGGGGCATGGCGACCGGACCATGCCCATCCATCCCACCCCATGCAACCCGCGGCGCTGATCGTCGCCGGCCCTACCGCCAGCGGCAAATCCGCCCTGGCGCTGGCCCTGGCGCAACGGCTTGGCGGCACGGTGATCAATGCCGATGCCATGCAGGTCTATGCCGGGATGGCGGTCATCACCGCGCAGCCCACGGCGGCCGAACAGGCAGATGTGCCTCACAGCCTTTACGGCTATCGTGACCCTGCCATGCCGGCAAACCTCGCCTGGTGGCGCGACCAGGCTCTGGCCGCGATGGCGCAGGCGCGCCTGCCCATCCTGTGCGGCGGCACCGGCCTTTACCTGCGCAGCCTGACGCAAGGCATCTCCGCGTTGCCAGACATTCCACCCCAGGCGAGGGAGGAAGCGCGGGCGATGCTGGCACGACTGGGCGCCCCGGCCCTGCATGCCCTGCTGGACGTGCCCACTGCCGCGGGCCTTCGCCCGCATGACAGCCAGCGCGTTGCCCGCGCCTATGAAGTTTTGCTCGGCACCGGCCGCGGCCTGGCTGCGTGGCAGCGCGACGCTCCCTCCCTGCCGCCCGCCCCTTTTCGCTTTGCCACCCTGCTGCTCGCCCCGCCGCGCGAGGCGCTGCGCGAGGCCATCGAGACTCGCTTCAACATCATGCTCGCCGCCGGCGCGCTGGAGGAGGTTCGGGCCCTGCTGCCCCTGGACCCCGCCTTGCCGGCCATGCGCGCGCACGGCGTGCCCGAACTGGTTTCCCTGCTACGCGGGGAGATGAGCGCCTCGGCCGCCCGGGACCAGGCCATCCTCCACACGCATCAATACACCAAGCGCCAGGCCACATGGTTCAGGCATCAGGCGCTGGCTCCCCCAGCGCAGACGCATACAATCCATACGCGATACGCGGGTCTGACGCAATTTCCGGAAAGTAAACTGGCTGAAATCGTTCAATTCGTTCAAAGCCATGTTGACGGCCCACCCGACGCCCCCTAGGTGTGCGCTGCAACAACGCCAGAGCACACCGGAACCATCATGTCCGCCACCACCATGCCCACCAGCAGCACGCCCCTGGGAGCCACTGATCTGCGCCCTGGCGCCGAGGTCGTACTCCGGGCGCTGACCGAGCAGGGCGTAGAGGTCATCTTCGGCTATCCCGGTGGTGCCGTGTTGCCGCTTTACGATGCGCTGTTCCAGCAGAACAGCATTCGCCATGTGCTCGTGCGGCATGAACAGGCGGCGGTTCACGCGGCCGAGGGCTATGCCCGCTCGACCGGCAAGGTCGGCGTGGTGCTCGTCACCTCCGGCCCAGGCGCCACCAATGCGGTCACCGGACTGGTGGACGCGCTGATGGACAGCATCCCCATCATCTGCCTGACCGGGCAGGTTCCGACCCATCTGATCGGAAACGACGCTTTTTAGGAGGCTGACACCACCGGCATCACCCGCCC
>JANPIH010000359.1:0-13946 GCA_031424895.1 Rhodospirillales bacterium
CACCCTCGGACTTTTTTCCGCCTTCGGCGGGGTGGGGCCGACACGACGGTTCGAACCACCTCGAGGGCCCCTCCCCGCCGAAGGCGGAACAGAGTGAGGTCCAGGGGCTCGGCCCCTGGTGGGGTCCAGGGGCAAAGCCCCTGGCCTTTCTTCCGCATCACCCAGCAAGGAGGCACGCATGGCGGCGACGTATGAGGCGCATCGGGGGCAGTTGGAGGTGATTTTGCGGTCGTGGGGCATGCCTGCGATCACTGCGGCGGTCACGGCCGACATTATGGCGTGGGCAGATTTGCATGGCATCGACAGCCACGGCATTTCGATGATTCCCAGCTATGACGAGCGCCGGCGCAGCGGCAAGACCAGCATGACCGTTCAGCCGCGCGTGGTGGTGGACAAGCCGGTGGCGGCATTGATCGATGGTGGCGGCGGATTGGGCCACTACAACTCGTACACCGCGATGCACCTGGCGATCACCAAGGCCCGCACGGTGGGCATCGGGATTGTCGGCGTGCGCAATTCGTCGCATTTCGGCGCCTGCGGCTACTACGCGAAGATGGCGGCGGATGCCGGTTTCATCGGCATGGTCACCACCTCGGCCAGCGGCATCCAGGTGGCTCCCACCGGCGGGGCAGAGGCGAAGTATGGCACCGACCCGATCGCCTTCGCCGCACCGGCGCGCGAGGGCGAGCCGTTCCTGCTGGACATGGCGACCACCACGGTGGCGGCCGGGCGCATCCGCAACAAGGCCAACGAGGGTCTGCCGACGCCGGATGGCTGGCTGGTGACCCGGGAGGGCAAGCCGAGCCGCGACCCGCTGGAGGCCTCGCAGAAGGGCGGCTTCCTCACCCCGCTGGGCGGTTCGGCCGAGAGCAGCAGCTACAAGGGCTACGGCCTGGCGGCGATGGTGAACATCCTGGCGGCGGGCCTGTCGGGCGCCACCTTCCCGACCGATCCCAGCCACACGAAGAAGCCCGGCACGATGGATATCGGCCATTTCTTCATGGCGATCGACACCGGCCTGCTGCGCGATCCCGCCGACTTCCGCGCCGAGGTGACGGCGTTCTGCGATTCGCTGCGGGCGACGAAGCCGGCCGATGCCAACACGCCGGTGATGGTCGCCGGCGATCCGGAGCGGCGCAATGCGGCCCGGCGCCGGCAGGAGGGGATTCCGGTCGGCCCGAACCTGCTCGCCAAGGTCAAGGCGGTGGCCGAAGCCTCCGGCGCGCCCTGGTTGCTGGGGTAGGCGCTCCGACTACGCCTTGGCCTTGCGGCGCGGCTTGGCCTTGGCGGGCGCCGGCTGGGAGTCGGCCACCTTGGGGGCGGGTGCCGCGTTCGGGTTGAAGCGGGGCGATTCCTGCAGGATCGCCTGCAGCCGCCCGATGATCCGCAGCCCCACGGCGCGGTTGCCGTGGCTGCGCAGAACCTCGACCTGCCCCCGCCGGGCGACGACAGCACCCCGAGTCGGGTCATCGAGCAGCGGGCGGGCGAGGGCGAAGGCGTGGTCCACGCTGGGATTGGCCCAGGACTGGCCGGTCCAGTGCGGGTAGTCGCCGTTCTCGAGCGCCAGCATGGTGTGGTCAACCAGCAGGGCGTTGTCCTTCGTCATGAAGTCCACGTTCCCCGACCACCCGGTGGCCAGCGCCAGCCGGCCCAGGGCCATCGCCTCGCCAGGCCCGCGGCCGAAGCCCTCGGCGCGGTGCAGCGAGACCAGGCAGTCGCAGCAATTGATCAGGCTGCGCACGCCGAGTGTGTCGAGCGGGGTGGCGATCACTTTGATCTGTGAGTTGGCCGGCAACGCCGCCGCCCAGTCCTCCGCCCCGCGCTCGCCGTTCTTGGCCTTCAGCACCAGTTGCATGTCGGCATAGGGCAGGTCGGCGCGCAGCCGGTCGAACAGCTCCACCACGGCGAAAGGGTTCTTGCGCGTGGCGTAGGAGGAGATGTCGAAGAAGGTCAGGAACACGAAGGCGGATTCGCGGATGCCGAAATGCCGCCGCGGCAATAGCGGCCCCGGCAGCGGCTCGATCGCCTGGCCGGTAAAGTGGCTGTCCAGCCCCGCCGCCTTGAGGCTGTCGGCGATGAAGTGGGACAGCGCCCATACCTCGTCGAAGCGGTTCAGCTTTTCCGCCCACACCGCCGGATAGGTTGGCAGTTCCCAGGCCGGCACGATGATGTTGTAGCCGTCCTCGAACCGCCCGCCGCGCGCCTCGATGGCGGCGATGACGGGTTCGACCTCGTCGCCGTTGATGTGGAAGATGCGGATGCCGCCCGGCAACACGTCCACCTCCAGCCCGTCGAGGATCTGGGCGTGGGCGGCATCGGTGCGCTGGGCATAGCGGAAGACATCATAGACAAGCTGGTTCAGCATCATGGCGCGGCCGGCCATGACGTGGCTGCGCATCTGCTCGCCCATGCCAATCGGCGCCCAGGGGTGGCCGACGATCGTAACGTCGATCTCGTCGATGTTAAGGATGGCCATGGTCAGCCCCACCGCTTGGCGGTCACGGCGTCACGCAGGGCTTCCAGCCAGCGATGGCCGAAGGCGATGTCGGGTTCCAGGTGGGTGCCCTCGGCCCATTCGTTCCAGGCATTGACGAACAGCAGCCTCTCGCCGCCCATATGGAATTGCCGCACCTCCTCGATCTTCTCCTCGACATAGACCCGGAACGCCTCCGGCCCGATGCCGTCGAAGCTGTGCCCGCGCAGCGGCTGGCGGGCGGTGTTGTCCCAGCTGGGAAACACGGCGGGGTAGCGCGGATAGGGCACGCTGTCGCGGCGCAGGAAGTTCAGCACGGTTTCCGGATAGTCGTAGCGGGTGCCGGCCCAGTTTTCCTTGAATACATCAACCGGCCCTTCGGCGGGTGAGGCGCGGCCCTGGGGCGGGAACTCGACGGCGGCATCGAAGCCAAGATCGGCGGGGCGCATGCCGCGGTCCACCGCCTCCATGCTCTCGACATAGACCAGGTGCACGCCGGGGAAGCCAGCCTGGGCAAAGGCGCGGCGGGCCTGGGCCGCGAAGGCGCGGCAATCCGGCAGCAGCAGCGGGCGGTAGAGCAGGAACAGCGGCTTGCCGTCGACGCGGATGTAGCGCGGGTCGGCGGCCTGGGCGACGACGTCCTCGATGATGGAGGCCAGCGTCGCGTCGTCGTAGCTCTGCTCCAGCAGGATCTCGCGCGTGCCGCCGTCCCAGTGCTTGGTCCAGTTCTCGTTGGCCCAGCACAGGCACCAGTTGAACGGGATGTCGGGGTTGGCGCGGACCACTTCCATCGGCTTGTACAGCACGCGGCGGGCGCCGAAATTGTAGTAGTAGACGCAGAACCCATCCACGCCGTAACGCGCCGCCATCTCCGCCTGGCGCCGCAGCGCCTCGGGCGCGCGCAGGTCGTAGAAGCCGAGGTCGGCGGGCAGATGCGGCTGATACTGCCCGGAATAGCTCGCCCGCGCCTTGGTCACGTTGGTCCATTCGGTGAACCCGGCGCCCCACCAGAGGTCGTTTTCCGGCGTCGGGTGGAACTGCGGCAGGTAGAAGGCAAGCGTACGCACCTGGTTCATCTTCACCAGCAGGTCGCCCCAGCGTTCGGACAGGGTTTGCTGGTTGCGCGTGATGGTGCGCAGCTTGCGGGTGATCGACTGGCGGTTGGTCGAGACGCTGAGGTGGTGCATCACCACCGCGTCGGCGACGTAGCGGATGCGGTGGCCGCGGTCGATCAGGCGCAGGCAGAGATCGGCGTCCTCGCAATAGGCCGGGCGGAAGACGGGGTCGAACAGCACTTCGCCGACCAGTTCGCGCCGCACCAGCAGGGCGGCGCCGGAGATGTAGGGCACGTCGCGGTCGTAGCAGAAGCCGCCTTCGGAGGGGTCGCCGAACAGGCCGACCATGCCGGCCTCGCCGTTCGGCTTGAGGATGCAGCCGGCTTCCTGCACGCGCCCGTCGGGGTAGATGAGCTTGGGGCCGGCGGCACCGATGGCCGCGTCCCCGTCCAGTGCGGCCACCAGCAGGTCGATGGCACCGGGCATCACCTGGGTGTCGTTGTTCAGCAGCAGCACGTATTCGCCGCGGCATTGGGCGAAGGCGGCGTTGCAGTTGCCGATGAAGCCGGCGTTCGCCTCCTGGCGGACATAGACCAGGTTCGGCACCCCGGCGAGCAGCCGTACATCAGGGTCGGTGGAGCAGTCGTCGGCGACCACCACCTCGATCTCGGTGTCCGGCAGGCTCTGCTGCAGGGCGAGCAGGCATTCCACGGTGACGTCGAGCTCGTTGTACACCGGCATCAGGATCGAGACGCGCGGGTTGGGCGCGGGCGGGAATTCCAGGATGGCGATGTCGTCGGATGGCGTGGCGGAGCGGATCCGCGGCGCCGGGCCTACCTCGACAGCGTCCTTGCGCTGCTGGCGCATCATCGCCACGCGGCGGCGCATGTCGGCATCGCGGGACAGCGCGTCGGCTGGGTCGACCGGGAAGGCGAGGCCGATCTCCGGCTGCGGGGCGCTGGGGGTGGGGCTGGAGGGGACGACCACCGCGAACAGCGGTGCCTCGCGCCCCTCGGCGCGGCCTTGGGTCAGGAAGTGGCGCAGCGGCAGCATGCCGGCCTGGGCGACGTCGGGGTTGCGCAGCAGGTATTGGCGGCCGTCGAAATCGGGGCTGGCGGCCCTTCCTTCGGCATCGCCGAGTTGCACGAAGTGCCGCAGCGCGCCGTAGAGGTCCTGGGGCACATCGGTGTTCTGGGCCGAGTACCAGGCCAGGTCGAGCCAGGGGTTCGGGCGATGGCTGTCCCACAGGCCGACGGTGATGTAGTGGCGCAGCATCGCGTTGGCCGGCGCCCCATCGCCGAGGCCGGCGCGGTAGTGGGCAGGATCGAAATAGGGGCTGGGCACCGCGAGGTCGTATTCCAGCAGGTCAACCAGCAATTCGATTTGCGGAGGCGAGCCAAGCAGCCCGGAATCCTGGGAAAGGATGTATCTCAGGTCGACCAGCGGATGCGGCGCGCGTTCCTCCAGCAACCCTGTCTCGATGAAGTGCAGCAGCGGGTCGATGTCGGCATCGCCCACGTCGGGGTAGGTGTCGCGGTAGAAGTCGGCGTCGAAGTAGAACGACAGAACCGGGCGTTCGGCGACCGGGGTTGCGAGGTAGCGGGCGATGGTGCCGATATTGGCGCGCCCGGCCCCGAAGGCGCGGCGGAACAGGTCCTCGCTGACGAAAGGCGTGCAGAGCGCACGGTGCGTGCGCATCAGGTCACTCATCGTCGGCTCCCGCCCAAAGCGTCCGCATCGTTCGGGGGAAGCACGGCATGGTGCGGCCCGACCGGCGGCATTCGATGGTCATCCGGCCCGCCGATTTTCGGCGGCGCGCGGCGCAGCGTGCATTGGCTCTGCGATGCCTCGTCCGGCGTGCGTCGCGCGGTCATTCCCGCAGGACGACCATCCAGGCCTCGAGTTGCGGCCGGATCTCCTCGTTGGGGATCCGCCCCTCGGAGGCGCCGGAGCGCAGGTAGTGCTCGGTGCCGGAGGTGACGTCGCCCTTCAGCACGGCCTGGCCGACATCCTTGTAGGTGCTGGTGTAGAAGGCTTCGTCCACCGGCGGGGGGGAACCGAAGCGGCCCTCGAAATAGCCGGTCTCGACGAAATGCTGGTGCAGGTCGGGGATCTGCCCGGCGGCGTTGGCGGAGGCCAGGTCGGGGTAGTTCTGCTTGTAGAACTCCTCCGAGAAGGGCGCGCTGGCCACCATGGTCTGCACCAGGGTCTTGAGCAGCTTGGCGTCGATGGCGATCTTGGACTTGCTGTTCAGCCGGTCGCGATTGACCCGCAAAGCCTGCAGCAGGAGGTCGATGTGGGGGATGTAAGGGGGGGTTTGCGCCAACGAAGAGCCTCCTTGCTCAGCCGTGCGGTTCCAACCATAGAGCCTGCGGCGGAGCCAAGCGGAGGAATACCCAAGCGCGCGCCCGATCGCAACCGTTCGCGCTCATTTCATTGCAAAGCGATATGATCTCGTGCAGGCGGCCGCCGCTATCCCTCCGGCTGCTCGGGCAGCCCGATCGCGATGCGCTCCGCCGCGGTCATGCCATCATTGGAACGGCCCCAACTGACGCCCTCGCGGATCACCCGGGCCGGCGTGCCGGCGACCACGACCCGCGGCGGCACCGTGCCCTTGACCAGGGAGCGGGTGCCGACGATGGCGCCCATGCCGATGCGCTCGACATTCAGCAGCATGGCGTCGTGGCCGAGCCAGACATGGCGTTCCAGCACGGTCTGCACCGGCGGGCGGTTGATGCGCGCGCCGGTGCGCAGGTCGTGGATGGCGTGCATGTCGTGGTTGCGGATCCAGACGCCGTTGGAAATCAGCGCGTCGTCGCCGATCACCACACCCGAGCCCTCGCCGTCGATCTCCATCGACACGCCGACCGCCGAGGCGCCGCGGCCCCAGAACACGAACTGGCCATTGGAGCGCAGGTAGATGTCGGGCATGGCCACGTATTCCGGGCCGATGTCGTTGAACAGCATCACCGTGTCGCTGCCGAGCATGCGGATGCTGGCGTGGCAGTTGCCACCCCAGGTTACGTTGTCGAAGAACAGGGTGTTGTCGCGCCCGCTGGACTGCACGCGGATGTCGCCCAGCCTGCGGGTGGGGTCGGTGACGACCAGGGTAAGGCCACCGCCGACCGCCTGCACGCCCAGGCGCCGAGCTTCCTCGTCGGTGGCGTCCATGATGGTGTAGTCGCGGGCGGCGAAGCTGTCTTCGGCAATGTCGCTGACCCGCGGGTCGAGCACGCCGACGAGCCGGGCCTCGGCATTGGTGCTGATGCCTGGTATCATCGCGACGCCGAACCCCCGAAACCCGACCGTGGCGGCAGCGAAAAATTAACCCCGCCCGGTCGATATCCCTACACCTAAATCATGGCCGGGGCGGCAGGGCAAGCCCACGGGTTGAGTGTCCGGTGCCAAAGGCGCGCATGGTCTGCAATCGTTAGCATGATGAGAAAGTCGTGATCGAAAGGGGTACGCTGGTCCGCAGTTGTCGGTTGCGAGTCCCGGTCGAGGCTGGCAGTTTGCACCCGTACGGAAAGGGTTCGTTTTAGATCATGCGTCTTCTGATTACCGGCGGATGCGGATTCATTGGCTCGGCGGTGATCCGCCATGTCATCCGTAGTACGGACCACACGATCGTGAACGTCGATAAGATGACCTATGCTGCCTCCGAGGAGGCGCTGGAGGAAGGTGCGGGGCATGCGCGCCACACGCTGGTGCGGGCCGATATCGCCGACCATGCGGCGATGCGCGAGGTGTTCGCTACCCACCAGCCCGACATCGTGATGCACCTGGCCGCCGAAACGCATGTGGACCGCTCGATTGACGGGCCGGGGCCGTTCATCCAGTCCAACGTGGTCGGCACCTATACGCTGCTGGACGTGGCGCTGGGATATTGGCGGGCGCTGCCGGCCGAGCGGAAGGCGGCGTTCCGCTTCCACCATATCTCCACCGACGAAGTGTTCGGCGCGCTGGAGAAGGGGGATCCGCCGTTCAACGAGGAAACGCCCTACGACCCGCGCAGCCCATATTCGGCGAGCAAGGCGGCGTCCGACCACCTGGTGCGGGCGTGGCACCACACCTATGGGCTGCCGACGCTGGTGAGCAACACGGTCAACAACTATGGGCCGTGGCAGTTTCCGGAGAAGCTGATCCCGCTGGTGACGCTGAACGCGCTGGAGGGCAAGCCCCTGCCGGTGTACGGCGACGGTTCCAACATGCGAGACTGGCTGTTCGTGGACGACCATGCCGAGGCGCTGCTGCGCGTGGCGACGCTGGGCCAGCCAGGCGGCACCTATGGCATCGGGGCGCGGCAGCCGCGCACCAACCTGCAGGTGGTGCACGCGATCTGCGCGGCGCTGGATGCGCGCGTGCCCGATCCGGCCGGGCCGCGCTCACGGCTGATCACCTTCGTGACCGACCGGCCGGGCCATGATTTCCGTTATGAGATCGACCCCGCGCGGGCCGAGGCGGCACTGTCCTGGACGGCGCCGAACGATTTCGACACCGGGCTCGGCCGTACGGTGGACTGGTACCTGGCCAATCGGGCCTGGTGGGAGAAGATCCGCGCCGCGCGCTACGCCGGCCAGCGGCTTGGCCAGGGCGCGGCGAAAAGCGCCGCCTGAAGGATATTCGACATGATGAAGGGCATCCTGCTCGCTGGCGGCTCCGGCTCCCGGCTGCATCCAATGACGCTGGCGGCGAGCAAGCAGTTGCTGCCGGTGTACGACAAGCCGATGATCTACTATCCGCTCTCGGTGCTGATGCTGTCGGGCATCCGCGACATCATGGTGATCTCCACGCCCGAGGACCTGCCGCAGTTCCGCCGCCTGTTGGGCAGCGGGGAGCGGATGGGGGTGAAGTTCACCTATGCCGTGCAACCGAAGCCGGAGGGGCTGGCACAGGCCTTCCATATCGGCGCGGAGTGGCTGGAGGGCCAGCCCTGCGCGCTGGCGCTCGGCGACAACATGATCTTCGGCGAGCACCTTTCGCGCACCCTGCGCCGCGCCGCCGTGGTGCAGGATGGGGCGACGGTGTTCGCCTATCACGTGCGCGACCCGGAGCGGTACGGCGTGGTCTCGATGGACGACGACGGAAGGGCGCTGGAGATTGTCGAGAAGCCGGCCCAGCCGAAGTCGAACTGGGCGGTGATCGGGCTGTATTTCTACGACAAGCGGGTGACCGAGCTGGCCGCCCAGGTGAAGCCCTCGGCGCGCGGGGAGCTGGAGATCACGGATCTCAACCGGATGTACTTGGAGGAGGGCACGCTGCAGGTGGAGAAGCTGGGGCGAGGCTGCGCCTGGCTCGATGCCGGCACGCCGGACAGCCTGTTGCAGGCGGCGACCTTCGTGCAAACCATCCAGACGCGGCAGGGGATGCTGGTCGGCTGCCCGGAGGAGGTGGCGTTCCGCATGGGCTGGATCGACGCCGGCGCGCTGCGCGAGCAGGCGCGGGCGCTGGGCAAGACCGAGCTGGGCCAGGTGCTGATGGCGCTGGCCGATGCCGGGGTGGGGGACTGACGACGATGCAGGTGGAGCGCCTTGCCATCCCCGAAGTGGCGCTGATTACACCCCGGCGCTTCAGCGACGACCGGGGCTTCTTTGCCGAAACCTGGAACCGCGCGACGCTGGCGAAGCACGGCATCGACGCGGATTTCGTGCAGGACAACCACAGCTTCTCCGCTGCGCGCGGCGTGGTGCGCGGACTGCACTGCCAGATATCGCCGAACGCGCAAGGCAAGCTCGTGCGCTGCCTGAAGGGGGCGATCTGGGACGTGGTGGTGGATATCCGCCATGGCTCGCCGACCTACGGAAAGCACGTGACCGCGGTGCTGAGTGCCGAGAACTTCACCCAGCTTTGGGTACCCGGCGGGTTCCTGCACGGGTTCTGCACGCTGATGCCGGACACCGAGGTGGCGTACAAGGTGGACGCGCCTTACGACCGCGAGGCTGAGCGCGGGGTGATCTGGAGCGACCCGGATCTTGCCCTGCCGTGGCCGGTGGCGGCGGACGAGGTGAAGCTGTCGGTCAAGGACGCGGTGCTGCCGCGCCTGTCTGAATGCGACGCCTGGTATTCGGTCTGACGCCGTGAGCGGGGGGATCCTGGTCATCGGCGGCAGCGGGCAATTGGCCCGGGCGCTGGCCGAGGCGGCGGGGGGGCGGGCGCTGCGCGTGGTCGGACGGCCGGAGTGCGATTTCGACCGGATCGCTGCGCTGCCATCACTGCTGGCGGCAGCAAAGCCCACGCTGGTGATCAACGCCGCCGCCCACACCGCCGTGGACAAGGCCGAGAGCGATGCCGCCGCCGCGTGGCGGGCGAACCGCGACGGGCCGGCGGTGCTGGCGGCGTATTGCCAAGCCGCGGGCATTCCGCTGATCCATGTCTCGACCGACTACGTGTTCGATGGAGGCAAGGGCGCGCCTTACGTCGAGGACGATGCCACCAACCCGACCGGGGTGTACGGCGCGAGCAAGCTGGCCGGCGAGCGGGCGGTGCTGGCCGCCTGCGCGCGGTCGATCATCCTGCGCACCTCCTGGGTGTATGCCGCCACTGGGCGCAACTTCGTGCTGACCATGCTGAACCTGGCGCGCACGCGCGACCATCTGCGCGTGGTGGCCGACCAGAAGGGCTGCCCGACCCTGGCCGCGGACCTCGCCGAGGCGATCCTGGGCATTGCCGACATCCTGGCGCGCGACGGGTGGCAGAACCGCTTCGCCGGCATCTACCACGCCGCCGGAACCGGGGAGACCACCTGGCACGGGCTGGCGACGACAGCGATCACCCGTGCCGGCACGTTCGGCCAGCCACAGCCGAAGCTGATCGAGGCGATCGCCACCGCCGACTATCCGACCCCGGCACGCCGACCGACGGACTCGCGGCTGGATTGCGGAAAGCTTGCGCGCGTGTTCGGCCTGCGCCTGCCGCCGTGGGAGGCGGCGCTGGACCGCACGCTCGCCCGCATCTTTGTGACCACACCCGCGCAATAGGAGGCGCCCGGATGGCCACGCGCGCCCATCGCGCCCGCGTCGTCATCCTGCTTGCCACCTATGAGGGTGCGGCGTTCCTGTGCGACCAGCTCGCCAGTTTCGCGGCGCAGGAGCATGACGACTGGTATTTGATCTGGCGCGACGACGGCTCCAGCGACGCAACGGCGGCGCTCCTGCAGGAATTCGCCGAGACCCAAGCGCCGGGCCGGGTGGCGCGGCTGGCCGACCCGGCGGGGCGGGTGGGGTCGGCGGCAAGTTTCCTCGCCTTGCTGCGCCACGCCGCGCCGACGCTGGAGGAGCGCGACGTGGTGGCCTTTGCCGACCAGGACGATGTGTGGCTGCCGTTCAAGCTGACCCGCGCGGTGCGGGCGCTAGGCCATGTGCCGGCGGAGCGGCCGGCGATCTACTCGGCGCGGCAGATCCTGGTTGACGCAAACCTGAACCCACTCGCCGTCTCCCCCGCCGTGGCGATGTCGGCCGGCTTCCCAGCCTCGCTGACCCAGAACCTCGCCACCGGCTGCACCGTGACCATGAACGGCGCCGCGGCACGGCTGGTGGCCGGCAGCACGGCGCCGCCGGGGTGCCAGCATGATTGGTGGGCCTATCTGCTGGTGACCGCGGCGGGCGGGAATTTCCTGGCCGACGAGGAGCCGGTGGTGCTGTATCGCCAGCACGGGGGCAACGCGGTCGGCTCGCCGCTGACCTTTGTCCGGCGGGGCGTGGCGGCAATCCGGCGCGGGCCGGGGGTGTTCATGGGGCTGATGCGCCAGAACGTGGCTGCACTCGATGCGCAGCGCCATCTGCTGACCCCGCAGGCACGGGACCAGCTGGACCAGATCAAGCTGGCGCTGCGCGGCGGGCCGCTGCGGCGGATGCGCGCGCTGCGCCTGCCGGGGCTGCGGCGGCAGACCTGGGCGGAGCAGATGCTGTTCCGGCTATGGTTCATGCTGGGCTGAGCCAGCCGCAGGCGCGCAGCGCGTCGCGCATGTGCGGCGGCACCGGGGCGGTCGCTTCGAGCGGCGGATCGAGCGACAGGCGCACGGACCGGGCGAGAAGATGGAGCGGGCCGTGGCCGTCGCCATAGACGGGGTCGCCGAGTAGCGGGCAACCCAGCGCCGCCGCGTGGGCGCGAACCTGGTGGGTGCGGCCGGTGCGGGGGCGCAGTTCGAGCCAGGCGAGGCCATCGCCACGGCCAAGCACACGCCAGTCGGTCACGGCGCGCTGGCCGGCCGGGTTGATTGCCATGCGCCAGCCGGCCGGGGTCGTGCGCTTGAGCAGCGGGGCGTCGACCACGCCGGCATCGGCGGCCGGGGCGCCACGCACCACGGCCCAGTAGGTTTTCTCCGCCCGACCGGCGGCGAACTCGGCCTGGGCCGCCAGCAACGCCGCCTTGCGCAGGGCCACGACAAGGCAGCCGGCCGTGTCGGCATCCAGGCGGTGCGCCAGCCACGGGCCGTCCGCCCTGCGCGACAGGGCGGGGAAGGCATCCTCCATGCTCGGCCCGCCGCCGGGGCCCGGATGCACCTTCAGCCCCGCCGGCTTGTCGAGCACCACGAAGCGGGGGTCGCGGAACAGGATGGGGATGTCCATGGGTGCTAGGTTGACAGCGCGCGGCGCAGGGCGGAAGCGGAGCCGATGAACACCGATGCCATCTGCGGCGCCAATGCGGTTGCCGCCGCCTTCGCCCGCCGGCCGGAAGCGGTGCTGCGCCTGTTCTACCTGCCGGCGCAGAAGAGTGCCGCCGGGCCGTTCTGCGCCGTGCTGGCGGCGACAAAACGGCCCTATCGTATGGTGGAGGCCGAGGAATTGGCCAAGATCGCCGGCACGCCGCACCATGGCGGGATTGTGGCGGTGGCGAAGCCGCTGGTGCCGGCGATCCTGGATTTCGGCCAGCCGCCGCAAGGTCCGCAGCTCCTTGTATTGGACGGCATCGGCAATCCCCACAATCTCGGCGCAATTGCCCGCAGCGCCGCGTTCTTCGGCGTCCCGGCAATGCTGATCGGCGAGGGGCCGGGCCACGCCATGCCGTCGGACGCGGCGTTGCGCACCGCCGAGGGAGGTCTGGAACACATTGCTCTGTTCCGCACCCGCGACCTGCCGCGTGCGCTGCGCGCACTGGAACCGCACTATCGCACGGTCGCCGCGACGCTGTCGCGCGAGGCCATGGCACTGGCCGAGCTGCCGCGCGACCGGCCGGTGGCGCTGGTGCTGGGCAACGAGGAGACCGGCGTGTCTGCCCCCGTACTGGCGGCGTGCCGGCGGCAGGTGCGCATTGCCGGGGCCGGGCGGGTCCAGAGCCTGAATGTCGCGCAGGCGGCGGCCGTGCTGCTGCACACTCTTTGTGGATGATCGCGTTCATGGCAGCATCGCCGCCATGCGCATCCATATCCAGAATCCCTTGCCCGGCGACCTGTTCGTCATCACCCCGCAGCAATGGGAGGACGCCGCCGCCAGGCGCCCCGATGTCGGGCGGGGCCACGATGTCTCCCATGCCGACAGCGACGACGGGTTCGCGCGCGGCATCACGGATGCAGAGCTGCTGGTTGGCACGCCCGGCACGCTGAAGGGCCGCTCGCTGGAGGGCGCCGCGAAGCTGAAGCTGGTGTTCGTAATGGCCGCCGGCATGGACAAGCTGATGCCGTTCGACTGGCTGCCGCCGGGCGTGGCGCTGCTGAACAACCGCGGCGCGCATGGGCCGAAAATGCGCGAGTTCGCGCTGATGGCGCTCGCCATGCTGAACAACCGGATGCCGGCCTATGCCAGCCAGCAGCGGCGCGAGGACTGGACCGGGCATTTCACCACCATCCTGCGCGGCAAGACCTGCACCGTGGTCGGCGTGGGCGACCTCGGCGGCAATGCCGGGGCGGCAGCGCGCAGCCAGGGGATGACGACGATCGGCGTGCGCACCCGCCCCGATCCGCATCCGGAGTTCGACCGCATCGTGGCGATCAGCGACATCGACTCGGTGCTGCCGGAGAGCGAGTTCCTGGTGCTCGCCTGCCCACTGCTGCCGGAAACTCGCAACCTGCTGAGCCGCGAGCGAATGGGCAGGCTGCCACACGGCGCCAAGATCCTGAACGTGGGCCGCGGGCCGCTACTGGACCAGGAGGCGCTGTGCGACCTGCTGGACTCCGGCCACCTGGGCGGCGCGGTGATCGACGTGACGACGCCCGAGCCGCTGCCGCCCGGGCATCGCGCCTGGACCACGCCAAACCTGGTGATCACGCCGCATGTCTCGGCAGACAGCCCGGCAACCTACAACCCGGACAGCCTGGATATCCTGCTGGAGAACCTGCGCGCCCGGGCAGCGGGCAAGGCGCTGCCTAATCAAGTTGATTTGGCGCGGGGATATTGAGTCCAAGCGCGGCACGGCAAGTCTCATCGGATGAAGTGGCGGGGCTCTGCCCCGCGCCCCGCCAGGGGCTCGGCCCCATAGGCGCG
>JANPIH010000360.1:0-12967 GCA_031424895.1 Rhodospirillales bacterium
TGGCATCGGTCGCCGTGGCCTTTTCGACGGCCTGGTTGACGTCGATACCCCAGCGGACCTTGGGGCCGAGGTCGCGCAGGCTGTTCAGCGTGAAGGCGACGTCCTCGGCGCTGAACGGCTGGCCGTCGGACCAGGTGATGCCCTGGCGGGTTTTGATGGTGAGGCGGCGGTAGTCGGTGGTGAATTCGTAGCTTTCGGCGAGCCACATGTGCAGCTTGTCGGCGAAGGCGGAGTAGTAGGCGAGCGGCTCGTATATCAGGTTCGGGCCGTTCTGGTGGTTGGCGCCGATGGAGTATGGGTTCCAGAGTTCGAAATCGACCCAGCGGCCTTCGCGGCCGGCCCAGACGAGGATTAGGGTTCGGTTGCGCGGCGGGGCGGCGGGCTGGGCGTCGACCTGCTGCCAGGGGAGGGCGGCGGCGCTGCCGGCGAGGATGCTGGCCTTCATGAGGTCGCGGCGCGAGGGCAGCGCGGGGCCGGGCAGGGCGCGCGTGGGGTTTTCGGACATGGTTGGTCCTCTCCTCCTGGACTGCGCGGGTGGGTGCCGCGGCAGGTTTGTTTGGGCAACGGGTGTAGCCGATGCCGATGCGACCAATAGGGCCTTTGGGGCAGGGTGCCGTCAAGCGGGGATCGCGGAGGGGAGTGGCGGGGGTTGGACTATTTATTATGATATCGTAACAAAATTGGCATGCGGCGGCGGTTGGGGCTCGGGCGGTTTTGAGCGCGTTGGCCAAGGCGGGGCGCGCGCGAGGGCGGCGTGGCTGGGGTGGCGCGGGTATGGCGCGAGGACGGGCGCGAGGATGGGCGCGGGCGCCGATGCGCCGATCGGCGTGGGCCGGACGGAGGGCGCTGGCTGGGGCACGGTGGGAATGGGGGATTCGGGCGCGATGTGGTGGCGCTGGCGCTGGGCGCGCGGATGCAGCGCGGGGGCGCTTGCCAGGGAAAGGACGTGCGGGCGCGGGGCGGCGCTGGGGCGGCGGGGGGTGAGTGGGGGGAGCAGGCCGGCCTGCCAGAGGGCGACCATGCCCGCCAAGGTGGTGAAGATGCGGGCGAGGGTGGCGAGGATGAGGGCCTGGATGGCGGCGATCGGTCCGAACTCCTCCGTCCGGCGGGCGGCAGCCAGACGCAGCTCCGCCGCGACGGCGGCGACCTGTTCGGCCAGGGGAGGGGGGGAGGTTTCTGACATAACGTGGAATATAACTAACTATGATGGGGGATGCAAGGGGTTCGCGGAAATTTTTCCGATTTTTTTGATGCGCCCGGATCAGGGTTGGTAGGGCTGGCCCCAGCGTTCGGTGAAGACGACGTCTTCCAGGCGGGTGCGGCCGACCGGGCCGAATTTTCCGATGGGCCAGCCGATGGGCAGGATGGCGTAGGAGTGGACGCCTTCGGGCAGGCCGAGGGCGGCTTCGGCTTCCTTTGCGTAGAGCAGGTGGCGGGTGGTCAGCGTGCTGCCGAGGCCGAGGGCGCGGGCGGCGAGCAGCATGTTCTGGACGGCGGGGTAGATGGAGGCGCCGGACCATCTTGTGGGGGTGGCGCGGCCTTCATCGAGGCACGCGACGATCCAGACCGGGGCTTCGTGGAAATGTTCGGTGAGGTATTCGACGGCGTGGTGCTGGCGGGCGTATTTCTCGGCGCTGACGCCGGGGGGTGGGGGAGAGTTGGCGTAGCGGGGGCCGACGACTTCGTCGAACGCCTTCTTGTACCAGGTCTGGACGGATTTCTTCACCGCCAAATCGGTGACGACCATGAAGCGCCACCGCTGGTAGTTGCCGCCATTGGCGGCGCAGACGCCGGCTTCGAGGATTTTCCTGACTAGGTCGTCGGGGACGGGGTCGGGCTTGAGGCGGCGCATGGCGCGGGTGGTGTGAATGATCTCGAAGACGTCGTTCATGAGGGTGCTCCAGAGGGAAGGAAGGTTCTTCTTTTTCTGAAGAAAAAGAAGCAAAAAGACTTTTGTCCGTTTAGCAAGCAAGATAGCGTGGGTCCTTTGCTGCGCTCAGGATGACGCTTCATCTTATAAATGAAAGTTTTTTTTGTTCAAAAAAGAACATGTTTTCTTACTTGCCGACGAACCAATCCACCAGCGCTGGCTGGGCGTCGCGCGGGTAGGTGTGGGAGAGGTCGTCGAGTTCGAGGTAGGTGACGGCGGCGCCGGCGGCGAGGAAGGCGTCCCGCGCGGTGCGGGCGATGTCGACGGGGAACATCCAATCCAGCGTGCCGTGGGTGAGGTGGATGGGCAGGCAGGCCAGGCGCGAGCGTTCGCTCATCTCGATCAGGATGGGGTGGAAACTGGCGGCGAAGGGGGCGAGATGGGTGAAGCGGCTGTCGGACTGGACGCCGCTGAGCAGGGTGAAGGTGCCGCCGTCGCTCATGCCGGTGAGCAGGAGGCGGTTGGGGTCGATGGGCCAGCGTTCGGCGATGAAGTCGATCATGCGGTTGATGTTGGGGGTGTCGACGTCCTCGCCGGCCAGCGCCCAGGTGGGCCCGATGGAGGTGGGGGCGGCCACGATGAGGCCGCGGCTGCGGGCGGTGCGCACCCAGTGCCAGAGGAAGGTGCGGCCGTGGCCGCTGCCGCCGTGCAGTGCCACGACGAGGGGGCGGGGGGAGTCGTCGCGCGTGTCCTCCGGGACGAAGAGGGAGAAGCCGCCGCGCTGGTCCTCGGTGTTCTCTGCGTGGCGGACGCCGCGGTTGGGCCGGGACATGCCCTGGGCGAGGTCGGCCTTCAGGGCGGCGTCGTCGCGGGCTTCGGGGTCGAGGAAGAACAGACTGACCTGGGGGATAATGCGGGCGAGGGGGAACAGGGCCTCCTGGGCGCGGGCCTCGCTGCGCAGCGCGCGATAGGCGCGGCGGAGGTCGCCCCCGGCGGCGGCGAGGCGCAGGGCCGCCCAGGCTTCGAGCGTGGCGTCGGCGGCCTTCTCGACCTGGGCGCGGAAGGTGGCGAGGGGGTCGGGCCAGTCGGAGGCGCGGAATTGCTCGATGGCGGCGGTGAGGAGGGTGTCGGGGGTGCCGACGGCTTCGAGCACGGCGTCGAGGTCGCCGGGGTGGAGGTGGCGGGCGACGAAGCCCAGGGGGGCGAGGGCGCCCATCAGGGAATCCAGGGTTTCGGCGATGGTGGCTTCTAGGTCGGGCATGGGGGGTCCAGGGAAGGATTCTTCTTTTTGTGAACAAAAAGAAGCAAAAAAACTTTATGACTTAAGGAATGGAAGTTTTTTGCTTCTTTTTTTCAAAAAAGAAGCGCTTCCTTAGCCTAGGCTTGGCTTGCCGTTCTCAACCCAGGCCCGGTAGTCGGCCATGGTTCGTTCGCTGGCGGGGTAGAAGCCGGCGATGGGTTCGCCGAGTTCGACGCGGCGCTTGATGTAGGCTTCGACCTGTTCCTGTTCGAGGCCGGATGTTGCGACCTTGTCGGCCAGCGCGCGGGGGATGACGACGACGCCGTCTTCGTCGCCGACGACGATGTCGCCGGGGAGGACGAGGGTTCCGCCGCAGCCGATGGGTTCGTTGATGCCGATGGCGAGCGTGCTGGCGGTGTGGGGCGGCGGGGTGAAGGTTCGGGCGTGGATGGGGAGATCCATGTCCATGAGCGGGCCGGCGTCGCGCATGGCGCCGTCGGTTACCAGGCCGGCGATGCCGCGAACGATCATGCGGGCGGCGAGGATGTCGCCGACGGCGCCGCCGCTGATGTCGCCGCCGGTAGCGATGACGATGACGGCGCCGGGGGCGGATTCCTCGATGGCGCGGCGGGTGGGGTTTTCGGTGGCGGCGAGGTTGGCGAGGGATTTTTCGAGGTCTTCGCGGAGCGGGCCGTAGCGCAGGGTGACGGCGGGGCCGACGAAGCGGGATTTCGCGGGGTTGAGCGGGCGGATGTTCAGCGGCGAGCGGGTGCGCAGGCCGGCGATCTTGATGAGCTGGGAGGTGAGGGTGGCGGTGCTCACCTGGCGGAGCTTGAGGAGCGTGTCGTCGGCGAGCGTGTTCATGGAAGTTTCCCCGCGGTTGGCCGGCGGGAGTCTAGCAGCGGTGGGCGGGAAGGTGCCAACATGGGGCAGTTCAATGGGAGGACCATCGTTATGGCTGCTGATCCGAACCGCGTGATTGTGACCGGGGAGAACCCGTTCATCCGCCTCAGCGAGACTGATGGGGGGGAGATGACGACGAGCGCCAGCTTCTGGCGGATCATCTTCTCGCCGGGTGGGCCGGGGCATGTGCTGTATCTCAAGAGCGAGCTGACGGATGGGGCGTGGCGGATCTACACCGACAATATCGCCATGGCGCGGTGGCTGCAGGGCAGCGTGCAGGGGATGCTGAACGCGGAGCTGGCGGATATGTCGATTCCGGTGTTCGACGCGAGTTTTTCGCGCAGCGGGGATTATCGGGATGCGTGGACGGAGAGCCTGACCAGCTATGACGAGGAGATCGCGCTGACCTGGTACCATCCGGGCGATCCGCTGCTGCTGCACGCCATGCCGAACGAGGAGCCGGGGCGGTATCTGGGGCTGTGCACGGTGCTGGTGCCGTGCGCGGGGGCGCAGCTGACGGTGAACGGGGTGCAGGCGAAGGGGCGGGCGTGGCCGCGGGACCGGGCGGGGCGGCCGTTCAGCACGTGCGCGCTGGCGTTCTCGGAGAGCTGGACGGAGGCGCGCTAGACGCCGAGGGCTACCGCCGCAGCCGGTCCACCTCGGTGGTGGCCCAGCGGCGGCGGGCTTCCTCGGCGATGTGCTTTTCCACGATGGTGATGCCGATCGGGGCGAGGCTCATGCCGGCGAGCTTGAGGTGTTGCCAGGCGAAGGGAATGCCGATGATGGTGAGCGCGCAGGCGATCGCGGCAGCGAGGTGGCCGAGGGCGAGCCAGATGCCGAACACAACGAACCAGATGATGTTGCCGATCAGGCCGAGGGTGCCGGTGCCGAGGTCGTTGCGGCCGGTGAGGGTGGCGCGGGAGATCGCTTCGCGGCCGAAAGGCCAGAGCGAGAACATCGCAATGTTGAAGCAGGCGCGGGCCCAGGGCAGGCCGACGATGGTGATGGCGGCGAGGATGCCGGCCAGGAACCACAGCAGGGCCATGACGAGCCCGCCGAAGACGACCCAGATGATGTTCAGGATCAGTGCCATGCCGCTTCCCTTGCAGTGGGGGGAGAGTGGCGCACCCGGAAGGACTCGAACCTCCAACCCCCAGATTCGTAGTCTGGTGCTCTATCCAATTGAGCTACGGGTGCAACAGCAGAGGCGCGCGATTTAGCCGGTTCGGCGCGCCCCCGCAAGTCGGGAAATGCAGGGCAGCTTATCAGGCGGCGAGCTTGTCCAGTTCGCGCACCACGGCCTCGCCCATGACGGAGGTGGACACCTTCGCGCAGCCGGGCGCCATGACGTCGGCGGTGCGCAGGCCGCTGGCCAGGACTTTGGTGCAGGCGCGCTCGATGACCAGGGCGTCTTCGTCCATGCCGAAGGAATAGCGCAGCAGCATGGCGAAGCTGAGCATCTGGGCCATGGGGTTGGCGAGGCCGCGGCCGGCGATGTCTGGCGCGCTGCCGTGGATGGGCTCGTAGAGGGCGTGGCGGCGGCCGTCGCCCTGGACGGCACCGAGGGTGGCGGAGGGGAGCATGCCGAGCGAGCCGGTGAGCATGGAGGCGAGGTCCGAGAGGATGTCGCCGAACAGGTTGCCGGTGACGATGACGTCGAACTGGCGGGGGTTGCGGACGAGCTGCATGGCGCAGTTGTCGGCGTACATGTGGGACAGCGCGACGTCGGGGTATTCGGCCTTCTGCAGGGCGGTGACGGTCTGGCGCCAGAGGAGGCCGGATTCCATCACGTTGGCCTTCTCGACCGAGCAGACGCGGTTCTGGCGCTTGCGGGCGAGTTCGAAGGCGACGCGGGCGACGCGCTCGATCTCAGGCGTGGTGTAGACCTCGGTGTTGATGCCGCGCTTGGTGCCGTCGGGTAGGGTTTCGATGCCGCGGGGCTCGCCGAAATAGATGCCGCCGGTGCTTTCGCGTACGATCATGATGTCCAGGCCGCGGATTACGTCGGCCTTGAGCGTGGAGGCGTCGACCAGCGGGTCCAGCACGACGGCGGGGCGGAGGTTGGCGAAGAGGCCGAGCTCCTTGCGCAGGGTGAGGATGGACAGCTCTGGGCGCTTGTCGAAGCCCAGCGTGTCCCACTTGGGGCCGCCGACGGAGCCGAACAGGACGGCGTCGGCCTCGCGGGCGCGCTGGACGGTTTCGGGGCGGATGGCGATGCCGTAGGCGTCGATGCAGGCGCCGCCGACGATGTCCTCGGCGATGTCGAACACGGCGCGGCGGCGGCGGGCCATCCAGTCGATGACGTGGGCCACCTCGCGCATGACCTCGGGGCCGATGCCGTCGCCGGGGAGGACGAGAAGCTTCTTGTTCGAGGCCATGCGGGAGGGACTTTCGGAAGGGGAGGGAAGAATCTTCTTTTTCTGAAGAAAAAGAAGCAAAAAGACTTTCTATCCGTTTGGACCTCGCCCTAAGGTTCGGCCACGGCGCAAATGGGTAAAAGCTTTTTGGTTCTTTTTTTCAAAAAAGAACTGCTTGCTTATACGGCGATGCCTGGCATCCAGGATTTCTCGGCCTGTGCCTTGGCCTCGTAGTTGTCGATGCTGGGCGCGTGTTGCAGGGTTTGGCCGATGTCGTCGAGGCCGTTGAGCAGCAGGTGCTTGCGGAAGGGGTCGATTTCGAAGCGGATCTTTTCGCCGTTCGGGCGGACCACGACCTGTTCCGCGAGGTCGATGGTGAGGCGGGCGTTGTCGCCTTGCTTGGCGTCTTCCATCAGCTGGTCGCAGATTTCGCGCGGCAGGCGGATGGGGAGGATGCCGTTCTTGAAGGTGTTGTTGTGGAATATGTCGGCGAAGTCGGGCGCGATGACGCAACGTATGCCGAAATCGAGCAGGGCCCAGGGGGCGTGTTCGCGCGAGGAGCCGCAGCCGAAGTTCTCGTGGGCGATGAGGATCTCGGCGCGGCGGTAGGGGCCCTGGTTGAGCACGAAGTCTGGGCGTTCGCGCCCGTCGGCGTCGAACCGCAGGGTGTCGAACAGGTGGACGCCGAGGCCTGTGCGCTTGATGGTTTTGAGGAAGCGCGCGGGGATGATCTTGTCGGTGTCGACATTTGCCATCGGCAGCGGGGCGGCGACGCCGGTCAGGGTGGTAAACTTGTCCATCAGGCGAGCTCCCTGACATCGGCGAGGCGGCCGGTGACGGCGGCGGCGGCGGCCATGGCGGGGGAGACCAGGTGAGTGCGGCCGCCGGGGCCCTGGCGCCCCTCGAAGTTGCGGTTGGAGGTGCTGGCGCAGCGCTGGCCGGGGGTGAGCTTGTCCGGGTTCATGCCCAGGCACATGGAGCAGCCGGGCTCGCGCCATTCGAAGCCGGCGTCGATGAGGATACGGTCGATGCCCTCCGCTTCGGCCTGCTGCTTCACGATGCCGCTGCCGGGGACGACCATGGCGCGGACGCCGGGGGCGACCTTGCGGCCTTTCGCGATGGCGGCGGCGGCGCGCATGTCCTCGATGCGGCCGTTGGTGCAGGAGCCGATGAAGACGACGTCGATCTTGAGGTCGGTGATCTTCTGGCCGGGGGTGAGGCCCATGTATTCGACCATGCGGGCGAGCTGGGCGCGCTTGGCTTCGTCGGGCTCGTTGGCGGGGTTCGGCACGGTGGCGGTGATGGGGAGGACGGCCTCGGGGTTGGTGCCCCAGGTGACCATGGGGGCGAGGGTGGCGGCGTCGAGCACGACGGTTTTGTCGTAGGTGGCGCCGGGGTCGGCGGGCAGGGTGCGCCACCAGGCGATGGCACGGTCGAGCGCCTCGCCCGTGGGGGCGTAGGGCTTGCCGCGGACATAGTCGAAGGTGGTGTCGTCCGGCGCGATCATGCCGGCGCGGGCACCGGCCTCGATCGACATGTTGCAGACGGTCATGCGGCCGGCCATGTCGAGCGCGCGGATGGCATCGCCCGCGAACTCGATGACGTGGCCGGTGCCGCCGGCGGTGCCGATGCGGCCGATGATGGCCAGCACGATATCCTTCGCGGTGCAGCCGGCGGGCAGGATGCCGTCGACGCGGACCATCATGTTCTTCGCGCGGCTCTGCAGCAGCGTCTGGGTGGCGAGCACGTGCTCGACCTCCGAGGTGCCGATGCCGAACGCGAGCGAGCCCATGGCGCCGTGGGTGGAGGTGTGGCTATCGCCGCAAACGATCGTCATGCCCGGGAGGGAGATGCCCTGCTCCGGGCCAATGATGTGGACGATGCCCTGTTGCGGCGAGAGAATGGGGAAGTAGGGAACGCCGAACTCGGCGACGTTGCGCTCCAGGGTCTCGACCTGGATGCGGCTGTCCTCCTCCTTGATGCCTGACGCACGGCCTTCGGTGGGGATGTTGTGGTCGGCGACGGCGATGGTCGCGTCCGGGCGGCGGACGCGGCGGCCGGCCAGGCGCAGGCCTTCGAACGCCTGCGGGCTGGTGACCTCGTGCACGAGGTGGCGGTCGATGTAGAGCACGCAGGTGCCGTCTGGCAGCTGTTCGACGACGTGGGCGTCCCACACCTTATCAAACAGCGTCCGCGGTTTGGTATCCGCCATCTTCATCCCCCCTCGAACAGCCCCGGTTACTCGGCCGCGGTGGTTCCGCTGGAAGCCGCCCCAGTCGAAGCCGGCGCCCCAGTCGAAGCCGGTGCCCCGGCCGATGCGGGCGAGACGTCGCGTGCGCGCTCGGCGATGCGGGCGGACTTGCCGCTGCGGCCGCGCAGGTAATACAGCTTCGCGCGGCGCACGTCGCCACGGCGGATGACGGCGATCTCGGCGATGGTCGGCGCGTAGAGCGGGAAGACGCGCTCCACGCCTTAGCCGTAGCTGATCTTGCGCACGGTGAAGTTGCTGCTGAGGCCCTTGTTCGAGCGGGCGATGCACACGCCTTCGAAGTTCTGGACGCGGGAGCGCTCGCCCTCGACCACCTTCACGGCCACGCGCAGTGTATCGCCCGGGATGAAGTCGGGCACCGCGCGAGCGGCGGTGAGGCGCGCGATTTCGTCGGCCTCGTACTGCTGGATGATGTTCATGGGTTGGTCCTTTCGTCTTTGTCTCTAGGGCGCCGCCGGAGGCGATGCAATCACCCCCGCCGGCGCCGATTGATGCGCGGTCCAGAGGTCGGGCCGTCGTTCGCGGGTGATGCGCCGGGCTTCCGCCAGCCGCCAGGCGGCGACGGCTTCGTGGTGGCCCGAGAGCAGGATGTCGGGCACCGCGCGGCCCTGCCAGTCGGCGGGGCGGGTGTAGTGGGGGTATTCGAGCAGGCCGGCATAGGGGCCGGGGGAGAAGCTTTCCTCGGCCGCACTTTCGGAGGCGCCCATGACGCCGGGGAGCAAGCGCACGCAGGCATCGAGGAGCACGAGGGCAGCCGGTTCGCCGCCGGAGAGCACGTAGTCGCCGACGCTGACCTCCTCCAGGCCGCGGGCGGCGATCACGCGCTCATCCACGCCTTCGAAGCGCCCACAGAGCAGCACCACGCCGGGGCCGGCGGCGAGCTGGCGCACCCGGGCCTGGGTGAGCATGCGGCCACGCGGGGTGAGGTAGATCAGCGGGCGGGCATCGGCGACGGGGGCGAGGGCAGCATCAACGATATCGGGGCGCATCACCATGCCGGCGCCGCCGCCGAAAGGGGTGTCATCCACCTTGCGGTGGCGGTCGGTGGCGGCGTCGCGGATGTCGCGGACCTCCAGCGACCAGGCGGCGCGTTCGAGGCCGCGGCCGGCGAGGGAGACGCCGAGCGGGCCGGGGAACATGGCGGGGAAGAGGGTCAGAACAGTGGCGCGCCAGGAGGGAGGAGCGGTCATTCCGCGGCCTCCGATCCTGAATCCGGCACGTTGATTTCGTCGGGCGGCACCACGGTGACGGTGCCGCCGGCGATGTCCACCACCGGCACGCAGGCGCGGGTGAAGGGGATGATCAGCCGGCCGATCTCCAGGCTGGCGCCGGCGCCGTAGTCGTGCACCACATCGACGCGGCCGAGCTCGGCACCCTCGGGGGAGACGGCGCGCAGGCCGACGAGGTCGGTGAGGTAGAACTCGTCCTCGTCGTCGGGCGGGGGCAGGCGGGCGCGGTCGACGTAGAGGCGGACGTTGACCAGCGCCTGGGCGGCGCTGCGGTCGCGCAGGGGGACTTCGCGGCCGGCCACGATCTCGGCCACGCGTGCCACGCCTTCGCTCGCCCATTCGAGCGTGAAGGTGCGGCCGTGATCATCCATGAGTGGCGCATAGCCGGGCAGGTCCGCGGGGTCGGCGGTGTAGCTGTGCACATGCACCAGCCCCCGCACGCCATGCGGCCGACCGATCACGCCCATCAGGATGCGCTGCTCCGCCAAGAGTGGCTCCGACGCGCAGGGTTCAGGCCGCCGCGGCGGCGGCGGCCTTGGCGCGCTCCTGCGCCTTCTTCTTCGGTGCGGACTGCACGGGCTGTTCGCGATAGACGGGCATTTCGGCGATGCCGGCATGGCCGAGGAACTTGGCGACGCGCTCGGTCGGCAAGGCGCCCTGTTTCACCCAGTGCAGGATGCGCTCGCCCAGCAGGCGGACGCGGTCCTCGTGCTCGGCGGGGAGCATGGGGTTGTAGCTGCCCAGCCTCTCGATGAAGCGGCCGTCGCGGGGGGAGCGGCTGTCGGCGACCACGATGTGGTAGTACGGCCGCTTCTTGGCGCCGGCGCGGGCGAGGCGGATCTTGAGGCCCATCAGTTATCTCCAGTCATAGGTTCGAGTGTCGGTTGAGGTTTAAAATGGCCTGCGGAAGACTTCCTAGAACGGTCGTCGGCCTTGGGGGAGCAGGGCGCCGAGACCTTGCCGCATCAGGCCCTTCTGACCCATCTTGGTCATGCGCTTCATCATGGTGGTCATGTCGTCGAACTGCTTCAGCAGTTTGTTGACATCCTGCACCGTGACGCCGGAGCCGGACGCGATGCGCTTCTTGCGGCTGGCCTTGATCATGTCGGGGTTCTTGCGCTCACCGCGGGTCATCGAGGAGATGATGGCCTGCTGGCGCTTCAGCATCTTCTGGTCGAGGTTGGACTTGCCGCTGGCCTCCAGCGCCTGCTGGATCTTGCCGGCGCCGGGGAGCATGCCAATGATCGACTGAATGCTGCCCATCTTGTTCAGCTGCTTGAGCTGGGCGGCAAAATCCTCCAGGTCGAAGGTGCCCTTCGCCATCTTGCGGGCGAGTTTCTCGGCCTCCTCCTCGTCCACGATCTCCGCGGCGCGCTCGACGAGGCCGATGACGTCGCCCTGACCCAGGATGCGGCCGGCGACGCGCTCGGGGTGGAAATCCTCCAGCGCGTCGAGCTTTTCGCCGGAGCCGGAGAACTTGATCGGGGCGCCGGTGATGCTGCGCATCGACAGCGCCGCGCCGCCGCGGGCATCGCCGTCCATGCGGGTGAGCACGATGCCGGTGATGCCGAGTGCGTCGTTGAAGGCCTTTGCGGTGTTCACCGCGTCCTGCCCGGTCATCGCATCAACCACCAGCAGCGTCTCGGCCGGATTGGTGGCGTCGCGGATGGCCTTGACCTCGGCCATCAGAACCTCGTCGATCGACAGGCGGCCGGCGGTGTCGAGGATGACGATGTCGAACACCTCGCGCCGGCCGGTGTCCATGGCGCGGTCAGCGATTTCGAGCGGCGTCTGGCCGGGGATGATCGGCAGGCTGCCGACGCCGGCCTGTTTGGCGAGGGTTTCGAGCTGGAGCTGGGCGGCGGGGCGCTGGGTGTCCAGGCTGGCGAGCAGGATCTTCTTGCGGTCGCGCTTGAGCAGGCGCAGCGCCAGCTTGCCGGAGGTGGTGGTTTTGCCGGATCCTTGCAGGCCGACCATCAGGATGGGGATGGGGGAGGCGGCGGCGAGGTTCAGCGGCACCGCGCCGGCGCCGCCGAGGGCTTCGACCAGCACGTCGTTGACGATCTTGACGACCTGTTGGACGGGGGAGACCGAGTCGATCACCTCCTGGCCGACGGCGCGCTCGCGCACCTTGGTGATGAAGTCGCGCACCACGGGCAGGGCGACGTCGGCGTCGAGCAGGGCCAGGCGGACCTCGCGCAGGGCTTCCAGCACGTCGGTTTCCGACAGCCGGCCGCGGGTGCGCAGCCGGTCGAAAACCCCTGTGAGCTTGCCGGACAGCGCCTCGAACAAGGTTGGCTCCTCTCAACGAAATACGCGCTGCTGCGCGAACCCTCGCGGAGCGGCGGTGTGATGCCGGGGTCTATGCGCGCGGGGTGGGGTAGATGTCAATCGCGGCGGCGGGGAGAGAAAGCCGAGGGGCTTTGCCCCATAGGCGCGATGAGTGAGAAGGCTGGGCTCTGCCCAGACCCGCCAGGGGCCGAGCCCCTGGACCTCATGAATGGCGAGGGTCCAGGGGGCTCGGCCCCTTGGCGGGTGCAGGCGGAGCCCTGGTCTTCTTCCCCCTGTTGCCGCCGGGCGTCAAACGGGTGCAGGGTTATGCAACTTCGCGCTGTAAGACGCTTCGTTCAGATAACAGGAAACGCCGTGAGCATTCTCGACAACTGCGACGACATCTATCAGCTCCGCGAGGCAGCTCGCCGGCTGTTGCCGCGCGGCATCTTCGAATACGTCGACCGCGGCAGTGAGGACGACAAGCTGCTGGACGAGAACCGCGCGGCGCTGGACCGGCTGAAGGTGGTGCCGCGGTTTCCCGAGTATGTGAGCCGGCGGGACATCTCGCTGGAGCTGTTCGGCAAACCGATCACCATGCCGTACATCATCGCGCCGACCGGGACGGCGGGCCTGGTGGCCTATGAGGGCGAACTGGCGCTGGCCCGCGCGGCGGCCAAGGCGGGCATTCCCTATACGTTGGCGACCGGGGCGCAGACCTCGGTGGAGAAGATCGCGCGCGAGGTGCCGGACGGGCGCAACTTCATGCAGCTGTATCTATGGAAAGACCGCGAGCTTTCCATGCAGCTGGTCGATCGCGCGCAGAAC
>JANPIH010000361.1:0-12560 GCA_031424895.1 Rhodospirillales bacterium
CGGCGGGGGAACGGTGTTCCCGCCGGCCGGCCCCGCCCGGCGCGCGGCACACCCCCGGAACCGGCGCTGGACGCGGTGCACTCCAGCGTTCTACCGAGTTTGGATGTTCCGGTTCTTCGAAAACCTGTTGCGCCCGACCGAGGTCTCGCCCTCCAGCCCGCCACCGGCGGAAGCGGGGCGCCATGGGTTGGTGCAGTTCTATCTGCATTTCATCCGCCAGGTCCGCGGGCTGCTGGTCGCGCTGTTCTTTGCCGGGCTGCTGGTGGCGCTGATGGACGTGACCATCCCGGTGATGATCGGGCGGGTGGTGGACCTGGTCGGGCGGGTGCCGCCGGAGGTGATCCTGCGCGAGCATTGGCACGAGATGCTGGCCATGGCGGCGGTGATGCTGGTGCTGCGGCCGGCGGCGTTGCTGTTGCGGGTGCTGATGACCAACCAGGCCATCAATGCCGGCATGACCAACCTGATCCGCTGGCAAAGCCACTGGCACGTGGTGCGGCAGAGCTGGAGCTTCTTCCAGAACGATTTCGCCGGGCGCATCGCCAACCGGGTGATGCAGACGGGGCCGAGCCTGCGCGAGAGCGTGGTGAGTGCCACCAACGCGGTGTGGTACATCATCGTGTATGGAACCTCGGCGGTGGCGCTGCTGGCCAGCATCGACGGGCGGCTGGCGATGCCCATGCTGGTGTGGTTCGCGGCGTACATCCTGATGCTGCGCTACTTCGTGCCGCGAATGCGCGACCGCTCGCGCGCGATGAGCGAGGTGCGCTCGGCGCTCACGGGCCGGATCGTGGACAGCTACACGAATATCCTGACGGTGAAGCTGTTCGCCCGGGCGCGCGACGAGGACAGCTTCGTGCGCGAGTCGATCGACGAGCACACCACCACCTTCCGCCGGCAGCTGCGGATGACGACGCGCTACATCCTGACGCTGAACCTGATCAACGCCTGCCTGATCGTGGGCACCGGGGCGATGGCGATCTGGCTGTGGCGGATGGGCGAAATTGGCGTGGGGACGGTGGCGATGGCGCTGCCGCTGGCCTGGCAGATATCCAACATGGCCGGCTGGGTGGGCGACAACGTGACCATGATCTTCGAGAACGTGGGCGTGGTGCAGGAGGGGATGCGCTCCATCGCCGTGCCGCGGCAGATGCCCGACACGCCGGACGCCCGGGAGTTGGAGGTGACGCAGGGCGAGATCCGGTTCGAGGGGGTGCGCTTCGGCTACGGCACGGCACGCGGCGTCCTGCACGACCTCAACCTGTCGATCCGCGCCGGGGAGCGGGTGGGGCTGGTGGGGCATTCGGGTGCGGGCAAGTCCACGCTGGTGAACCTGTTGCTGCATTTCCACAGCCCCGAGGCCGGGCGCATCACCATCGATGGGCAGGACATCGCCGAAGTAACGCAGGAAAGCCTGCGCACCCAGATCGCGATGGTGACGCAGGATACCTCGCTGCTGCACCGCTCGATCCGCGACAACATCCGCTACGGGCGGCCGTGGGCCAGCGAGGCGGAAATCCGGGCAGCGGCGGACCAGGCGGAGGCGACGGAATTCATCGAGCGGCTGGAGGACTGGAACGGGCGAAGCGGCTTCGATGCCCATGTGGGCGAGCGCGGGGTGAAGCTGTCCGGCGGGCAGCGGCAGCGGGTGGCGATTGCGCGGGTGATCCTGAAGAACGCGCCGATCCTGGTGCTGGACGAGGCAACCTCGGCGCTCGATTCGGAGGTGGAGGCGGCGATCCAGGGACAGCTCGAATCGCTGATGAAAGGACGCACGGTGATCGCCATCGCGCACCGGCTCTCGACCATCGCGCGGATGGACCGGCTGGTGGTGATGGAAAACGGGCGGATCGTGGAACAGGGCACGCATGGCGAACTGCTGGCCGTGGGCGGGGCGTATTCGCGGATGTGGCTGCGGCAGTCGGGCGGGTTTGCGGAGGCGGCGGAGTAAGGAAGCGGTTCTTTTTTGAAAAAAAGAACCAAAAAACTTTCCTCCCTTTGCGTTGGGTATACCGTTCAGCGTCGGGACGAACAACGATGCTCCTCCTCGCTAATGGAAAATGTTTTTTTGCTTCTTTTTCGCCAGAAAAAGAAGAATTCTTCTGCCCCGTTGGCGCGCGCCGCCGCACCCGGTATCTTGCCCCGACGAGAGGGAGCGCCCAGCCATGACCGACCTGCCCGCCCATGTCGACATCCACGAGGAAGGCCCGCGCGAGGGCTTCCAGATCGAGCCCGGCCCCATTCCGACAGCCGACAAGATCAGGCTGATCGAGGCCCTGGCCGAGACCGGCCTGCATCACATCCAGGTCTGTTCCTTCGTCAACACTCGCCTCGTCCCCGGCTGGGCCGATGCGGAAGCCGTCGTCGAGGACTTCAGGCCGAAGCCGGGCGTCGACTACACCGCGCTCTGGTTCAACGCGAACGGCCTGGAACGCGCGCTCGCCTATCGTGAGAAGCTGGCCATGTCCGGCTCCATCTCGCTCACCGCCAGCGAGGGCTTCACGCGCAAGAACCTCAACCGCAGCCACGCGGAAAACCTCGCCGCCATGTGCAAGCAAACGGCACTGCACCTCAGCCACGGCATCAAGGTCACCCGCGTCGGCGTCATGGCCACATTCGGCTGCAACTACCAGGGCGACATCTCGGCGGACCAGGTGGTCAAGACGCTGGAGGACGGCATGGCGATCGCCGAAGAGGCCGGTGCGAAGATCGAGTTCTTCTCGCTGGCCGACACCATGGGCTGGGCCATCCCGCCGCGGATCGAGCGCGTGATCGGCACCGTTCGCGCGAAATGGCCGGACATGCGCATCGGCCTGCACCTGCACGACACCCGCGGCCTGGCCGTCGCCAATGCCCACGCGGCCCTCAAGATGGGGGTGTCCCAGTTCGACAGCACCGTCGGCGGCCTCGGCGGGTGCCCCTTCGCCGGCCAGAAGGGTGCGGCTGGCAACATCTGCACCGAGGAACTGGTCCTGCTTTGCGAAGAGATGGGCATCGCCACCGGCGTTGATCTCGACCGCCTCATTGAAGTCGGCCGCATGGCCGAGGAGATCGTCGGCCACGTCCTGCCCAGCGAATTGATCCACGCCGGGTCCCTCGGTGCTTTCCGCCGCGCCGCTGCCTGATGGGCGTTTCGGCGGCGCCCCTGGCGGGGCTTCGGGTGCTGGAGTTCAGCCACACCATCATGGGCCCCACCGCCGGGCTGGTGCTGGCCGATCTCGGTGCCGATGTCGTGAAGGTGGAGCCGGCTCCCAAAGGCGACCACACCCGCGGCCTCGGCGGTTTCGCCGCCGGCTTCTTCGCCGCCTTCAACCGGAACAAGCGCGGCATCGCCATCGACCTCAAGCGCCCCGAGGGCCAAGCGGCTGTTCATCGCCTGGTCGAACATGCCGACATCGTGCTGGAGAACTATGGCCCCGGCACGATGGAGAAGCTCGGCTGCGGCTATGAGGCACTCGCCGCCCGCAACCCGCGGTTGATCTACCTGGCGCTCAAGGGCTACCTCGCCGGCCCCTATGCACACCGCCCGGCGCTGGACGAGGTGGTGCAGTTCCATGTCGGGCTCGCCCACATGACCGGCCCCCATGGCCGCCCGCTGCGCGCCGGCGCCTCGGTGGTCGACATCCTTGGCGCCGTGTTCGGCGTGGTCGCCGTGCAGGCCGCCCTGCGCGAACGCGACATGACCGGCAAGGGCCAGCGCGTCTCCAGCGCCCTGTTCGAAAGTGCCGCGTTCCTCATGGCCAGCCATATGGCCGGCATTGCCATCACCGGCGAGGACATGCCGCCGATGCCGGAGCGCCGTGGCGCCTGGGCGATCTACGAGGTGTTCCCGACCAGCGACGGCCACCTGTTCATCGGCGTGACGAGCGACCAGCAATGGAGCCGGTTCACCGAGGAGTTCGGGTTGCAGGCGCTGGCTGCCGATCCGCGCCTGGCGACCAACGTGATGCGGGTGGGCGAGCGGGAATGGTTGATCCCCGAGCTCAAGACGGTGATCGCCATTCTGCCTACGGCCGAGGTCGCTGCAAGGCTGGAACGCTGCCACGTCTCCTGGGCGCCGGTCGGCAAGCCGGGCGACCTGTTCGAGGACGCCCACCTGCTGGCGACCGGCGGGCTGCTGGATGTGTTCGTCAGCCGCATCGGGGGTGAATCCGGCGTGAAGGTCGGGCTGCCGGCGTTGCCGGTGGAGTTTGGGGCCGGGCGTGGCCGTGGCACCCTGCATCGCCAGCCGCCGCGTGTGGGAGAGCACAACGGCGAGGTGCTGGCGGAGGCCGGGTTCTCGGCGGCCGAGATTGCCGGCCTTGGCGAGGCTGGTGTTCTGGTCAGCGCTTGAGGATCGAGCCCAGCAGGCCACGGACGACGCTGCCGCCGAGGCTGCGGGCGGCGGATTTGGCGAAGGCTTCGGCGACGCCTTCGCGGCGGCCGTTGCCGAGCAGGAGGGACATCAGCGGATCCTGGGCCTGTTCGGGTGCCGGCATCCGGCGTGCCCGGGGCGGGGGATCATAGGCGGCGCGGCTGGGTTGTGGGGCGGTGGCCGCTCCCCAGGGGCTTGCGGCGTTGCCCCAGGGGTTGGAGGGGTCGACCTGGACCGGGTGGGGGGTGGCCTCGGCGATGGTGTGGGCCCGGCCGTTCAGCATCTCGTAGGCGGAATCGCGATCCAGTGCCGTGTCGTAGCGGCCGGCCAGTGGCGAGCGCTGGAGCAGGTCGGCCCGCTCCTCCGGGGTGATCGGGCCGATGCGGCCGCGTGGGGGGGCGACCTTGGCGCGTTGGACGATGCCGGGGATGCCTTTTCCGTCGAGCAACGAGACGAGGGCTTCGCCGACTTCGAGTTCGGTGATGGCCTGGGTGACGTTCAGCCTCGGGTTGGGGCGGAAGGTCTCGGCGGCGGCTTTGACGGCTTTCTGGTCGGCCGGGGTGAAGGCGCGGAGGGCGTGTTGGACGCGGTTGCCGAGTTGGGCGAGGACGGCTTGGGGGAGGTCGAGGGGGTTTTGCGTGACGAAATAGATGCCGACGCCCTTGCTGCGGATGAGGCGGACGACCTGTTCGACTTTTTCGATCAGGGCCTTGGGGGCATCGCGGAACAGCAGGTGGGCTTCGTCGAAGAAGAAGACGAGCTTGGGCTTTTCCAGGTCGCCGACTTCTGGGAGTTCCTCGAACAGTTCGGAGAGGAGCCAGAGGAGGAAGGTGGCGTAGAGCCTTGGCGAGTGGATGAGCTTGTCGGCAGCCAGGACGTTGATGGCGCCGCGGCCGTCGGGCGTGAGGAGCATGAGGTCGGAGAGTTCGAGGGCTGGTTCGCCGAAGAAGGTTTCGCCGCCTTGCTGATCCAGCATCAGGAGCTTGCGCTGGATGGTGCCGACGCTGGCCTTTGAGACGTTGCCGTATTCGGTGCCGAGTTCGGAGGCCCTTTCGGCGACGTGGGAGAGGAGGGCGCGGAGGTCCTTGAAATCGAGGAGCAACAGGCCTTCGTCGTCGGCCAGGGCGAAGGCGATGTTGAGGACGCCTTCCTGGGCTTCGGTGAGGTCGAGCATCCGGGCCAGGAGGGTGGGGCCCATTTCGGCAACGGTGGCCCGGATGGGGTGGCCCTGTTGGCCGAAGACATCCCAGAACACCGCCGGGGAGGCCCGGTAGGCGTAGTCGGGGATGCCGAGTTTCTGGGCCCTGGCTTCGAGCTTGGGGTTGGGCTTGCCGGGCATGGCCAGTCCGGAGAGGTCGCCCTTGATGTCGGCGCAGACGACGGGGACGCCGGCGGCGGAAAAGGCCTCTGCCATCACTTGCAGGGTGATGGTTTTGCCGGTGCCGGTGGCGCCGGCGATGAGGCCGTGGCGGTTGGCGGTGGGCAGATGGAGCAGGCAAGGGGCGTCGCCGCGGGCGATGAGGATGTCGGTCATGTCGGGTCCCTCCGGGGGGACGACATGGGGCATTCGGCGGCGATTGGCGAGGGGGGAGGTTTATTATTTTGATATTGTAACAAATTGGGCGTGGGTGGGGTTGTCAGCCGTATCTTGGTTTCCAGGCGCGGACAGCGGCGCGGACGTAGGGCTGGAGGGGGCGCAGAGGGGGGAGTTTCGGGCGCGGCGTGGGGGCGGCGCGGGGGGTGGGCGGGCGCGGCGGCCTGGGAGGGCCGGCGGGAGTGAGAAGTGGTGGCGTGAGAATGAGGGGGAGGTCTACGCCGAGGAGGCGGCATGGGGTTCGCAGCGCGCGGGCGAGGGCGCGGCGGGCATGAACGGGTGCCGACGCGATGATTGCGTGGGTTTCCAGTTGGCCGAGCAGGGTTTGCAGCTGGGAGGCGCAATTGCGCATCTGGAAGCCTGCGGCAAGGCCGAGCCAGCCGTGGCGACGCGGAAGGTAGGGCGCGGGCTTGCCACCCTGGCGCGGGGGGGTGGTGGGCGCGCGGAGGCGCGGGGCCCGGTAAGTACCTTCGGCAATGCGGCGCAGGAGGGTGGCCAGGCGCTGATGGGCGCGATTGAGCCGGGCCTGGAGCGGGAAGGCGAAATGGGCAAGGTGGGCGAAGCCGAGCCAATAGAGAACAGTGCGCAGGATGCAATCGAGTTGACGTGCGAAATCGAGCGTCGGATGACCGGTGGAGGCGACGGGCGGGGGTGCGGGGGGGAAGAACATGGTTGAGAGATATAATCCTGCGCTGCCGGGGATGCAAGATATAATAACGTTGAGTGAGAAAAAATATTTTCTGGGTTCATGCCGGCCTGCGTTGACCGCTGAAGAATGGGACGGCGCGGGCCGGTATGATACCAATCCTCGTTGACTTCGACCCATGGAACGAAGGCAAGGTTGGGCTCTGCCCAAGCCCGCCAGGGGCCAAGCCCCTGGACCTTATCATTCTGAACCATAATGGGGATCAAAGGGCCTCCGGCCCTTGGAACCCCAATAATTAGAATATGTTGAGGTCCAGGGGCTCGGCCCGTCGCGCGAAGGCGCGCGCCGGACCAGGCGGGTCTGGGCAGAGCCCAGCCTTGCCTGCCTTCCATAACTCGATTTTCGGGTGCGGGGCACGGTTTCGTCAGGAGGGAACTTCGGGGCCGGGTGCGCAATTGTGGGGGCAGGCGGATGAACGCGGTGTGCCCCCAGCCGCGGGGTTCGCCCCGATGGGTGCCGGTGGCGCGCGGCAGTGCGCCACCGGCATTCATCCTTTCTGTCGGGGTTAGGACCCTGGTGCTTTGGCGACGGCTGGCGGGGGGCTGTGAGGCCATTCTGCCCGATATGCCACCGCAGGCTGGGCGATGCGATGGAGACAGGGTTGCCCTGTCGATTATCTCATCGCTTCCATGACCGCGGTTTCCAGCGCCGATGATGAATAGGGCTTGCCGACGATGCGCACGTGGCGCAACCGCTCCGGCAGGGTTGAGCTGTCGTGATAGCCGGACGCGAATACGAACGGGATGGCGCGTTTCGTCAGTTCATCGGCCACGGGTATCGATGTGCCGCGACCCAGATTGATGTCGAGAACTGCCACCTGGCAGGGTTTCGTCCCGATGAAGGCGAGCGCCTCCGCCACGCTGGCGGCAACCTGGACGTTCGCGGCGCCCAGATCCTGCAGCATTGCTTCCGCGTCCATCGCGATCAGCAGGCTGTCCTCGACCAGCAGGACATCGAGGCCGGACAGGGGCAGGCCGCCCGTGGGCATTTCCGGACTGGTTGACCTGGCCAGGACGGGTTGGGCCTCGGTTTCGACCACGTGCCTGGCGGGAATGATGTAGTGTGCGCGAACGCCGCCGAGTTCGAATCGTACTTCGGATCGGCCGCCGAGTTCGTGCGTGATTTGCCGGTCCGTGAGAATTGTGCCGAAGCCTGTTCGGGTTGGAGCCTGAACGGCCGGGCCACCGCTTTCCTGCCAGTCGATCACGCAGTCGCCGGAGATATCGAGCCGCCACTCGACCACGAGGTGTCCATTCGGGGCCGACAGGGCGCCGTATTTCGCGGCGTTGGTGACCATTTCGTGAATCACCAGGGCGAGCACCGAAAACGCCTGCGCATCCAGCTTAATGTCGGGACCATTCAGGCGGACCGTGGCACTGCCAGTTCGGGCATACGGATTGATCTCGACCTCGAACAGTTGCGCGATCCCGCCACCGTTCTCCTCCATCGCCTGATCGTGGGCGAAGGCCAATGCCTTGATCCGGCCTTCCAATCCCTTGACGAACGACGTGAGCGTTTCACTTTCCGTGTGGCCGCGGGTGATGAGGGCGCGGACCAGGGCGAGCACATTCTTCACGCGGTGATTGAGTTCCGCGACCAGCAGGCGCTGTCGTTCCGCCGCTTGCGCACGCTCGCGCGCCGCCACTTCGTTCAACCGGAGCAGCACCTCCAGCAATGAAATGCGCAGGGCCTCCGCGGTGAGGATGTCGCCCTGGGTCCATGGCAGCGATTGGCCGTGGACGTCGCTTGCCCAACTTTCGAAGCTTTTCCGCGGGGTGAGGCGGTCGCCGTTCGGGCCGACGGTCACCGGCTTGGTCGGGTCACCACCCCACATGACGGTGCGAACGACTTCCTTGCGGAAGAACAGGAGGTAGTCCTTGGCGGTTCGCGACATCGGGATAGCCAGCAGGCCGCTTGCCGCGCCGATGTATGCCGCGGCCGCGGGCACCCTGCTGGACAGGTCGTGGGTGGCGAAAACGGGGCCGGCCGCGTTTGTTTCAACAAAGCGGGCAAGGGCGGGAATTTCATTCGGCGGCGGCGTGTCGCCCTGTCCGTGCCAGGTGCCATCGATCCAGAGGCCGATCCCGTCACAGGCGATGATGGAGCGCAGGTCGTCGATGCGTGATGTCAGGTTGTCGACCAGCGAGCCGGCTGTTGGGAAGCCCGCCAGCAACCGGTCAAGACGGGAGCGGGCCAGTCGCTCCAGATTCGCGCGTTCGGTGGGCTCGACACATTCGATCTGCAACGAGAAGATCTGTCCGAACAGCTCGGCGGCGGACCGGATATCGGCGGGGATGATCTTGGCTGTGTCGTGATGGCAGGCGATCAGCCCCCATAACTTGCCACCGACGACGATGGAAATGGACATCGACCCGCCCACGCCCATGTTCCTGAGGTATTCGATGTGGATGGGCGAGACGCTTCGCAGCCCCACGAAGGTCAGGTCCACCGGTTGTTGGCTGGCATCGCGCTCGGGCACAATCGGCACGGGCTCCGAGCCTACGTCAGCGATCAGCCGGATCCTGTTTCTCAGATACAGGGCACGGGCCTGTTGTGGGATATCGGATGCTGGATAATGAAGATTAAGAAATGGTTCGAGGTCTTTTCGCTTTTCCTCGGCGATGACCTGTCCCGATCCATCATGGATGAACCGGTATATCATGACTCTATCGTAGCGCGTGAGCTCCTGGACACGCTTCACCGCGTCATTGCACAGTGCCGCGACGGTGGAAGATTGCTGCATGCGTGACAGCAGGGTGTTGACCAACAGCAAAGACGTTTGAATATCGCAATCTTCAAGGGCGGGTTCAAGTTCGATAAAAACCTGACCGGCATGCCTTGCTATGCTGGCGAGACAAAGATTGCCATTTGGCAATGTCAATTCGAATATCGGCGATTTGGTTGATACTTGCGTCATTTGGAGTGCGGTCAGCAGTTTCTTGGCCGCCGCGATGCCAACGGTCTTTTCGAGAGGTTTCCCAATCAGATTCTCCGGGAGATCTTCCAGTATCATGGCGATATTGGATGACACGTGCACCACGCGATGCTGGTGCCCGGAACAGACGAGAAGAAAGCCGTGCGACTGGATGGTGCCGGGGATGTGAATGGGCTCGCGATCGCAACTGGTGAGATCGATGTTGTGTTCTGTGCCCCCCGAAACAGCCTGCGGCATCACACAGTCACTCCATGGTTCGTGTCGTCCCTGGTCATCCAACTTTCGAACAGTTCAAATGTCACATGGGCGGCTGATATCATGCCGGCGAGTTCCACAGCGCCGCTGGTTCGATCAATTTCCGAGCAGCATGATCGCCATAGTTCGGCATCATGGGTGCTGCCGGAAAAGAACCTTCGGCCTTCGGCGTGCCCGCCGAGCAAAGGGGCGAGTTTCCCGGCCAGGACACGGCCGCCGAGCATGGCGCCTTCGCGCACGTAGAGGCAGCCCAGAAATCCGCCGGGTTGAGCCAGCAGGCCGATCGGTAGCTTGGCGCGCGGGAGGTCCGCGATTGCGTGGTGCCCGGTGCCGCGAAGGGCGTTCAGGTCTTCGATCAGGAGGTGCGCCCGGCGGCGTCCCTCCATTGAGAGGGTCGTTTGCGTGGCGGCGTGGGCGAGCAGTGCGGCTTCGACTGGCTGATGAAAGCCGTAAAGCGAAGCGAGGAGTGCAAGGTATTCATCGCGTGTGATGGTTTGAGCGAGCAGGCGGCGGAACGATTCGAGGTCGTGCAATCGTTCATGGATCTCGCGGGTCGCGTGGCGGATCATGCCGCGCGGGGTGTTGGCGTTGGGTTCTAGGAACACACGGGATGTCCAATTCGCGGCTTGGGATCAGGATGGCCGGTTGGTCGCGTGCGCGACAGGGCAGGGAATGGGGGCGGTTGCCGGTTGGGGGAGAGCGAAACCTGAGGGGGAGACGATATTGGAGTTTGCGGGCATCGCCAAGGGGTGGATGGGTATGACGGGGCCGGGGGCTCGGCGTTGTCGCGCGACGGGGCGGGCTGGTCGTGGTGGGTGGCTTGCTTTTTTGGTGGTGGTGGCGCCGGGCGATCCGCTTTGAGGGCATTGCGGCGGGGGGCGGGTTTATTGGTTGAGGGTTGGTGGTGCGGTGGGGGGTGTGAGGGTCCAGGGGGCTCGGCCCCCTGGCGGGTCGAGGGCGGCGCCCTCGGCTTGGTTTCTTGAGGATTGGTGGCGCCCGGCGATCCGCTTGATGGGCATTGCGGCGGCGGCCGAGTTTACTGGTTGAGGTTTGGTGGTGCGGTGGGGTGGATTGCTTAGCTGCGCTCGCAATGACGGGGGAGGGGGAAGTTTGATTGGGGCTGGCTTGCGTCAGTCGTCGTCGTGTGTCCGCCGCACGAGGATTTCGCGTTTTCCGGTGGGGGAGGCGGGGCCGACGATGCCTTCGGTTTCCATTTGTTCGACCAGGCGGGCGGCCTTGTTGTAGCCGATGGCGAGTTTGCGTTGGATGTAGCTGGTGCTGGCCTTGCCGTCGCGGGCGACGACGGAGACGGCCTGGTCGAAGAGGGATTTGTCGTCGTCTGACGCGCCGCCGATGCCGGTGGTGGAGAGGGGGGCGTCGTCGTTGTCTGGGGCTTCGGTGACTTCGTCGAGGTAGTTGGGTTCGCCTTGTTCGCGGAGGTAGGCGACGATTTCCTCCACTTCGCGGTCGGAGACGAAGGGGCCGTGGACGCGGGTGATGCGGCCGCCGCCGGCCATGTAGAGCATGTCGCCCATGCCGAGGAGCTGTTCGGAGCCTTGTTCGCCGAGGATGGTTCGGCTGTCGAACTTGGAGATCACCTGGAAGCTGATGCGGGTGGGGAAGTTGGCCTTGATGGTGCCGGTGATGACGTCGACGGAGGGGCGCTGGGTGGCCATGACGACGTGGATGCCGGCGGCGCGGGCCATTTGGGCGAGGCGTTGGACGGCGGCTTCGATTTCCTTGCCGGCGACCATCATGAGGTCGGCCATTTCGTCGATGATGACGACGATGAAGGGGAGGGTTTCGAGTGCCAGGGGTTGGTCTTCGAAGATGGGTTTGCCGGTTTCGGAGTCGAAGCCGGTTTGGACGCGGCGGGTGACGACTTCGCCGCGGGTTCGGGCGTCGGTGACGCGGTCGTTGTAGCCGCCGATGTTTCGCACGGAGAGGCCGGACATGGCGCGGTAGCGGCGCTCCATTTCGCGGACGGTCCATTTGAGGGCGATGACGGCCTTGGCGGGTTCGGTGACGACGGGGGCCATGAGGTGGGGGATGCCCTCGTAGACCGAGAGTTCCAGCATTTTCGGGTCGATCATGATGAGGCGGCACTGGTCGGGTGAGAGGCGGTAGAGGAGGGAGAGGATCATGGCGTTGATGCCGACCGACTTGCCCGAGCCGGTGGTGCCGGCGACGAGCAGGTGGGGCATGCGGGCGAGGTCGGCGATGACGGGGCTGCCGCCGATGTCCTTGCCGAGGGCGATGGCGAGCTTGGATTGCTGTTCGTCCCATTCCGGCGTGTTGAGGAGTTCGGAGAGGTAGACGGTTTCGCGCCTGGAGTTGGGGACCTCGATGCCGATGACGTTGCGGCCGGGGACGGTGGCGATGCGGACGGCGGTGACGGAGAGGGAGCGGGCGACGTCGTCTGCCAGGCCGATGACGCGGGCGGAGCGGATGCCGGGGGCGGGTTCGAGTTCGTAGAGGGTGACGACGGGGCCGGGGCGGATGGCGACGATCTGGCCCTGGACGCCGTAGTCCGAGAGGACGGATTCGAGCTGTCGGGCGGTGCCCTGGAGGGCTTCGGCGCTTGGCAGGCCGGCTCCGGGGCGGTTGGGGGGCTGGGTGAGGAGGTCGAGCGGGGGGAGTTTCCAGGTGTTGGCGCTGTCCAGCGGGAGTTCGACCTGTTTCGGGGCGGGGAGCTTGCGCGGGCGGGGGGGGCGGG
>JANPIH010000362.1:0-19714 GCA_031424895.1 Rhodospirillales bacterium
ATCTGCGCCCGCTGCGACGAAACCACAGCAAGAAGCTCAGCTATCGTCATCGGGGCGGGGTGCAACGGCATCCCAACCTTGACTCACGCCGCGTCGTCTCACGTCAATGAAAATCTGCGCCAGACGGACCTGGGCAGTTACAAAAAAAGAACCAAAAAACTTTTACCCATTCAAGTGCAGCATTGCCCGCGAAGCGAATGAATAAAAGTCTTTTTGCTTCTTTTTCTTCAGAAAAAGAAGTTCTTCCTTCCTTGCTCAACACCCTAAAGCCCCGCAATCCCGCGCAACGCCGCCGCCACCCCAGGCGCCGCGGCAAGGATTGGGTTGCCATGGGTCGGCCCATCCCCCTCCATGAACGGCGACACCTCGGCCCCGGCTTCGGCGAGCAGGCACAGGGCGGCCGCGACGTCCCACAGGTTGATATGCATCTCGACATAGCCATCGATCCGCCCGGCGGCGACGTCGGCCAGGCCCAGCGCGCCGGAGCCGCCGGCGCGGAGCATGGCGCCCGCCTCCATCACCCCGCGGCTGAGCGCGTGGAAGGTTTCGTTGGGCCGGCGCGGCGACCAGCCGATCTCGACCATGCCGCGGGCGAGGTCCGTGGTGGCGGCGGCCCGGATCGCGGCCCCGTTCAGCGTGGCGCCGCCGCCTTCGCGGGCGGCGAAGGTTTCGCCGAGCATGGGGGCGACCAGCACGCCGGCGACCGAGCGTGCGCCGTCGATCAGCCCGACCGAGACGCACCAGCGCGGCGCGCCGCGGGCGAAGTTGGAGGTGCCGTCGATCGGGTCCACCACCCAGGTGAGGCGCCCGGCCGGCCCGGTGCCGGTTTCCTCGCCCTGGAAGCCGTCATTCGGGAAGGCGGCGGTAAGTTCGCGCTTGAGGAACGCCTCCACCGCGCCGTCGGCCTCGGTCAGCCAGTCCTGGTGGCCCTTCATGCTGGCCGATGCGGCCCCCGGCGGCGGGGCGAGGGAGAGGGCGAGGCGGCCCGCTTCGGTGGCCAGGCGGATGGCGGTCTCCAGGCGGCGGTCCAGGGCATGGGGCACGGGCGGCTCCTTGGGGGCGACGATCGTGTTACGCCGAACCGCGCGCGCGGGAAATCCATCCTGTCGCATCCCCAGCCTTGCGGATCGCGCCCCGCCGTCGGAAAGTCCGCTGCATGAAGATTATCGGCCTGACTGGCGGCATCGGCATGGGCAAGTCCACCGCCGCCAAGTTCTTCCGCCGCGCCCGCATTCCGGTGTTCGACGCCGATGCGACGGTGCATGCGCTGCAATCGCCGGGCGGGGCGGCAATCGCGCCGATCGGGGCGGCGTTTCCCGGCACGGTGCAGGGTCGCGCGCTGGATCGCGGCGCGCTGCGCACCGCCGTGCTCGGCCAGCCCGACGCGCTGCGGCGGCTGGAGGGCATCGTGCATCCGCTGGTGCGCCAGGCCGAGCACCGCTTCGTGCAGCGGGGGCGGCGGGCGGGCGCGCGGGCGGTAGTGATGGACATTCCGCTGCTGCTGGAAATCGACGGGATCAGGCGCATCGACCTGGTGCTGGCGGTGTCCGCGCCCGTCGCGGTGCAGATCCACCGCGTGGGGCTGCGGCGGCGGATGGACCGCACGCAGATCGAGGCGGTGATCGCGCGCCAGATGGCCGATGGCGAAAAGCGGCGCCGGGCGGACGTGGTGGTGACCACCGGTCTGTCGCGCTTCCATGCCGTGTGCCAGCTGCGCCGGGCGCTGGCCGCCGTGCGAAACGGCAGCATTGCCCCGCTGCCCCATGTGCGGCGCATCCGCGAGCGGCGGGCGATCGACTGCACCATCCCCGGCCGCGCCTGGCTGGGCCGCGCGCGATTGCGAAAGGCCGCCTGATGCGCTCCGTGCTGTTCGACACCGAGACCACCGGGCTCGACCCGCTGACCGGCGACCGGGTGATCGAGGTGGCGGCGATCGAGCTGGTCAACGACCTGCCCACGCGCACCACCTTCCGCCGGCTGATCCACCCGCAGCGCGATGTGCCCGCCGACTCAACGCGCATCCACGGCATCACGCTCGAACACCTGCGCGACAAGCCGCGCTTCGAGGAGATCGTGGACGACCTGCTGGCATTCTTCGGCGATGGGATGCTGGTGGCCCACAACGCCCCGTTCGACTTCGGCTTCCTGAACGCCGAGCTGGCACGCTGCGGCCGAGCACCGCTGGAACGCGCGCGGATGGTCGACACGCTGGTGCTGGCCAAAACGCGGTTTCCCGGGATGCCGAACAGCCTGGATGCGCTGTGCCGGCGCTTCGGCATCGACCTGTCGGAGCGCACCACGCACAACGCCCTGCTGGATTGCCGGCTGCTGGCGGAGGTCTATGTCGAGCTGACCGGCGGGCGGCAGCGCGCGCTGCTGCCGGGAGGCGAAGGTGCGGCGCAGGAGGCGATGCCGAGCGTCCACTACGAGGCGGTCGGCGCGCGCACCCCCCGGCCGATGCGCGCCACCGACGCGGAGCGCGAAGCCCACGCCAGCTTTATCGGCAAGATAAAGGACCCGGTCTGGCTCGCGGAGTAAGCGACTAGATCGGCGGCCGTGCGGTGGTTGTAAGGTGCGGCATTGCTGCGCAAGGGCACGGGTTTTATCGGGTCACGGCGCGATCATTAGCTCAATAGCATTTTGTAGTTCACGGCAATGATTGCATACATATTTGCCTGAAGCTTACCTGAAGGCGAAAACGACGCTATAGTCCGGCCGGCTCCACTGCCAGCAAGGACCAATGCAATCCATGTCTGCGACCGAACCCCCTGAGAGCGTCGGCCAATTGCTTCAGACGCCTGACCTCGCGACCGCCCTGGAAAGTGACCATTTCAAGCAATTCCTCGACAAAGTCCCGGTCGCCATCGCGGTGTCCGAGCTCGATCCGTCAGAGCGCATTGTCTATGCCAATGTGGAATTCGAGCGCCTGACCCACCAAGCCAGCAGCAAGCTGCTGGGCGATTGGGCGCGGCTGCCGGGCGAATCGACCGGTGCCGCCGGCACGCCGGGGCTCGGGCAGGCGGTCACGGAACAGCGCGATTACCTCGGCTCGTTCCTGCTGCCCGATCAGGATGGAAACCTGACGGTCGATGCCTGGTCAAATATCATCGACGACGATCGCGGGCATCCTGTCTATCGGCTCGTCGCCTTGGTGGAGACGGCGCCGCGCCGGTCGGAACAGGCCAACGAACTGGAGGAACAGGTCCGCGAGAAGGACACCCAGCTGCGCGAACTGCAGCACCGGGTGAAGAACAACCTGCAAATGATCACCACCCTGATCCGCGTCGAAGCGCGGCGGGTGCGCGAGCCCGTGGCAGGGGCCGGGTTCGATCGCCTGGCGGGGCGGGTGGAGGCGCTCGGCCTGCTGTATAATGCGCTGGCCGACGAAAAGGCGCACGACGCCGTCGACCTCGGCATCTACCTCAGCGAGATCGCCTCGGCGGTGATGCGCGCGCACGCCGTCGAGGGCATTCGCCTGGACCTGAAGGTGGATACCTGGCCGGTGTCGATCGACGTTGCGATGCCCACCGGGCTGGTGGTCAACGAGTTGCTGATGAACGCGCTGAAGCATGCCTTCGAAGGCCGGGATGGCGGCACGATCACCCTGCACTGCACCACCGATTCCCAGGGCAGCCGGGTGGTGATCGCCGATGACGGCATCGGTCTTCCCGAAGGAACCTCCTGGCCGCTCGATGGCAAGCTGTCCGCCCTGATCGTCCGCTCGCTGGTGCAGAACGGCAAGGCGCGCGTCGATGTGGAGTCCGCGCCGGGCAAGGGCACGGTCGTGACCATCACATTCAATGCCGTGGACGCGGCCCCGGCCGCGTAAGCGCCGCTCCAGGCCCCCCGGCCGCGTAGCGCCGGTTCAGGCGCCCCGGCCGCGTAGCGCCGGTTCAGGCGCCCCGGCCGCGTAGCGCCGGTTCAGGCGACCGCGCGCAGCGCGATGGCCTTCACCTCGTCGCCAACATGGGTGGCGAAGGTCTCGAAGTTCTTCTCGAACCGCGCCACCAGGGCACGGGCCGCTTCGTCGTAGGCGGCCTTGTCGGCCCAGGCCTCGCGCGGGTCCAGCACCTCGGCCGGCACGCCGGGCACGGCATCGGGGATCATCAGGCCGAAGAACGGGTCGCGGTGGTAGCGCGCGTGGGTCAGGGTGCCGTCCAGCGCGGCGCGGATCAGGGCGCGGGTGTGGCGGATCGGCATGCGGTTGCCGGTGCCATGGGCGCCGCCGGACCAGCCGGTGTTGACCAGCCAGCATTCGGCGCCGTGCTCGCCAATCAGGTCGGCGAGCATGCGGCCATAGGTCTCCGGCCGGCGCGGCAGGAAGGGGGAGCCGAAGCAGGCGCTGAACGTGGCCTGCGGCGTGGTCACGCCCTTCTCCGTGCCCGCCACCACCGCGGTATAGCCGGACAGGAAATGATACATCGCCTGCGCCGGGGTAAGGCGGGCGATCGGCGGCAGCACGCCGAAGGCATCGGCGGCCAGCATCACCACGTTCTTCGGAATGCCGCCGCGCCCGGCGGGCACGCAGTTGGGAATGTAGTCCACCGGATAGCAGGAGCGGGTGTTCTCGGTGAGGCTGTCGTCGTCGAGGTCGAGATGGCCGTGGTGGTTGGCGACCACGTTCTCCAGCACGGTGCCGAACCGGTGGCTGGCGGCCCAGATCTCGGGCTCGGCCTGCTCGCTGAGGTTGATCACCTTGGCATAGCAGCCGCCCTCGAAGTTGAACACGCCATCGGGCGACCAGCCATGCTCGTCGTCGCCGATCAGCGGGCGGGCGGGGTCGGAGCTCAGCGTTGTCTTGCCGGTGCCGGACAGGCCGAAGAACAGCGCGACATCCCCTTCGGCGCCCACATTGGCGCTGCAATGCATCGGCAGCACGCCCTTGGCCGGCAACAGCCAGTTCATCACGGTGAAGATCGATTTCTTGATCTCGCCGGCATACTCGGTGCCGCAGATCACGATCTGGCGCTGCTCGAACGACAGCGCGATGGCCGTCGAACTGCGCACGCCATCGATCGCGGGGTCGGCCAGGAACTGCGGGGCGTGCAGGATGACGTAGTCCGGCTCGAACCGGGAAAGCTCAGCTTCATCGGGCCGGATGAACATGTTGCGCGCGAACAGCGCCGACCACGCCTGGGTGGTGACAACGCGCACGCGAATGCGGTGGGCGGGGTCCGCACCGGCATAAAGGTCCTGCACGAACAGCTCCTGGCCCTGGAGATAGGCCTGCACGCGGGCGCGCAGCACGGCGAACTTCTCGGGCGCGAGCTTCTTGTTGACGCTGCCCCACCACATGTCGCCGGTGGTGGAAGGCTCGTCGACCACGAACTTGTCCTGCGCCGAGCGGCCGGTGTGCTGGCCGGTGCAAACCATCAGCGCGCCATCGGCCGAAAGCGTGCCTTCCTGGCGCCGGATCGCCGCAGCGGTAAGCGCCGGCGCCGTCAGGTTGGAATGAACATCATGGCCCGCAACAACGCCGGAGCCAAGCAACGCGGCGGCCTTCGCGGCCTTGGATGCCGAAGCAGTGGTCAAAGACGTTGCTCCCGTGGTCGTAACAGGCACGCGCCGCAGCTTGTGCCACCCGCGTCGAACGGTGATACAGGCCGTATCCCGGTGGGTCCATAGCGGCCGGTTGTGTCAGCCCCGTGGCAGGCGCAACCCACGCAGCAGCGTGATGAATTCCTTGCGAACTCCATGCGCGTCCGCCACGGGCGCCGACCATGGCACCCGGCGCACCGTCTCGCCAAGCGCGAGATCGCAGCCATCGACATCCGCCGCCACCATCCGCCACGCGCCCGGCGCACCCGCCAGTTCCGCCATGGCATCGGCGTGGTCGGCGTTGCAATGCGCGACGATCTCCGCCTCCGCCGCCGCTAGCCGCGCCACGGCAGCGCCATCCGGCAGCAATTCGCCCTGCCGCAGCCGCGTCGCCCGCGCGAATCCGCCGACGAACAGCCCCGCCGAAGGCCGCAGCCGCCACAGCGAGAAATCGCCGAAATCGGCATACAGCGCCGCATAGGGATGCACGGCGAGCCACCGCGCCTTCAGCGCCCCATCCTCGATGCGCCCCTCCTCGATCCTCTGGGCCAGGCCCGTCACGGTCAGCCGCGGCGCGGTCTGCGGGTTCGCCCCCTCGGCCGGGCCCGCCACCATCAGCGCACAGCGCGGCTCGGCCAGCAGGTGGCGCGTATGCTCCGACAAGGAAGAAAGAAACAACAGCACCGAAAGGTCGGGCGCCGTCGCCGGCGTCACCAGCGCCGTGAACGGCTGCCCGCCGGTCTGCGTGCCGAGCGTGCCCACGCGGGCGGCGCGCAGTAGGCGGCGGGCCTGCACAATATCGGCCGCGCGCGCATCCATGCGCGCATCGGCGCGGGCATCCGGTGGCTCTGCCATAATTTGTTCACCCTCCATCCTAGTTGGGCCACAATCGCCTGCCATATTTCAAATCGCCATCCCAGAGAGGGGAAAGCGAGTGAAACAGACCATCGCCCTGGTCGACGACGACCGGAACATCCTGACCAGCGTTTCCATGACCCTGGAGCAGGAGGGCTTCCTGGTCCGCACCTATACCGACGGCGAAAGCGCGCTCCAGGGCATCACCGCCCGCCCTGTCGACCTTGCGGTGCTGGACGTCAAGATGCCCCGCATGGACGGCATGGAGCTGCTGCAACGCCTGCGCCAGCGCACCTCCCTGCCCGTCATCTTCCTCACCAGCAAGGACGAGGAAGTGGACGAAGTCATGGGCCTGCGCCTGGGTGCGGACGACTACATCACCAAGCCGTTCAGCCAGCGCCTGCTGCTCGAACGCATCCGCGCCCTGCTGCGCCGCAACGAAACCAGCCGCGCCGAGGGCTCCGGCGCCACCCCCACTGGCGTGATGTCGCGCGGCGAACTGGTGCTCGACGAAACCAAGCACCAGTGCCTGTGGAAAACCAAGGACATCCAACTGACGGTGACGGAGTTCCTGCTGGTCAAGGCGCTGGCCACGCGCCCCGGCATGGTGAAATCCCGCGACCAGCTCATCGATGCAGCCTATGGCGAGAACATCTATGTGGACGACCGGACCATCGACAGCCACATCAAGCGCGTCCGCAAGAAGTTCCGCGCCATGGACGAGGAGTTCAACGCCATCGAAACGCTCTATGGCATCGGCTACCGCTACAAGGAAGCCTGACCTGTGGGGCTGGCCAGGGCAACGCGCGATGCCTGACGCGAGCGGCGCCCTGGCCGCGCTGCGGCCAACCCCTGCAACGGCCCGCGCGCCCCACGCCCGCTGGGTCTCGCCGCTGATGCGCCGCATCCTCCTGGTCAACGCCATGCCGCTGGCGCTGCTGCTCGCGGCCCTCATGTATCTCGACCAATACCAGAATGGCCTGCTCGAAGCCGAGGTCGCCGCGCTGCGCCAGCAGGCGAAAATCTATGCCGGCGCGCTCAGCGAGGCCGCCGTCCGCGAGGAAGGCACCGAGCCCCCCCGCCTGGTGCCAGACCAGGCCCGCCCCCTGCTGCGCCGCCTGACCGAACCCAGCCCGAACGCCCAGGCCAAGCTCTACGCCCCCGATGGCCAGGTGATCGTGGATACCCGCGTCCGCCAGGGCGCCGGCGGCACCGTGTTCACCGAACCGCTGCCCCCGGCGATCAGCCGCGGCGCGCTGGTCGGCACCATCGAGGCAACCTACGACCGAGTGCTCGATTGGCTGCCCGGCCGCGAGCGCCGCGCCCGGCTCGACATCTCGCCCACCGCCGCGGGGCCAGACTGGCAGCCCGACGTGCGCGAGGAAATCCGCCTCTCCGGCACCGCCAGCAGCCGCGAAACCCCGCCCTATATCCGCCGCACGTCGGATAACCGCCTGCTGGTCTCCGTCGCCGAGCCCGTGGTCCGCAACCGCAACACCGTCGGCATCGTGCTCCTCACCCGCGAAGCCCGCGAGGTGGATGACAGCCTGCTCGCCGTGCGCCTCTCCATCCTCGGCCTGTTCTCCCTCGCCCTGGCCCTGACCGTCGCCCTTTCCTGGTACCTCTCGCTGACCATCGCCCGCCCCATCCTGCGCCTCGCCGGGGCCGCCGAGCAGATGCGCGAAGGCCGCGGGCGCGCCGGCGCCGTGCCGGCCATGCTGCTCGCCCGCCGCGACGAAATCGGCGAACTCGCCCACGCCATCGGCGACTCCGCCCACGCCCTGTGGAACCGCATGGACGCCACCGAACGCTTCGCCGCCGACGTGGCGCATGAAATCAAGAACCCGCTCTCCTCCATCCGCAGCGCCATCGAAACCCTGCGCCGCATCGAGGAGCCCGAGAAACAGCGCCGCCTGCTCGCCATCATCGCCGAAGACGTCGCCCGGCTGGATCGCCTCATCAGCGACATCTCCGACGCCTCGCGCATCGACGCCGAACTGTCCCGCGCCGCCACCGAGGCCGTCGACGTCACCCCCATCCTCGCCGTGCTGGCCGAGATCGACGAAGCCACCCGCCGCGAAACCGACCCCCGCCTGGTCCTGGCCGAAGCCCCGGCACCCGCCGTGGTTCGCGCCGTGGAGGACCGCCTGGTGCAGGTGCTGCGCAACCTGATCGGCAACGCACAAAGCTTCTCCCCCCCCGGCGGACGCATCGCCCTGGCCGCCGTGCCAATCGGCGCCGAAGTCGAAATCAGCGTGGAAGACGAAGGGCCCGGCATCCCCGAAGGCAAGCTCGAAGGAATCTTCGACCGGTTCTACTCGGAACGGCCGCAAGGCGAACGCTTCGGCCAACACTCCGGCCTGGGCCTGTCGATCAGCCGGCAAATCGTCGAAGCCCTGAAAGGCCGCATCACCGCGGAAAACCGGCGCGACGAGTCGGGCAAGGTGGTCGGCGCGCGGTTCGTGGTGCGGCTGCCCAAGGGGTAGGAAGCAAGGCTTCTTTTTGTGAACAAAAAGAAGCAAAAAAACTTCATCCATTGGCGCGCGGCGGTGTTGGGGGCCGGGGTCATCGGTCGACGGACCGTCGAGTAGGTACGAGAAAAAAATCCTTGTTCAACGGTGGACGAGGAGCTAGTTTTCTCAGCAATGCCACGTTCATCCACCTCATCGGCCGACCTGCTTGCCCTCCTGCGCCTCACGGCGCAGGGGGCGGAAGAATCGCGCCCGGGCGCCCTTGAACGCCTGCTGCTCGCCCTGCTCGCCTGCCTCCTCGGCCGGCCGACAACCGGCGCGCGCGCCACCCCGCTTGGCCTACAGTGGTATTTTTCCCCTACCTCCCCCCACCTCCGCCCCCGCAAGCCCATCCAGCGCCATGACGAGTACCAGGCCGTGAACCGCCTGCTTGCCTGGATCGGCTGGATTCTGCGCGGCACGCCCAACCGCGGCATGACTCCGTCCGGCGCCCGCCCCGCCCCCCCACGCCCCATCCGCGCCGCCCGCGCGCCCCCGACGCGAACCTGAACGCTGACCGCATCCCCCCATCCGTCGCCAAACCCCCGCTTCCGGCGGCGCCTGGCCGCGCCCATTTTCCCGGCCCGCGACTACCTTCCCCTTTCCCCGCCCCTACCACTCCCGCGACCAAACCACCCCCACCGAACTGCCACTGTCGCCCGCACCGGTCGCCGAGGGCGTCCCCGTCGACGTACCCACCTCCCCCTGCAGCTTCAGCCCGCGCCCGATGTCGATCTGCACCGTGGCCCGCGTACCGCTGTCGCCGGTCCCCTGCCGCACGCCCAGATAGACCCCGGGCGCGATGTTGCGCCCCGCCTCCAGCGTCGTGGCCCCGCTTTCGGTCGAGCCGAGCGACAGCCGGTCGAGCCCGAGCCCGCCGCGGATGCGCCCCAGCGGGTCGAACCCGCCGCCCTGGCCGCTGAGTTCGGCCAGTCCGGCCGCGATCTGTGCCGCCTGGAACGCCGAGACCTGGTTCAGCGAGCGACCGAGCAGCAGCTGTGCCAGGATCTCGTCCTGCGGCAACTCGGGCTCGGCGGTCAGGCGGATCTCCGGCGCGCTGGCATGGCCGGTCACCCGCACGGTGGCGGTGGTGGTGGCCCTGCGGCTGCTGGCGGCGAAGTCGATCGCCGGGTCCAGCGCCCCGCTGCCGTCGAGCATGACGCGGCCTTCGGTCAGCGTCAGCTTCGTGCCGAGCAGGTCGAAGCTGCCGCGCCGCAGCGTCAGCCCGCCGTCGGGCCGCGGCGCGGCCAGCGTGCCGCCAACCGCCACCTCGCCCGCCAACTCCGCCTCCAGCCCGCGCCCGCGCACGAACACGTTCCCCGGCGCGGTGACGCGGATATCGAGTGCTATCGGCGGCGGGGGCGGCCGCGGCGGCGCGGGCGGCGCGCCGGCAAGGCGGATCGGCAGGGTCGGCAGGCGGGCGGGCATGCGCTCCGGAATGCGGATTTCCACCCGCTGCAACCCGATCCGCCCGCTGGCCGCCAGCGCCTCGCCCACCTTGCCGCGCAGGGCAAGATCGGCATCGAGCACGGCGGAAAGCAGGTCGGATGCAACCGGCCTGGCATTGCGCGCCACCAGGGCGAGGTCCAGCGTCGGCGCGGCCTCCAGCGTCGCGGTGCCGGTCAGCGACACGGTGCCGGGGCCGGCGCGGCCGGTCAGGCTTTCGATCACCAGCCGCCGCCCATCGGCGCGCACCGTACCCGCGATGTCGCGCAGCCGCAGGCCAAGCGCGAAATCCTGCACCTCGCCGCGCGCCAGAAGCAGCGTGCCGGCGACGTTCGGCGCGGCGGCGGGGCCGCTGACCTGGGCATCGACCGTGATGTCGCCGCGCACCCGCTGCCCCTGCGCCGCCAGGATCGGGTCGAGCAGCGACAGCGGTGCCCGCCCCGTCACGCGCAGGGCGAGCGCCCCGGCGCCCAGCGGCACGGCGCCGTTCACCGCCACCTGCGCCGGCCCGGCGGAGGCGCGCGCATCGATCCGCGCCGAACCGCCTTCCAGCGTGGCCGTCGCGGTCAGGCTGGAAGGCGGCAGGGTGGCGGCGCCGCTCCAGCGCAGCCCACTGGCCGAAAGCCGCACCGTCCCGGCGGGTGCGGCGAGCGTTCCGGCGAGGCTGGCGTCGGCCTGCAACGTGCCGGCAAGCTCCGGCGCCAGGGCACTGGCCGGCACGCCCCGCACGGTGGCGCGCAGGTCAAGCGTCGGCGCAATCCGCCCGGCGGCCTCGACCGTGCCGCCGGCAATGTCGACCAACAGCCGGTCAACCCGCATTTCGTCGCCCCACGCAGCGGTACCGAGAGCGAGCCGGGCAGGCGCGCGCAGGGCCACCGGCCGGTCCTGCAACGTCCCGCGCAACGACGACAGCAACAACGTCCGCCCCGGCACATCCAGCGTCGCCGCCGCATCCAGGCTGCCGGGGTCGCGGGCCGACAGGCGCAGCATCAGCGCCTCGGGCAGACCGTCTGCCTGGAGCGTCACGCTGGCAAACGGCGGCAACCCGCGCGCCGAGGCTTCGGCGCGCAGGGCGCCGCCCGCTTCGCGTGAGGCGTCCAGCCGCAGGCTGCCGGCGGGTGCCCCGGGGAGGAACGGGCGGAGTTCCTGAATTGCGCCCACCTCCACCTGCACCGTGCCGTGCGGCAGTGGCGCGCCGGGCGGCAGCACGAGGGAGGCCGTCGCGCGTGCCGACTTCCAGCGCAGCGCCGGAACATCAAGCCGGATCGTGCCGTCCGCGGCGCGCCCGCCGGCAAGCTCCGCATCCAGCTTCGCGCCTTCCAGCGTGGCGGAGAGCCTGGCGCGCGCCTCGGGGGCGCCCGGCAGGCCAGAGGCGCGGCCGGACAACGACAGCGGCAGCTTCGCGAAATCCGCAGTGCCGGCCGTGCCTTCGCCGGTCAGGTCGATCGCGAAATCGTCCACCCGGCCAGCGAGGCGCAACCCCAGCCGGACCTCGCCCAGTAGCGGGGCGGCAACCAGGGCGAGTTCGGGCAGCACGGCGTCCAGATCGGCGGCCACTCCGTCGGCGTCAAAGCTGCCATGGCCTGACAGGCGCAGGGCAGGGCTGTCCAGCGTCAGCCGCTCCACGACGGTCCGCTCGCCGCGCCGCGTTGCGGCCAATGCGAAACGGGTTTCGCGCCCCGCCAGGGCCGGCACAGGTGCCGCGCCCAGCCGGACCCAGCCCGAGCTTTGCACCTCGGCCCCTTCCGCGGGCAGGCGCAGGTCGAGCCGGACCTGGGCGCTGCCGGACAGTTCCGCCGCCAGCGGATCGAGCGTCGGCAGGTCGAGCACCAGATGCACCTCCGGCACGCCCGCGGTGCGCACCGTGCCGGCCAGGACCAGCAAGGGGTGCGTCAGGCGCAGCGCCACCGGCCGCCCTTCGGCCTGCAGGTCCAGGTCGGCCGCCAGTTCCAGCGGCGCGGCGCGCAGCACGTCGCCGAGCGGGGCAGGAAGCTGCACCTGTTCCGCCCGGCCCTCGAGGCGCACCCTTCCGGCATCGCCCGACAGGGTGGCGGCGATGCGCGCCAGCCGCGTCTCCCCGGCGCGCAGCCCTTCCACCAGCAGCCTGCCCTTCGCCGCGGGTGCCGCCGGCGGGCCGGCGAGGTGGGTGTCGATCTCGATCGCCTGCCAGGCAAGGTCGGGCCCGGGCGCCATCGCGGGGGCGCGGGCGGCGACGTCCAGCGCGATCCGGTCCGGCGCCAGCAGGCCGGAGGCGGTCAATGTCAGCGCGCCGGCGGTGGCGTCCAGGCGCAGGGCGGGGGCGGTGCGCGGGCCATCGAGCCGCGCCGTCACCTTCAGCGCGCCGAGGTCCGGCAGCCGGGCGATTCCGGCCACCAGCCCGTCGGCCGGCTCCTCCACCGCGACCGCCAGCGCGAGCGAGTCCGGTGCAAGCCGCCCCTCAACGCTCAGCCGCCCCGGCCGATCGACGCCCTCCACCAGCAGGCGCAGCGTGCCCTGGTCGAGGGCCGCGAGGTCCATCGCGCCCGATACCGAGACCACCACCGCCTCCGCCAGCCCCGAGGCCGCCGGCATCACCTCCAGCCGGCCGATCCGCAGCGCATCGACCGCGACCGGCATCGGCAGGCCCCCTCCACCGCCGCCGCCAGCCCCGGCGGGCTGGCGATGAACCACGGCGCGTGCGGCAGTCAGCGACTGCACCTGGGCGCGGCCGCGCAACAGCGCGAGCGAGGACCACTGGGCGGTCACCTCCTCCAGCACCAGCCAGGCACCCCGCGCGTCGTGCACCTCGATGCGCCCGGCCCGGGGCGCGCCGGGCAGCCAGCCTTCCAGCCCCACCAGCCGCACCTGCCCGCCACTGGCCCATTCGATCAGGCGGGTGACGGTGTTGCGCTCGTCCTGCGCCACCGCCGGTCCGGCCAGCAGGACCACGAGCATCATCAGGAAAGCCGCGCGGCGCATCAGAAGGCCTGCCCGATGCCGATATAGAACTGCACCGCGTCGGTCTTGCGCTGGCGCACCAGCGGCACGGCGATGTCGGCGCGGATCGGCCCGATGCCGGTGTGGTAGCGCACGCCGATGCCCGCGCCAACGCGCAGCTCGCCGGTGAACGGCACGCCCTGGTCGGAGACCTGGCCCGCATCGACGAACGCCGCCGCGCCCCAGTTTTCGCCGATGCGCTGGCGCAGTTCCACCGTGGCGGCATCGATGGCGGTGCCGCCGCGCGGCCGTCCGCTCGCGAACAGCCGGCCCACCGACTGGAAGCGGTAGCCGCGGATGGTGCCGCTACCGCCGGCGTAGAAGCGCTGGTCGGGCGGCAGGTCCAGCACGTCGCCGCCGGCAATCGCGCCGACCAGCGCGCGCAGCGCCACCACCGTGCGGCCCGGCTCCGCGCCCGTAAACCCGGCGAGGTCGAGATAGGTGGAGGCGGAAGCCTGCATCACCGCGAACATCGCGCCCTTGTTGGCCACGTCGATCGTCGGCGTCACCGACACGCCGGCGCGCACACCGCGCACCGGGTCGAGCAGGTCGTTGGTCGAATCGTAGGCGAGCCCGAGCGGGGCCTGGACCAGCAGGTAGTCGTTCACCGCGCCCTCCTGGGTGATGCGCGCCGACTGGACCGCCAGCTCGCCAGTGGCCCGCCAGCGCTCGCTGAGCTTGCGGGCCACGAGGGCCGAGGCCCGCACGGCATCGCGGTCGTAGGCGCGCAGATAGGCGCGCTGGGCATTGACGTTCAGGGTCAGGGTATGGTTGCGCGCCGGGACCTCCGGCAGCACCAGCAGGGCATCGAGGTTGTAGCCGGGGGCGCGCGTGGCACTTCCGCCCAGTTCGGTGGCCGCGGCGCCGAGCGTGAGCTGTTCGGCGGCCCCCCACAGGTTGCGATGCGTCCAGGTCGCCGAGACGCGCCCGCCCTGGTCGGTGGACCAGGCGGCGGCAAGGTCGATCACCCGCAGCTTGCGTTCGCCGACCCGCACCGTCACCGGCAGGCGGCCCTGCACATCCGGCGCCGTGCCTTCCTCGATGCGGACGCTGGCGACCGCCGGCAGGGCGGCGAGGTCGCGCCGGGCGGCTGCCAGCCGGGCGGGGTCGAAACGCTCGCCCTCGGCCAGTTTCAGCCGCCGGCGCACGAAGGCCGGGTCCAGCCGCGTGGTGCCCTCGACGGCGATGGTACCGATGTCCAGGCGCGGGCCGGTGCGGACCGTGTAGGCCACGTCCACGGCGCGGGCGGCGGGATCGAGCACCGCGTCCGGCGCGCTCACTTCCGCCAGCGCGAAACCCTCCGTCCGCAGCGCCGTGCGCACTGCCTCGCGCGCCGCGAGCACCGCGTCCGCCCGCGCCGGCTGGCCGGGCGCCAGGGTGAACGCCTGGCGCGCCGATGCCGGCACTTCGCCGCGCAACTCGACGCGGCGCAGCGGGAATACGTCGCCGGGTGAGAGGGTGACCTCCACGTCAACCCGGGTCCCCTGTTCAAGCGCCTCCAGCCGGTCAATGAGGCCTGGCGCGTCCGCCGGCTCCCTGTCAATGCGCACCGCCACCGTTCCGCCGTAATGCCCCAGGCTGTGCAGTGCGGCCGTCAGCCGCTCCACGTCGGCCCGCGCCCGCGCCGCCAGCGCCGCCGGGCCAACCGGCGCCGCCTCTCGCAGCGTGGCCAGGAGGGATGCGTCCGCCGCCGCCCGGTCAAGCTCGCCAAGCCCAGTCGGAGCCAGCCGAAGGTCGTATGCGATCGGGTCGGCGGCGCGGACCGCCGGCGGCTCCATTGGCAGCAGCAGCGCCAGCATCGCGCACAGCCGCAGCGCCGCCTGTCCCCCCTGGCCCATCGGCACGCCTCCCCCTTCCAGCAGCCTGGCCGCCGCTGCCTGGGCACGCGGCTGGTATTCAGCGGGAACGGCGCGGCGCCGATTGCGTTGCCGCAGGCGGAAAGAAGGGCGGCAAACGGAAACATTCGTGATCGGCCTCGCGGTGCCGGTGGGCGTAGTGCCCGGTCTGGCGGCCGTTCCGAAGCCGGTTGGTTTTCGCACCATGCCAGCCATCACTTGCCCGTGAACCTTCCTGCCGCCCATGCGTGGTGACACGCTGCATCTCACCTCCTAATCTGCCTCCCGCTCAGGCAGGCGCAACACCAGGGAACGGGCGTGCGGCAAGCTTCGGTCAGCAAGGGCAACATTTGGGCCATGCCCGCATCCATGCTGCAGCGCTGGCTGGGGCGGGCCAATCGCGGCCTGTTTGTCCTGCTTACCGGAATGCTGGCGCTGCTGGTTGGCGTTTTCGTCCATGGCGCCTGGAACGACTACCAGTCGACACTGGAAAGCGGATGGCAGGCGGCGGAGCGGGGCGCCCTCGGCGCGGCCGAGCATGCCCGCCGGACCATCTCGGTCGCGGGGCTCGTCACCCTTTCGGTGGTCCAGGATGTTCGCCGCGACGGCCTGGACAGCGTCGGCGGCGACAAATGGGACGATTTCGCCCACCTGATCGCGCAGACGCCGGAGGTTACCACGTTCTGGATCATGGACGCGCGCGGCGACGTGGTCGCAACCAGCATCAGCCGGGAGCCACCCGCCGCCAATTGGTCCGACCGGCCGTTCTATGCGCCGCTGCGCGACGGGGTCGAGAGTGCCCTGATGCCGCTGACCTGGGGCATGATCACACGAAACTGGTTCTTCAGCCTCAGCGTGGCGATCCGCGACCGGAACGGGCGTTTCCTAGGCATCGCCCAGTCAGCGCTTTTCGCCGACGATTTCAGCCGCGCCTATGCCGAGCTGGACCTGCCGCGGGGGGCGCGGGCCGGGGTGTTCCGCGCCAGCGACGGGGCTCCGATGATCCTGTGGCCGCCGCCGCCGCCGGCCGACCGCTACATGCAGGCGCCACGCCCGCCGGAGAGCGACGTGCTGGTTCGCGTGGTGCCGCGGGGCCCCGACGCGGCAACCTCCGGCCGCACGGAACAGGCCGGGCCCGATGGCCCAACGGTTGTCGCCTGGCGCAGCCTGCGGGAGGGCGAGGCGCTGGTGGCCGCCATGGCATTGCCCCGTGCCGCCGTGCTGGCCCCGTTCCACGAGCGACTGCGGCGCAACGCGCTGATCCTTGTTGTCACGGCCCTGCCGCTGGGGGCGCTCGGCTGGGTCACCGCCCGTGCCCAGCGTCGGGCCTCCGTCAGCGAGGCACGCTTCCGCGGAACGTTCGAGCAGGCCGCCGTCGGGGTCGCGCATGTCGATCTCGACGGCCACTGGATGCGGGTCAATGCCCGGTTGTGCGAAATGCTCGGCTATCGCGAACCGGAGCTGCTGCGGCGTACCGTGCACGACCTCACCCATCCCGACGACCGGGCCGCCAGCCTTGCGATGTCCCAGCGGATGCAGGGCGGGGCCATCGACACGTTCAACCTGCGCAAGCGCTACCTGCGCAAGGACGGCTCGATCCTGTGGGGCGAGCTGACCGCCTCCCTGCTGCGCGACGAGGCCACCGGGCGGCCGGTGCACGGTGTGGCGGTGATCCAGGACATCGGCGCGCGCATGCAGGCCGAGGCGGCGCTGGCTGCCAGCGAGGAACGCCTTGCCATGGCCTCCTCGGCTGCCGGCATGGGCGTTTATGACGTGGACGTCCGCACCGGCGATGCCGTGGTCAACGCGCAGCACCGCGCCGTGCACGGCCTGCCGCCCGGGGACGATCCGTTGTCGCTGGCAACGCGGCTCGGCTTCATCCATCCCGACGACCGCGACCGGCTGAGCGCGCGCGCCGCCGCCGCCAACCGCGACGGCACCGATTTCCACGAGGAATACCGCATCCTGCGCCAGGACACCGGCGAGCTGCGCTGGGTGGCTTCGCAGGGGTCATACGTCAGGCGAAAGGACGCGGCCAACCGCTTCGTCGGCGTCACCTACGACATTACCGACCGTATCGCGGCCCAGCAGGCGCGCGCGGAAAGCGAACACCGCCTCGCGCTGGCCTGCGCTGCGGTGGGCCTCGGGGTGTTCGATGTCGATACCGCCTCGGGCCATGCCGTCGTGAATGCTGAATGGTGCCGTCTGTACGGCTTGCCGCCGTCGATCACATCCGCCTCCCTGGACGAACGCATCGCTGCTGTGCATCCCGATGACCGCGCGCGGATCCGCGCCAGAACGCTTCAGACCTATGCCGAGCACGGCAGCTACGACGAGGAGTTCCGTATCATCCGGCGCGATACCGGCGAAGTGCGCTGGATGCACTCGCGCGGCGCCTTCGTCGATGCCGGTTTGCATCCGTGCCGCTTCCTGGGCCTGATCCACGACACCACCGAGCGCCGCGCCGCCGAGGCGGCACGTGCCGTCAGCGACGAGCGCCTGGCACTCGCCTCGGCGGCCGCGGGCATGGGGGTGTTCGACGTCGACACCCGCACCGGAACCTCGGTGGTGAATGCCCAATGGCGCAAGGTTTATGGCCTGCCGCCAGGCGACGAGCCGATCGATTTCGAGTTCCGTATGAACCTTGTCCTGGCGGAGGACCGCGCGGTGGTGCGGGCGGCTATCACCACGTCATATGAGGACGGCGCCCCTTATGCCCTGCAGTTCCGCATCCGCCGCCACGACACCGGCGAGATGCGCTGGCTTGCCGCCCGCGGCTCCCATGTGGGTGCGGGGCGGCAGTCCCATCGCCTGGTCGGCGTCGTCTACGACATCACCGGCCGCAAGCTTGCCGAGGCGGCGCGCGCGGCCAGCGACGAGCGCCTTGCCCTGGCGTCGGTCGCGGCCGGCATCGGCGTGTGGGACATGGACACCGCCACCGGTATGGCGGAAGTGAACGACGAATACCGACGCCTGTTTTTCCTGCCGCCCGGAACGCACCCGCTGTCCCTGGAGGAACGCACCGCCCATGTGCATCCGGAGGATCGCGGCCGCCTTCTTGCGCATCCCATGTTGAACGACGCCTCCCAGTTTGCGATCGGCGAGGAGTTTCGCGCCATCGATCCTGTTGCCGGGGATGTCCGCTGGATCGCCTCGCGCGGGTCCGTTGTCGCTGGCGGCACCACCGCCAGCTCGCGCCGCGCGGTGGGTGTTTCGTTCGACGTCACCGAGCGCAAGCGCGAGCAGGAGCGGGAGTTGCTGCTGGCCCGCGAGGTGGACCACCGTGCCCGCAACGTGCTTGCCGTGGTGCGCTCCATCGTCAAGCTCAGCCGGGCCGATGACCCCCGCGAGTTTGCCGATGCGGTCGAAGGCCGGGTCTCGGCGCTCGCGCGCGCCCATACGCTGCTGGCCCGCGACCGCTGGACCGGTGCCGAACTCGGCGATATCGCGCGGGAGGAACTGGCCGCCTACGGCACGGCAGGGCCTGCCGATGGGCATGCCGACACAAGGGTGACGCTTGATGGTCCAGCGCTGCGCCTGCGGCCAGATGTCGTGCAGCCGCTGTCCATGGTGTTGCATGAACTGGCGACCAACGCCGCCAAGTATGGCGCGCTTTCCATCGCCGCCGGCCGGATCTCGCTGTCCTGGCGGCTGGCCCCCGCCCCCCCGGACAGTGTGGAGCAGGGCACGCGCATTCTGCTGCGCTGGCAGGAGCAGGGTGGACCCGCCATTGCCGGCCCGCCTGCGCGGCGCGGCTTTGGCACGATCGTCGTGGAGGCCACCGTCCGCAGCCAGCTTGGCGGCGAGGTGTCGCGCGAATGGGCCGCGGGCGGGCTGCGGTGCGACATTGCCATCCCCGCCCATGGCATCGTCGCCGCCCACCCGGCCGCCGTGGAACCCGGGCGCGACCCGGCCGACGGCGCACCCGATGCGGCACCCCCCGCGCCCGCGCCCGATGCCGCGCTGCATCAACGCCGCGTGCTGGTGGTGGAGGACGAGCCCCTGGTCGCGCTCGAGATCGTGACCACGCTTGCGGATGCCGGGTGCGAGGTGGTCGGCCCGGCCGCCACGCTCGCGGCGGCGCTGGCGCTGGCGGAGGCGGAGGGCGCACGCCTGGACGCTGCCGTGCTCGATGGCAACCTGCATGGCCAGTCCTCCCAACCGGTGGCCGACATCCTTGGCGCGCATGGCGTTCCGGTGATCTACGTCACCGGCTACAGCTCGCTGCCGCCTGGCGCGGCCCACGGCCATCGCCTGCTGTCCAAGCCGTTGCGCGACGGCGACCTTCTGACCGCCCTGGCCGAGACCATGCGCCCGCGTGCCGCCGCCAGCCCGGTTCTGACCGTATAATACCAACCGACCAAATGACTGACCCATGAAGAGAGAAAAGGCCAGGGCTTTGCCCTGGACCCACCAAGGGCCGGCGGCCCTTGGAACCCCATTATTTTTCAGAAGGATAAGGTCCAGGGGCTTGGCCCCATAGGCGCGAAGTTAAGTTGCAAAGAGGTTTGCCCATTGCAGTTGTCGTCGCCGCGGTGCCTCGGCAAGTTTGCG
>JANPIH010000363.1:0-30819 GCA_031424895.1 Rhodospirillales bacterium
GTGCTGGGGCCGGGGGTGAGCCGAGCGGCGATCGCGGCGACGACGCGGCGGTTTGCCGATGTGGTGGTAGAGGCGGTCGGGGCGCTGGATACGGACAAACTATTGAATTGAAGGAAGAATGTTCTTTTTTGAAAAAAAGAACCAAAAAACTTTCATCCATTTGCACCGTGGCGGACGCGCCTGTCACGGTGCAAATGAATAAAAAGTCTTTTTGCTTCTTTTTCTTCAGAAAAAGAAGAATCTTGCTTTAGCCAAGCCCATTCAGGAACTTGGCCCGTGCGGTGGCGCCCTGGGTGATGAACATCCCGTCGGAGCCGCCGAGGATGAACTGGCAGCCCCAGCCGATGTAGCGGCGCGCGTTTTCCTCGTCGTAGATGCCGCCCATGCCGGGGTATTTGCCGTGCTTCTTGCAGGCGTCGATGACGGCGCGGTAGGCGGCCTGCACTTTCTCATGCCCGGCCTGGCCGCTGATGCCCATGTCGGCGGTGAGGTCGGAGGTGCCGATCAGCAGGCAGTCGATGCCGTCGGTGGCGGCGATGGCGTCGGCGTTGGCGACGGCTTCGGCGGTTTCGATCATCGCGACGATCAGGGTTTCGTTGTTGATCTGTTCCTGCGCTTCCGCGACCGGGGGCGGCAGGAAGCCGAACTGGGCGATGCCGCCGCCCCAGGAACGGGTGCCGCGCGGGGGATAGCGGAAGGCGCTCGCGATGCGCTTGGCCTGGGCGGGCGTGTCGACATGGGGAATGACCAGGCCCTGGGCGCCGTTGTCCAGCGCACGGGTGCCTTCGTCGAGCGCGTCGGTGCAGACGCGGACGATGGGGGAGATGCAGGCGGTGAGGGAGGCGAAGCAGAGCTGGGTCGCTTCGTGGACGGAGAAGGCGCCGTGCTCCATGTCGATGAACAGCCAGTCGAAGCCGGCGGACTTGGCGAGCATGGGAGTGGCGACGGTGCGCAGGTGGCTGGCGCCGAAGCCGAGGGACATCTTGCCGGCGCGCAGGCGGTCGAACGAGACGTTGGGGGTGATGGGCATTGTGTTTCCTCCCGAATGGGTGAGGAAGCGCACCACGGGGCGGGGGTGGGGGTCAATTGGGGCCAGCGGCCGGCGGGCGGGGCGTGTGGCCGGCGGGCAGGGGATGCGGCATGATGGCAGGGAGGGATCCACGGGAGTGCCGCGCCATCGAAGCCTTTATCGCAGGGACGCTGGAATTCGTCCGGACCAACCAGGCCTGGGCGGCGCCGGTGGTGTTCCTGCTGGCGTTCGGGGAGTCGTTGGCGGTGGTGTCGCTGCTGTTGCCGGCGACGGTGATCCTGTTCGGGCTGTCCGGGCTGCTGGGGGCGAGCGGGATTGCGTTCTGGCCGTGCTGGGCTGCGGCAGCGGGCGGGGCGATCCTGGGCGATGCGGTGTCGTATTGGGTCGGCTATCATTTCAAGGACCGCATCGCGCATGTGTGGCCGCTGACGCGCACGCCAGATCTGTTGCTGCGCGGACAGCGGTTCTTTGCGCGGTGGGGCTTTTTGGGGGTGTTCATGGGGCGGTTCTTCGGGCCACTGCGGGCCGCGGTGCCGCTGGTGGCAGGAAGTTGCGCGATGCCACATGTGCCGTTCCAGATCGCCAATGTCGGCTCGGCGGTGGTGTGGGCCACAGTCATTCTTTCGCCCGGGTTGCTGGCGAAATTCGCGCTGGGCTGATCGCGCGCCACGACTTTTCCGCATTTCGCGCATTTGCCTGACAGATGCGCCCGGTATCCGGGCCATGGCCTGGAGGAACACATGATCCGCTTCGCAGCCTTGGCCGTGCTTGCCGCCTTGTCGGCGTGCGGCCCCGTGCATGACGACTACGGCTATGGTGGCGCCACGGGCGGCTACAGCCAAGACTATTCCGATCGGCCTTACTGGGAGCCGAGCTACCAGCGCGGGCCGGCATATCGCGGCGACCGGCGTGGCGAGTATGGCTATCGCGGCGACCCGCGTGGCGAGTATGGCTATCGCGGCGATCCGCGTGGCGGAGATGGCTACCGCGGTGATGGCCAGGGCAGGCCGCAGGACGGGTCGGCACGGTCGGGGCAGTTCTGGGGGACGGACCGAGTAGAGAGGCCGGGCCCTGCGCGACGCGACCCGGGTGACTTCTGGGGTAGCGGCCAGCGGGCGGCGCCTTAGGGGCCGCGCTGCGGGGGGGGCGCCGATGGCCGGTGACGGCTGGCGCGAGCGGCCGCGGTCGGACCAGCGAGAGAACTGAACCGACGCGCAATGGCTGGCATGCGGCGCGGGGGCTGGACGGCGACAGGGCACTGATGCTGACCTTATCTTGATGGATGTGCCGCTGTGGCCCCTTGTTGGTTTCGCCTTCGCGGCGGCGGTGACGCCGGGGCCGAACAATGCGCTGGTGGCGGCCAACGCGGCGGCGAATGGTTGGCGGGCGACCTGGCCGCATATGCTGGGGATCGGGGCCGGGTTCGCGCTGATGATCGTGCTTGTGGGGCTGGGGCTGGCCGGTGCGCTGGCGGCGCATCCGGCTGTCGCGCGGGCGATGCGGTTCGCCTCGATCGCTTGGCTGGTCTGGCTGGCATGGAAAATCGCAAGCTCGCCGGTGGGGCAGGCGGAGGAGGCGCCGGGGCTGCGGTTCGGGTTCGGCAAGGCCGTGCTGTTCCAGTGGGTGAACCCGAAGGCCTGGCTGCTCGCGCTGTCGATCGCGGCGGCCTGGGTGCGGCCGGAGGCGCCGGCGGGGCCGCAACTGGCGGTGATCGGGCTGGTGTTCTTCGTGGTGACGGTGCCGAGTTGCCTGCCCTGGGCGCTGCTGGGGCATGGGGCGGCGCGGGTTCTGGGCGGGGGGGCGCGGATGCGGGTGTTTAACATTGCCATGGCGGTAGTGCTGGTCGCCTCGATGCTGCCGATCGCACTGGAAGGTTGAACGCGGGGCTGCCAGAGTGGGCGGGCAATGGCAGGCGAGGGAAACATGGCGGTCGTTCTGATTGAAACGGGCACCCATGCGGTGCCGTCCGAAGGGGGGTTGCGACTGGCCCCGGAGGACGCGGCGCGGGTGACGGGCTGGACACTGAAGCCCGAGGGGATGTGCCGCGACGACCTGTGCGTTCCGCTGGACGGGGCGATGCTGGCCGGCGGGCGCGTGGATGCCGCGGCGTTCTGGCGGCATCTCGGGAACCCGGTGGCCAGCGACCGGGCCGGCGAGACCTGGGTGCTCGGAGCCGGGGCGGAGGCGCGCAATGCGGCGCTGGCCGGGCTGGAGGCGCCGGATTTCGCGCTGCCGGATTTGGCGGGGAAGGTTCATCGGCTGTCCGACTATCGCGGGCAGAAGGTGTTCCTGACGACCTGGGCGTCATGGTGAGGCTGCAGGCTTGACCTCTCCGTGTGGGAGGACTTGCAGACTTGCTTGTTCGACGCGCCGTTCGTGGTCATCGCGGTCGCCCAGGAAGGGCGGGGAGCGGAGCAGGCGCGGCCATGGATAGAGAAGGCGCGGCCGAGCTATCCCTGCCTGATCGACGAGGAGCATCGGGTTTCGGCGTTGTACGGCATGGTCAACGTGCCGCAATGCGTGTGGATCGATGAGCGCGGGATGATCGTGCGCCCGCCAGAGACGGCGGGGTCGACCGATCATTTCCGGCGCATGGACCCGGCCACGCGGACGCTGGCGCCCGAGTTGGCGGCAGAGAGGGAGGCGGCGCGGCGGGCTTATTTCGATGCGGTGCGGGCCTGGGTGCGGACTGGCGAGCACGCCCTGCCGGGCGATGCGGCGCGGGCGCGGCTGCCGGTGATCTCGGCGGACATGGCGATGGCGGAAGCGCTGTTCCGCCTGGGCCTGCATCTGCGGCGTGTGGGGCAGGAGGACGAGGCGGCGGAGGTGTTTGCCGAGGCGAGCCGAATGCATCCGGAGTCCTGGTGCATTTTTCGCGACGCGCAGGTGCTGGAGCCTTCGGGGTTTGCCGGCGGGCCGGGGTTCTGGGCGCGGGTGAACGCGCTGGGCGATAAGCCGTACTACAAGCCGCCGGAGTTGTAGCAACCGATAGGAGGCCGCTATGCCGATCCACGCCGGAGCCTGCCAGTGCGGCGCTATGCGCATCACCGCCGACGCCGCGCCGCTGAGCATCTCGATGTGCCATTGCCTGCTATGCCAGCGGCGCACTGGCAGCAGTTACAGCGTGCACGGCTATTTCGCGCGCGCGTACGTGACGGTGGACGGCACGACGAAGTCCTACATCCGCAAGGGTGATAGCGGCGCCTTCGTCACCTTCCATTTCTGCCCGGATTGCGGTTCGACCCTGTTCTGGGAGGCGGAGGCATCGCCCGACCGGATTGGCATTCCCGCCGGTCTTTTCGCCGATCCCGACTTTCCGTGCCCGACCGTTTCCATCTTCGTGCCCTACAAGCACAAGTGGGTGACGGTCCCCGAGGGCGTGCCACAAAACGACGGTCACGGCGCTGCATTTTCCGCCGCGGCAGCCGCTGCGGTGGCACGACGCAGCGTGTGACGATAACTGAGGTCGGGATCCGCGGCCGATGCTATTGCGGCGCCGTCCACTATGCGGTGGACGGCGCTTTCGCCTATGCGCTGAATTGCCATTGTTCGCAGTGCCGGCGGGTGACGGGGTCGGCGTTCAAGCCGCTGGCCGGTGTCGCGCGGGCGCTGCTGCGGGTGACACGGGGCGGGGCCGACCTGCTGGTGATGGGCACGGCGGAGAACAACAACACAAGCTGCGTGCGCTGCGGGTCGTTGCTGTTCTCCGTGGTGCGCGACGGGGCGTTCGCGCATGTGGCGATGGGGACGCTGGAGGGCGATCCCGGCATCCGGCCGACGGCGCATATCTTCGTGGGATCGAAGGCGGCGTGGTTCGAGATCACTGATGGATTGCCACAGTTCGAAGCGTTTCCTGAGTAAGGAAAGCCTTCTTTTTCTGAAGAAAAAGAAGCAGAAAGACTTCATCCATTTGCGCCGTGCCGGCTGGTCGAACGGGCGCAAATGGAAAAAGGGTTTTGGTTCTTTTTTTCGGAAAAGAACCGCTTGCTTCCCTACCCGTCGTACAACCCCGCCTGCCGCGCCCGGACCTTGATCAGCGACACCAGCAGTTCCAGCGTGGGCAGCGTCACACCGACCATCTCGGCCAGTTCGAGCGGGGTGGAGTAGAGCGCGTCGACCTCCATCGGCCGGCCGGCCAGCAGGTCCTGCAGGATGCTCGGGCGATGGCCCAGCACGCGGTTGCCGGCGACGACCTTCTCCTGATCGAGGACAACATTGCGGCCCATGGCGGCGATGAGGCCGGCGACCTCGGTCATCACCTGGCGGGAAGTTTGCACCAGCGCCTCCTCCACATGCGTGTCCTTCACCGGGGCGGTGGTGAGCACACACATCGGGCCGGCGGACAGGTTGAAGGCCAGTTTCTCCCAGATGACGTCGCGGATCTGCGGCGCGATGTCCAGGCGCAGGTTGCCGGCGGCGAAGGCTTTCGCCAGCAGGTCGAGGCCTGGATGCGCGCCCCCGTCTGGCGCGCCGACGACGCAACCGCGGGCCGCGCCGGCACCCATCTTGATGACGCCGGGCTCGGGGACGGAACTGGCCGGCCAGGCGATGCCGCCGATCAGGCGATGCTGGCCGATGGCGTGGCGCAGCGCGTCGTTCGGGTCGAGGCGCGGCAGCGAGCGGCCGTCGAGCGCGCCGCCATGGCCCATGAAATACCACCAGGGGATGCCGTTGGTCAGGAAGGCGACCGGGGTGTCCTCGCGCAGCAGCGGGCCGATGGCGCCGGCGACGGAGGAAAGCGAGGGCGCCTTGACGGTGACGATCACCCCGTCCTGGGGGCCGAGTTCGGCCGGGTTGTCGCTGGCGGCGACCTTGACGGTATAGCGGTCGTCGGGGAGTTCCAGGGTGAGGCCGTTCTCGCGGATGGCCTTGAGATGGCTGCCGCGGGCAACGACCGAGACCTCGATGCCGCCGTTCGCCCCCCCATGGGCCATTGCGGCGGCCAGCCAGCCGCCGATTGCTCCCGGCCCGTAGACGCAGATCTTCACGCGCGCAGCCCCTTCGTTGTGCACTGCAATGCTGCCCGAGGGCGGGGCGGGGGGCAACCTCGGGTGCTTTGACGCGCGGGCCACGGCACCCTTACGGTGGCGCCCTCGTCACTGCGGGAGCCTGCCATGAATGCGATTTCCGATCTCGGGGCCAATGCCGGCCTGAAGGAGCGCCTGCGCTTCCGCGCCGGGGCCTATGCCGGGCAGACGGCGGGGCTGGCGCGGGGCAATGTGCAGGCGAACCTGGCGATCCTGCCCAAGGCGCTGGCGCATGATTTCCTGCGGTTCGCGCAGGCGAATCCGAAGCCATGCCCGGTGCTGGCGGTTTCCGAGCCAGGCGACTGGCGGCTGCCGACGCTGGCGCGGGACCTGGATATCCGCACCGATGTGCCGCGCTACCGCGTGTGGCGCGACGGGGTGCTGGTCGATGAGCCGACCGACATATCCGCGGTGTGGCGCGACGACCTGGTGACCTTCGCGATCGGCTGCTCGTTCAGCTTCGAGGAGGCGCTGGTGGAGGACGGCATCGACGTGCGCCACATCACCTGCGGCAGCAACGTGCCGATGTATCGCACGAACATCCCAACCACGCCGGCCGGGGTGTTCCATGGGCCGCTGGTTGTTTCGATGCGGCCGCTGAAGCCTGCGGATGCGATCAGGGCGATCCAGATCACGTCGCGGTTTCCCTCCGTGCACGGCGCGCCGGTGCATATCGGGCTGCCGGAGGCGATCGGGATTTCGGACATCAACAAGCCGGACTACGGCGACGCGGTGCCGATCGGGCCGGGTGAATTGCCGGTGTTCTGGGCCTGCGGGGTGACGCCGCAGGCGGTGATCGCGCAGGTGAAGCCTGAGTTCTGCATCACCCACGCGCCTGGCTGCATGCTGATCACCGATTTGCGCAACAGCAACCTCGCCTCGCTCTGATGGAGCAGCCTTCGGCCCAGCGCGCGCTGGTGGATCGCATCGAGGCGCTGGTGCAGGAGGAAGTGGGGCGCAACATCTCCCACCTGTGCGATGCGGCACGTGGCGGGCTGTGGGCCGCGGCCTCCTCGATCGCGGCGGTGGAGGCGCCGGTGGTGGGCGTGATCACCGGGTTCTTCGTGCCGCGCGCCGATCCGCCGGCTGCCGAGACGGACGGTCCGATCGGGGCGGCGCTGCTGCTGCGGGCCCTGGCCTCGGCCGGGGTGCGGGTGCGACTGGCGACGGACGAGCCGTGCCGGGCGACCTGCGCCGCCGCGCTGGTGGGTGCGGGGATCGGGGATGTTCCGCTCGACGTGGTGGCGCTGGGTGCGCCGCTCGCCCCGCTGGTGGCGGCGTGGCAGGCGGCCGGGGTAACCCACGCGCTGTCGATCGAACGGTGCGGGCAGGCGTTCGACGGGCGGCCGCGCAATCTGCGCGGGGTGGATATCGGGGCCTTCACCGCCCCGATGGACGAGCTGTTCCTCGGCGGTGCCTGGGCGAAGCTGGCGGTGGGCGACGGGGGCAACGAGATCGGGATGGGGGCGTTGCCGCGTTCGCTGATCGCGCACGACGTCGCCCACGGCGAGTCCATCGCCTGCGCGACGGCGGCGGATTACCTGGTGGTGGCCGGCGTGTCGAACTGGGGGGCGTGGGGTCTGGTGGCGGCGCTGGCGGTGCTGCGCCCGGCATGGCGGGCGGCAATGCTGGAGGCGCTGGACCCGGGGCGCGACCGGGCCATCCTGGAGCACGCGGTGGCGCACGGGCCGGCGGTGGACGGCGTGACGGCGCTGGCGGAGCTGACGGTGGATTCGCTGGACATGTCGCGGCATCACGCCAAGCTGGATGCGATCCGGGCGGTGGTCGAAGGGTAGGAAGGTGTTCTTTTTGGAAAAAAAGAACCAAAAAACTTTTATCACACTACTCCCGCGATTCTATTGGCAAAAGTATGAAAGTCTTTTTGCTTCTTTTTCTTCAGAAGAAGAAGACCCTTGCTTGAGAATCTTGCTGCTCCTGCCGGTGTGGACCTGGCTCCTGCTGTGCGTCGCGGCCCCCGCGGCGATCCTACTGGCGATCGCGCTCGCGGTTCCCGCCGAGGCGGTGCCGCCGTTTGTGCTGGGCTGGAACCTGGAGCCGCTGGCGCTGGCGTTGGGCGACCCGCTGTATCGCGAGGCGCTGTGGGGCAGCGTGCGCGTGGCCTTGCTGGCGGCTGGGTTGTGTCTTCTGGTCGGGTATCCGATGGCACTCGGTATCGCGCGGGCGCCGGCTCGGTGGCGGCCGGTGTTGCGTGCGCTGGTGGTGGTGCCGTTCCTGAGTGGGGTGTTGCTGCGGCTTGTGGCGTGGATCGGGATTCTGCGCGACGAGGGGTATCTCAACGCGGCGCTGCTGGCGCTGGGGGTGGTGGAGGCACCGGTGGCGATGCTGCACAGCGAGGCGGCGATGCTGGTGGGGCTGGTCTATGTGTATCTGCCGTTCATGGTGTTGCCGATCGAGGCGCGGCTGTCGGCGGCCGATCCGGCGCTGGAGCAGGCGGCGGCGGATCTGGGGGCGTCGCCATGGCGGGCCTGGTGGCGGGTGACGTTGCCGCTTTCGTTGCCGGGGGTGGTGGCGGGCGTGGTGCTGGTGGCGGTGCCGGTGAGCGGGGAGGTGGTGGTGCCGGCGCTGCTCGGCTCGGCTGAGACGCTGATGCTGGGGCGGGTAATCTGGGACACGTTCTTCCAGGAGCGGGACTGGCCGCAGGCGGCGGCGCTGGCGGTGGTGTTGCTGGCGTTGGTGCTGGTACCGATGGGGTTGATGCGGCGATGAAATGGGGGGCGCTGGCGTTCGGCTATGCCTTTCTCTATGCGCCGATCGCGCTGCTGGTGCTGGGCAGTTTCAACGAGTCGCGGCTGACGACGGTGTGGAGCGGGTTCTCGCTGCGCTGGTATCGGGCGCTGCTGGAGGATGCGGCGTTGCGGGAGGCGGCGTGGCTGTCGCTGTGGATCGCGGCGGTGTCGGCGACCGGGGCGATGCTGCTGGGCGGGGCGGCGGGGATTGCGCTGGTGCGGTTCGGGCGGTTCCGGGGGCGAGGAGTGTTCACCGGGTTGCTGGCGGCACCGCTGGTGTTGCCGGATCTGCTGATCGGGTTGTCGCTGCTGCTGCTGTTCGTGCTGCTGGAGCGGACATTGGGCTGGCCGGCGGGGCGCGGGGCGGGGACGATCGTTTTGGCGCATGTGACGCTGGGGATAGCGTTCGTGGCGTTCACGGTGCGGGCGCGGCTGGTGGGGCAGGGGGGCGTGCTGGAGGAGGCGGCGGCGGACCTGGGTGCCGCGCCCTTGGTGGTGCTATGGCGGATCACCCTGCCGTTGCTGGCGCCGGCGCTGGCGGCGGGGTGGGGGCTGGCGTTTGTGCTGTCGCTGGACGACGTGGTGGTGGCGAGCTTCGTGGCCGGGCCGGGGGCGACGACGCTGCCGATGCACATGTTCTCCACCCTGCGGCTGGGGCCGACGCCGGTGCTGAATGCGCTGGCCACCGTGCTGCTGGCGGTGACGCTGGTGGTGGGCTGGGCTGCGTGGCGCTGGCTGCCGGTTGCCGGGGGCGGGCGCCGGCATTAGGGTGCCGCGATTTTTCGCGCCAGCCCGCAAAGGTTCTGCCATGTCCCACCTGACCGCCGAACGGCTTGACCGGATCAGCCCAAGCCTGACCATTGCCATCTCTACCAAGGCGCGGGCGCTGAAGGCGGCGGGGCGCGATGTGATCACCCTGTCCCAGGGGGAGCCCGATTTCGACACGCCGCAGTTCATCAAGGACGCGGCGATCGCGGCGATCCAGGGCGGCGACACGAAGTATACCGACGTGGCCGGCACGCGGGCGCTGCGCGAGGCGGTGGCGGCGAAGTTCAAGCGCGACAGCGGCATCGACTACAAGCCGGAGGAGATCATCATCTCCACCGGCGGCAAGCAGGTGATCTTCAACGCGATGGTCGCGACACTCGACAAGGACGACGAGGTGGTGATCCCCACGCCGTGCTGGGTCAGCTACCCGGATATCGTGACGCTGGCGGACGGCAAGCCGGTGCTGGTGCCGTGCGGGCAGAACAACGGGTTCAAGCTGCGCGCCGAGGATCTGGACGCGGCGATCACGCCGCGCACCAAGTGGTTCATGCTGAACAACCCGTGCAACCCGACCGGTGCCGCCTATTCCGCCCAGGAGTTGCGGGCTATTTGCGACGTGCTGCTGAAGCACCCCAACGTGTGGATCTTCACCGACGACATCTATGAGAAGCTCGCCTATGACGGCTTCAAGCCGGCGACGATCGTGGAGGTGGAGCCACGGCTGAAGGACCGCACGCTGACGATGAACGGCTGTTCCAAGGCCTATGCGATGACCGGTTGGCGCATCGGCTTCGCGGGCGGGCCGGTGCAGTTGATCAAGGCGCTGGACAAGCTGCAGAGCCAGAGCACGTCGAACACCTCCTCGATCAGCCAGGCGGCGGCGGTCGCGGCGCTGAGCGGGCCGCAGGAGTTCATCACCGATATGGTCGAGGCGTTCCAGCGCCGGCGCAACCTGGTGGTGGACATGCTGAACACCTGCAAGGGCATCGTGTGCGCGAAGCCGGAGGGGGCGTTCTATGTGTTCCCGTCGATCCATGGCTGCATCGGCAAGACATCGTCCAGCGGCGTGAAGATCGACAGCGACGCCGCGTTCGTGACCGCACTTCTCGATGAGGAAGGGGTCGCCGCCGTGCATGGCAGCGCGTTCCTCTATCCCGGGCATTTCCGGATCAGCTATGCGCTGGACGACGCGACGCTGGAGGATGCCTGCAACCGCATCAAGCGCTTCTGCGAGGGGTTGAAGTAACATGCCGGCTCTCGCGCAAAGGCTGAGCCGCGTCAAGGTTGCGGCGACGGTACAGATGACCATCCGGGCGCGCGAGTTGCGCGCGGCGGGCCACAACGTGATCGCGCTGACGATCGGCGAGCCGAACTTCGCCTCCCCGAAGCATGCGATCGAGGCGGGGTTCGCGGCGGCAATGAAGGGCGACACCAAGTATCCGCCGCAGGATGGCGCCCCTGCGCTGAAGCAGGCCATTCAGAGAAAATTCAAGCGCGACCATGGGCTGGACTACGCGCTTGACGAGATCATGGTTGGCAATGGCGGCAAGCAGGTTCTGTACAACGCCATCATGGCGACGGTGGATGATGGCGACGAGGTGATCGTGCCGGCGCCGTACTGGTCAGCCTATGTGCTGATGGCGCGGCTGGCGGGCGGCGAGCCCGTGGTGATCAACTGCCCGGAGAACAACGGCTTCAAGCTGCGGCCGGAGGACCTGGACGCCGCGATCACCCCGAAGACCAAGCTGGTGATGCTGAACTATCCGAACAACCCGACCGGGGCGGCGCCGAGCGAGGCGGAGCTGAAGGCGTTGGCCGAGGTGTTGCGCAAGCATCCGCATGTGTGGGTGGTGTGCGACGACATGTATGAGCACCTGGTCTATGGCGACTTCCAGCACACCACGCTGGCGCAGGTGGCGCCGGACCTGAAAGACCGGGTGGTGACGATTTCCGGTGTCTCGAAGACCTATGCCATGACCGGCTGGCGCGTCGGGTTTGCCGGCGGGCCGAAGGATCTGATCCGCGCGATGGTCAACATGCAGGGCCAGGCGACGGCCGGCGTTTCGACGGTGGGGCAGGCGGCGGCGGCGGCGGCGCTGGACGGGCCGCAGGACATCGTGGCGGACATGAAGGCGCAGTACATGCGCCGCCGCGACCTGGTGGTGGATGCGCTGAACGCCATGCCGGGCATCACCTGCCACAAGCCGGAGGGCGCGTTCTACGTGTTCCCGAATATCGCTGGCTGCCTGGGGCGGACGACGCCCGGGGGCAAGCGGCTGGAGACGGATGCCGATTTCGCCATGGCGTGCCTGGAGGAGGCGCATGTGGCGCTGGTTTCCGGCGCGTCGTTCGGCATGTCGCCGTATCTGCGCATCAGCTACGCCACCGACGATGCCAGCCTGGAAGAGGCGATGGTGCGGATGGCGAGGTTCGTCGGCAGCCTGACGTGACGGCTTCCGCCGTTCTGCGGGCGGGGCGGGACGAGGATGCGGCCGGCTTCATCGCGCTGATCGGGGCCTGCTGGGCGGAGTATCCCGGCTGCGTGATGGACCTGGATGGCGAGGTGCCGGAGTTGCGGGCGCTCGCCAGCTATTTTGCCGGGCAGGGCGGGGCGCTGTGGGCGGCGGAGCAGGGCGGGTGCGTTGTCGGGATGGTCGGCACCAGGCCGCTTGGCGACGGCGCCTGGGAAGTGTGCAAGATGTACACGTATGCGTCGCAGCGGGGCAGCGGGCTGGCGCAGGCGTTGCTCGCCGTGGCGGAGGGGCATGCGCGGGGGCAGGGGGCCACGGCGATGCGGCTGTGGAGCGATACGCGGTTCGACAGGGCGCATCGGTTCTACGAGAAGTGTTCCTATGTGCGGGCGGGGCCGATCCGGGCGCTGGACGATTTGTCGCATTCGCTGGAGTTCGACTACGGCAAGCCAACGGTGGGTGTGGTGGTGCGGCGGCTGGACGCGGCGGCGGCGGTATCGGCGGTGCCGCGGCTGGTGGCCATTGCTTCCGCGTGTGGCGGGCTGGCGGGGTGGAAGGGCGTTGCCTCGCAGGCGGCGATTGGCCAGTGCGTGCTGCTCGCCGGGTGGTGCGACGGGGTGCTGGCGGGGACGGTGACGCTGGGGTTGGAGATGGCGGCGGGCGGGCGGCATCGGGCGGCAATCCGCGGGCTGATGGTGGCGCCGGGGGCGCGGCGTCGTGGCATGGGGCGGGCGTTGCTGCGCGCGGCGGAGGCGGCGGCGCTGGAGGAGGGGCGGGATCTGCTGACGCTTGACGGGCCGGAAGGGGGGGCGGCGGAGCGGTTGTGCCTGGCGGAGGGCTGGATGCGACTGGGGGTGATTGCGGGCTGGTCGCGCGGCGCGGATGGCGTGGGGGTGGGTGCGGGGTTCTTCTGGAAGCGGCTGTGACGGTGCAGGCGTGAGTCGACGCCCTCAATTCGGAGGGAGATGCGACGGATTTGGGATGGGGGATGGCGGTGCGGCGGGCGGCGCGCGGGCGCCACGGCGCGGGGCCACGGGGGTGGCGCGCGGGCGGGGCCGCATGCCGCGATTGGGGCCAGGGCCGATGACATAGAGGATCGGGGATTCGATGACGAGGTGCGTGCCGTCGGTGGGCAGGCGCAGGACGGGTACGTCGGGGGAGATGGGGGCGGGTGCTGCGGCCGGAATAAAGGCGGGCGCGCGATGCCAGGCGCGGGCGAGGCGCGCGTGGCGGCCGAGGAGGCCAGCGAGCAGGGCGAGGATCAGGGCCTCGATGGCGCGATGCAGGCGTGCGTGTGCGACCCCGCCTTGGGGGGCGGGGGGCGGAGTGGCCGGCTTGGTGGAGTTAAAAACTAACACGAAGTGAATATAATTGACTGTTTCGGCGGACGCAAGGGGATTCTTGCGTGGGGCGTGGGGCGTGGGAGGAAGCGGGGAGGCGGCGTAACCTGGCGGGATGGGCCGCGGGCGCTTGCCATGCGCGATGGTGGCCCTGGCGGTATGGCCGAGGGCTTTGTAGCATACGGTCATCCGCCCGCCCGTGGGCGCGCAAGCAGGAGTGCCAGCATGTCTGACCAACCCGTTGTTGCCGCCAAGGCGCCGATCAAGATCGCCGTGGAGGAAGGCAAGGACTATTGGTGGTGCTCCTGCGGCAAGTCGTCGAAGCAGCCGTTCTGCGACGGGTCGCACAAGGGCAGCAGCTTCATGCCGATGAAGTACACCGCTGAGAAGACCGGCGATGCCTGGTTCTGCGCCTGCAAGGGTACGGGCAAGTCGCCGCTGTGCGACGGCGCGCACAAGAAATACTGAGATGGACGAGGCGCCGCTTGAATTCGCGGCGCTGACCGCGCCCGCCATCCGCGCGATGGCGGCACGCGACGCCATGGTGATCGTGCCGGTGGGGGCGACCGAACAGCATGGTCCGCATCTGCCGGTGATGGTCGACCACCGCATGGCAACTGAGATCGCCATGCGCGGGGCGGCGGGGCTGCGCGCCGTCGGGCATCCGGTGCTGGTGACGCCCACGGTGTGGATGGGGTTTTCCGAGCACCACATGGAGCTGGGCGGGACCATCACGGTGGACCAGGCGACGTTCCAGGCGCTGCTGGGCGGCATCGTGCGTTCGCTGGTGCGCGGCGGGTTCCGGCGCATCTGCCTGCTGAACGGCCATGGCGGCAACATCGCGCCGCTGACGGTGATTGTCAGCGAGTTGACGGTGGAGCTGAAGATCCCGCTGGTGACGTTCAGCTATTACCAGACCGACCCGTCGTCGACGCGAAACATCCTGGAGCACCAGGACGCGGTGCTGCACGCCTGCGAGGCGGAGACCTCGATGCTGATGGCGGTTGAACCGCAACTGGTGGACATGGCGCGGCTGAACGAGGCGCATGGGCCCGACCAGGACCGGCCGGAGATCGAGGCGTTGGTTGGCCCGGCGGTGTTCCGCTGGCAGGCGCTGAATGCGCGCGCGCGCAGCGGCGTGGTCGGCAACGGCGCGGCCGGAACGCCCGGAAAGGGTGTGAAGCTGATCGACGCCTATGTGGCACGGCTGGTCGAGATTCTGGGCAACAAGGCATTGTGGGAGGCCCGCGCCTCCGACCACTGGTAGGAGGCGAGGATGGCTCTGCTCGACGAAAAAGCAGCCGGGGTCTATATCATCTCGGTCACCCCGTTCACCGATGGGGGAGAAATCGACTTCGCCAGCGCGGACGGGATGGTGGAGTTCTATTTGGCGCGCGGGGCGACGGGGCTGACCATCCTGGGCATGATGGGGGAGGCGCCGAAGCTTTCCGTGGCCGAATCGGTGGCGTTCGCCCGGCATGTGGTGCGGCGCGTGGCCGGGCGTGTGCCGGTGGTGGTGGGTGTTTCCAGCCCCGGTTTCGCCGCGATGGGCGAGTTGGCGAAGGCGGTGATGGATGGCGGTGCGTCCGGGGTGATGGTGGCGCCTGGTGGCGCGCTGCGCACCGATGATGCGGTGCTGCGGTATTGCGGCCAGGTGGCGGAGACGCTGGGCGGGATTCCGTGGGTGCTGCAGGATTTTCCGCAATCGACCAATGTTTTCATTTCGCCTTCGGTGGTGCGCCGGGTGGTGGAGTCCGACCCGTCCTGCGTGATGCTGAAGCATGAGGACTGGCCGGGGCTGAGCAAGATCTCGACGTTGCGCGACATGACGGAGATGCGGCGCATCTCGATCCTGGTCGGCAATGGTGGGGTGTTCCTGCCGGAGGAGATGCGGCGCGGGGCGGACGGGGCGATGACGGGGTTCGCCTTTCCCGAGATGATGGCCGGCGTGGTGGCGGCGCACGCGGCCGGGGACGAGCAGCGGGCGAGCGATATCTTCGATGCCTATTTGCCGCTGGCGCGCTATGAGCAGCAGCCGGGGCCGGGGCTCGCGGTGCGGAAGTACATTTTGCACAAGCGGGGCGCGATCGCGTCGCCGGCGCAGCGGCGGCCGGTGGGGGAGATCGGGGCGCGGGAGATCGCGGAGGTGGAGTTCCTGTTGGCGCGGCAAACGCGGCGTTTGGCGGAGATTGGAGTATAAGCAAGAATCTTCTTTTTGTGAACAAAAAGAAGCAAAAAAACTTTTTCCGTTTGCGCCGGGCTTAGGGCGATCAGCAAACGGATAAAAGTTTTTTGGTTCTTTTTTTCAAAAAAGAACTACTTTTTTTCTTGCTTCAGCCCCCGTCGTGCCACCACTTGCCGCCCAGCACGATGCCGCGGCAGGCGAGGTGTTGTTTGGTGGGCATCGCGACGCCGAGCGCGTCCTTCAGGGTGAAGTCGCCGGATTCGATGTCGAGGATGGTGGCGTCGCCGAGGGTGCCGGGGCGGAGGGTGCCGCGGTCATCGAGGCGGATGGCCTTCGCGGGGTTGATGGTGCTGGCGCGGATCACCTCGTTCAGGCTGACGCCCATGGCCATGAACTTGGTCATGGTGACGAGCAGATTGTAGGCGGGGCCGCCGATCGAGGTGAGGTGGACGTCGCTGCTGATGACGTCTGGCAGGAAGCCGTTCTTGACCATCTGCATGGCGCTGGCGAATCCGAAGCTGCCCGCACCGTGGCCGATGTCGAAGATGACGCCGCGGGCGCGGGCATCGAGCACGTCGGGTTCCACGCCGCCGTCCGGTGCGGCGGGGGTGTTTGGCCAGGGGCGGAAGCAGTGGGTGAGGATGTCGCCGCGGCCGAGCAGCGCCATGACCTCGGCGCGGGGCGGGGGCGGGCCGTCGAGATGGCCCATCAGCGGCAGGCCGAGCTCGCGGGCGACTTCGAGCGCCATCTTCATCGGCTCGATGCCGAGCGCACCGGAGGTGACGGCGCCGATGCGGACCTTGATGCCGCAGATCAGGTCGGCCTGTTCGCGGGCGACGCGCAGGCAGACGCGGCTGTTGAGCAGGCGGATGTCGGAGGATTCGCCGACATAGACTTCGAAGTGCAGCGCGAAGATGCCGGCGAAGGAGAGGTTGAGGAACGGGATGATGCGCACCTCGGCCGGCTCGATGACGTGCTTGCGGAAGCCGTGGATGTTGCCGGGGCCGGCGGAGCCCGCGTCGACCAGCGTGGTGCAGCCGCTCCATTTCGCGTACTGGTCGGGGTCCACGCCTAGCGAGGTGCCGCCCCAGTAGACATGGGTGTGCAGATCGATCAGGCCGGGGGTGACGATGCGGCCGGCGACGTCTCGGGTTTGCGCGGCCGTGCCCAGGTTGCGGCCGATGGCGGCAACCTTGCCGTCCTTGAAGCCAACATCGACGGTGTCGTCGAGGTTCTGGGCCGGGTCGATCACCCGCCCGCCGGTCAACAACAGGTCGAACATGCGTGCTCCTTTTGGCTGGGAGATGATCGTCGCGTCGGGGGAAATTTCGCGCAACCCCTCGCCAACGCGGAAAATGGGTGCAGAATGTCGTGTCAGCGTCCGTCCCCGACCCCGCATGCGGCATGCGCACCACGCAGGAGCACCCGATGAGCACATCGACCACCGACGATTCCCGGACGAACTCGCGGATTGTCACCGCCTATCGCCAGCGCACCGCCGGCTCGGCCGAGATGTCGCGCCAGGCGCAGGACCTGTTTCCGAGCGGCATCACGCATGACGCGCGCAACGTGGACCCGTATGGCATCTACGTCGCGCGGGCGGCCGGGCCGCACAAGTGGGATGTGGATGGCAACAAGTATGTCGATTATTTCGGCGGGCATGGCGCGCTGATTCTCGGGCACAACAATCCCACGGTGCTGAAGGCGATTACCGAGGCGATGCAGGACGGTTCGCAGTTCGGCGCGAGCCATCCGCGCGAGATCGGCTGGGCCAATGCGGTGAAGCGGCTGGTGCCGACGGCCGAGCGTATCCGCTTCACCTCCTCGGGCACCGAGGCGACGCTGATGGCGGTGCGGCTGGCGCGCGCGTTCACCGGCCGCGAGACGCTGCTGCGCTTCAAGGGGCATTTCCACGGCTGGCACGACCAGATGGCCAACGGCTATTCCAACCACTACGACGGCACGCCGACGCCGGGCGTGCTGCCGGCGGTGGCGCAGAAATCGGTGCTGGTGAACCCGGGCGACATTGCCGCGGTTGAGGCGGCGCTGAAGGCCAATCCGGATATCTGCGCCATTATCCTCGAGCCGACCGGCTCGTCGTTCGGGCAGGTGCCGCTGAAGGCCGAGTTCGTGCAGGAGTTGCGCCGGTTGACGACGAAGCATGGCGCGTTGCTGATCATGGACGAGGTGGTCACCGGGTTCCGTGTATCGCCGGGTGGCGCGCAGGTGGCGTGGGGGATCACGCCCGACCTGTCGTCGTGGGCGAAGATCCTGGCGGGTGGCATGCCGGGCGGGTGCGTGACTGGGCGCAAGGACATCCTGGACCTGCTGGACTTCGCGGCGACGGCCAAGGCCGGGCGCGAGAAGATCGGCCATCCCGGGACGTTCAACGCCAACCCGGTTTCGGCCGCGGCGGGCATCGCCTGCCTGACGATCCTGGCCGAGACCGATGCGGTGGCGAAGGCGGCGGAGACGGCGGCCGCGCTGCGGTCCGGGCTGAACGACGTGATCGCCGAGTTCGGACTGAAGTGGTCGGTGTATGGCACTTCCTCGGGCTTCCATTTGTTCGTGAACCCGAAGGGCCGCGACATCACGCCGCACGGGTTCGACCCGCACGCGGTGGAGATGGAGGAGCTGAAGGCGCAGCCGCAGAAGCTGAACAACCGGATGCGCATCGCGCTGCTGGTCAATGGCGTGGACACCAATCCGCGCATCGGCGGCCTGCTGTCCTGCACGCATACCGCGCAGGATGTGGCCGATACGGTCAGCGCCTATCGCGAGGCGCTGACGATGTTGAAGGCGGAAGGCGAACTTCCGAACTGATCGTTGGACAGCGGGGCCGGGCGGGAACGTCCGGCCCTTTTCGATTCTGGCGGGCGACACGCCGACGAGGGGAGAGACGTTCGATGAACGAAGAGGATTTGGGCTTCCTGCCCGCCACCGAACTGGCGCCGATGATCCGGCAGAAGAAGATCTCGCCGGTGGAGGTGATGGCCACCATCATCAAGCGCATCGAGCGGCTGGAGCCGAAGATCAACGCCATGGCTGCCTTTGGGCCGGAACTGGCGATGGAGCGGGCGCGCAAGGCCGAGGATGCGCTGATGAAGGGCGGCAACATCGGCCCGCTGCACGGCCTGCCGGTGACGATCAAGGATCTTGCCTGGACGGTGGATTTTCCGACCGAGAGCGGCAGCCATACCGCCAAGGGCTTCCAGGCCAAGATCGACAACCCTTTCGTTGCGCGCCTGCGCGAGGCCGGCGGCATCGTCATCGGCAAGACCACCACCAGCGAATTCGGCTGGACCGGCGTGTCGCGCAGCCCGCTCACCGGCATCACCCACAATCCGTGGAAGAAGGGGTATAATGCCGGTGCGTCCTCGGCCGGTGCGGGGGCCGCGTCGGCTGCCGGCTATTCGGCGCTGCACCAGGGCAGCGACGGCGCCGGCTCCATCCGCATGCCGGCGCATTTCTGCGGGCTGTTCGGCCTGAAGCCGACGCATGGCCGGGTGCCGAACCACCCCGTCGGCGCGGGCGACTACACCAGCCATATCGGCCCGATGACCCGCACGGTGGCCGATGGCGCGCTGATGATGCAGGTGATGTCCGGCCCGCATCCGCTCGACCACACCAGCCAGGAAGCCTGGCCCGCCGACTACATGGGCCGGCTGGACGACGGGGTGCGCGGCAAGCGCGTCGCGTTCTCGATGGACCTCGGCCATGCCCGCGTCGACCCGGAAGTGGCCGACCTGGTGCGCAAGGCGGTGGAGAACTTCGCCGCGCATGGCGGGTTCTCGCTGGTTGACGTGAAGCCGTCCTGGGGCCCGACGGGCGCGGGGCTGATCCGCGACTTCTGGTCCGCCCACATGACGCGCAGCGCCGCCTTGCTGCCGAAGTGGGAGCACCAGATGGACCCCGGCCTGGTGGCCTGCATCAAGGATGGCGGCAATGTCACCATGGCGCAGTACCAGGACATGCGGATGCGCAAGATGCAGTATATCGCCGACATCCATATGTTCTTCGAGGAATGGGACTTCCTCATCACCCCCACCGTCTCGGTTGCCGCCTTTCCGGCCGAGAAGCTGATGCCCGACCATTGGCCGCAGCATCCGTGGGACTGGATCCAGTGGGCGGAATTCTCCTATCCGTTCAATATGAGCTGGAACCCGGCCTCGACCGTGCCGGCCGGCTTTACCAAGGACGGGCTGCCGGTTGGGCTGCAGATCGTTGGCCGGCGCTTCGACGACCTGGGCGTGATGCAGGCATCGCGGGCGTTCGAGCGCATCCAGCCCTGGGCGGACAAGCGGCCGGCGATGGATTGGTAGGGCAAGGAAGCACGTTCTTTTTTGAAAAAAAGAACCAAAAAACTTTTGTCCATTTGCGCCGGGGGTGGTTGGTTGAGCCTGGTGCAAATGGATAGAAAGTCTTTTTGCTTCTTTTTCTTCAGAAAAAGAAGATTCTTCCTTTGGCGGGAGACGTATTCATGACCGCGGCCTTCGCCGTCACTCCGATCGGCCGGTTGCGCACGCCGTGGCAGACCACCTCCGAATGCCCGCGCAACGGCCGGCGCGGCGACACGCCGGTTTGCACCATCGAGATCGACACGGCCTATATCGACGGGCTCAAGGATCTCGACGGCTATACACACCTCATCTTGCTCTACTGGCTCGACCGCGCGGGGCCGCCCGAGATGCAATTCACGCCGCCCAACGACACCGAGCCGCGCGGGCTGTTCGCCACACGGACGCCGCGCCGGCCGAACCCCATTGGGCTGTCGGTGGTGAAGCTGGAAGGCATCGAGCCGCCCGGCGTGCTGCGCGTCCGCTACCTCGACTGCGTCGATGGAACTCCGCTGATCGACATCAAGCCCTACCTGCCGAGCACGGATGCGGAGCCTGAGGCGAGCATGGGATTTCAGCGGCAAGGGCGGTAGAAGTATTATAGGTCATCGTAATTTGAGGCGAAGCAATGGCGAGCGAGCCAATCGGTGTTCTTCAGCGCCGCAACACCAATGCGGCCCGGCGCGCGGCGGCGCAGGCATATCCTTTCAAGTGCTGCGTTGTATGTGGTCTACAATTCGAGGCAGTGCTCGACATTGCTCACTTAGACCATAATCCCGGTAACAACGACCCCGAAAGCTTAGCCTATCTCTGTCGTACTCATCACTGGCTACTTGATGCAGGCCTGTATCCGCTGGAGGCAATCCGCTTGATGCGCGCTCACTGGCAGGCGAATCGGGACAAAGCGGATCACTCGGCGCGGATGAAGGATGCAGGAGCGACTGCTGCGCGCACACGGAAGCGTAGGGTGGCAGCACACAAGGCCGTCGCGACGCGCCGTGCGCAGGATGCTGCCAAGGTCGTATAGATGTGCGAGAGCGTGGCACGTCAGTCGAGTTTGATGTTGTTGGGGCGCTGTGTCGGGTTATTGATTGATACAGCTGTATTTATCCATTGTCTCTGCCCGCGGCAGGAAAGGATGCTCCCCGATGGCACAAAACATCTACGACGACGATAGCTTCTTCGCCGGCTACAGCACCCTCGCCCGATCGCAGAAGGGGCTCGACGGTGCCGCAGAGTGGCCGACCCTGCGCGCCATGCTGCCGCCGATGGCCGGCTTGCGCGTGGTCGACCTTGGCTGCGGCTTCGGCTGGTTTGCCCGCTGGGCGCGCGGGGCCGGGGCGGCCTCCATCCTCGGGCTCGACCTGTCGGAAAAGATGCTGGCCCGCGCCGCCACCGACACAAACGACCCCGCCATCGACTACCGCCGTGCCGACCTCGACCAGTTGGCACTTCCGCACGCCGCCTTCGACCTGGCCTTCTCCTCGCTCGCCCTGCACTATCTGACCGGCCTGCCGGGCCTAGTGGCCACCGTTCATGCTGCGCTGGTCCCCGGCGGCGCCTTCGTCTTCTCCGTCGAGCACCCGATCTACACCGCCCCCACCCACCCTGCCTTCGAAACCGCCCCCGATGGGCGCCGTATATGGCCGCTCGATGGCTACCTGTCCGAAGGCCCGCGCACCACCAACTGGTTCGCGCCGGGCGTGGTGAAGCAGCACCGCGCCATCGGCACCTATGTCACCACCCTGCTCGGCGCCGGCTTAACCCTGACCGCGCTGGACGAATGGGGCCCAAGCCCCGAACAGATCGGCGCCAATCCGGGCTGGGCCGGGGAGCGGGATCGGCCGCCGTTTCTGCTGGTGGCGGCGAGGAAGTAAGAATCTTCTTTTTCTGAAGAAAAAGAAGCAAAAAGACTTTTTATTCATTCGCACTGCGGCTTACCGTCAAGCCCCGGCGCAAATGGATAAAAGTTTTTTGGTTCTTTTTTTCAAAAAAGAACTGCTTCCTACCTGTTCGCCCGCGCCAGCACCGCGTTGGCCATTACTTCCACCCCCGCCGTGCAGTGTTCCGGCTCGGTCCACTCGCGTTCGCTGTGGCTCCATCCGTCGCGGCAGGGGACGAAGATCAGTTCGGTCGGGCAGATGCGGCTCATGTTGAACGCATCGTGCCCGGGCCGCGTGCGCATGCGCGTGCAGGAATACCCCAGTGCGCCTGCCGCGGCCTCCGCGAGCCGGATCATGCCTTCGTCGAAGTGGAACGGCGCGCGTGGCCGCTTCACGATGGTGTTGAACACCAGCCCGGTTTCCGCGGCGATGCGTGCCTCGGCTTCTTCCACCTCGCGCGCCATGGCGCTCGCGCCATCCGCGTCCGGGTGCATGATGCCGTAGCTGAGCGTCGCCCGGTGCGGGATGATGACGCGGTTGTTCGGCCAGCAATCCATCACCACCGCGCTCGCGGAGCCAGCGGGGGCGTAGGCGCGGCCGACGGCGTCGATCGCATCGATCAGCTTGGCCGCCCCGACCAGCGCGTTGCGCCGGCGCATCATGGGCATGGACTGGATATGCGCGTTCTCGCCCAGCACCTCCATGTCGGCGAACACCGAGTGGTGGCTGTGCGTGACGGCGCCGATGACGATGCCGGCCTCCTCCAGCAGCGGTCCCTGTTCGATGTGCAGTTCGAAATAAGCATCCACCGCGCGCCCGCCCACCGGCGCCTCGCCGCAATAGCGGATGCGCTGCAGTTCGTCGCCGAACCGCTTGCCGTCCCGATCCAGCGACGCATGGGCATCGGCCAGGGGGAGCACGCCGGCGAACACCGCCGAGCCCATCAGGCCGGGCGAGAAGCGCGCGCCTTCCTCGTTGGTCCAGTTCACCACCTCCAGCGCCCGCTTGGTGGTGATGCCCGCCTCGGCGATCGCCCGGACCGCCTCCAGCGCGCCGATCACGCCCAGCGGCCCGTCGAACTTCCCGCCTGGCGACTGGCTGTCGAGATGCGAGCCCAGCATAACCGGCGGCAGCGTCGGGTCGGTGCCTTCGCGGCGCGCGAACATGTTGCCCATGGCATCGACGCTGAGCGCAAGCCCGGCCGCCTGGCACCAGTAGCCGAACAGGTTGCGCACATCGCGGTCCCCGTCGGTCAGGCTCATGCGGTCCACCCCGCCATGCGGTAGCTGGGCGATGGAGCCGGAGGCCATGAGGTCGGACCAGAGTCGTTGGGCATTCACGCGAAGCGGGGCCATGTCGTGCGGGACCTTTGGATGGTGTTGCGGCGCGGTGGAGTCTGCGCCGCGGCAGCCCGCAAGCTCAATTGGAAAACGCGGGCTTGACGTCCCCGCGCGGCCCGGGCGCACAATCGGCCGGCGAAGGAGCCAGCGAAGGAGACAGTCCATGCCCCGCCCCGAACGCCGCCTGCCGCGCGCCCGTGCCATGATCACCGCCCCGCAGCCCGAAGCGGTTGAGGCGGGGGCAGATATCCTGCGTGCCGGTGGCTCGGCGGTGGATGCCATGCTCGCCTGCGCCTTCACCCAGGGCGTGGTCGACCCGCTGATGTGCGGCATCGGCGGGCTCGGCACCATCCAGGTGTTCGACCCCGCGACGGGCCGCCACCAGGTGATCGACGGCATGGGCACCTGCCCCGCCGCGGCCACGCCCGGCCTGTGGGCCGACGACTTTCTCGGCGAATGCCCGGACGGGTTCGGCTTCGTGGTGAAGGGCAACGTCAACGAGATCGGCCGCCGTGCCGTCACCACGCCGGGCATCGTGCGCGCCTTCGCGTTGGCCCACCGGCAGTTCGGCACGCTGCCCTGGGCCGACCTTTTCGCGCCGGCCATGCGCGTCGCCCGCGAGGGCTGGCCCGTCCGCCCCCACGTCGCCGGCGTGTTCGCCACCAACGAAGCGCCCTACAAGCGCCTCCCCTACATCGACAAGCTCCGCCTCACCCCGGATGGCATCCGCCTCTACCTCCGCCCCGACTGCACCACCAAGAAGCTTGGCGACATCATCCACAACCCGGACCTGGCGGACACGCTGTCGATCCTGGCGCGCGACGGCGCGGAGGCGTTCTACACCGGCGAGATCGCCGCGCGCATCGTCGCCGACCAACAGGCCCATGGTGGCCTGCTCTCGGCGGCCGACCTCGCCGGCTTTGCGCCGCGCGTGAACTCCCCCATCGCCATCCCCTATCGCGGCCGCACCATCGCCGTTCCGCCGCCGCCCGCCGGGGGCATCACGGTGGCGCAAATCCTGCGCATCCTGGAGCGCTTCGACCTCGCCGCGCTGGGCCACAACTCGCCGGAGTATATCCGCGTCGTCGCCGAGGCGATGAAGATCGCTGGGCGGGACAAGGACGAGAACATCGGCGACCCCGACTTCTTCATCCCGCCGCTGGCCCGCATGCTGTCCGACGAGTGGGCCGACCAGCAGGCCGCCCGCATCCGCGCCGGCGAGAAGGCCAGCCTGACCCGCGCCATGGCCGACGCGCCGCACACCACCACCCTCTCGGCGGTCGACGCCAACGGCATGGTCGTCTCCGTTACCCACACGCTGGCCACCCCCTCGGGCGTCATCCCCGCAGGCACCGGCTTCATGCTCAACGGCGCCATGAACTGGTACGACCCACGCCCCGGCCGCCCCAGCTCCATCGCCCCCGGCAAGCGCCGCTTCTCCACCATGGCCCCCACCATCGTCTTCGAGAACGACAAACCCGTCATGACCATCGGCGCCCCCGGCGGCGCCTGGATCGGCATCGCCATCCTGCAAGGCATCGTCAACGTGCTCGATTTCGGCATGACCATGCAGGAGGCGGTGCAGGCGCCGCGCTTCTCCGCCACCACCGACAAGATCGACATCTCCAACCGCATCCCCCGCGTCACCCAGCGCGCACTGGAGGCGATGGGCTACGAGGTGGTGCGCTCGCCGCTGACCTTCGCCTTCGCCGGGGTGCATGGCATCACCATGTGGGACAATACCCTGGACGGGGGTGCCGATCCGCAGCGTGATGGGTATCCGGCTGGGATCGTGTAACCCCAACCCGTAGGCCGAAACGCGGAGCGGTTCCGCCAACAGCAAGAAAGCATGTTCTTTTTTGAAAAAAGAACCAAAAAACTTTCATGACTTTGCTCCGGGCCTGACGGGTCCAACACGGTGCAAATGAATGAAGTCTTTTTTGCTTTTTTTTTCTTCAGAAAAAAGAAGAGTCTTCCTTCCCTGAAGAGGCATCCCACCCATGGCCAACGTTCTCGACCTCCCCGACCGCGGCTTCCGCTTCATCGAAGGCGTGTTCCAGTATTCCGCCGGCGTTGCCGCCCTGCCTGGCTATCGGCTGGAGCGCGCCTGCTTCGCCAACCCGGTGAAGCTGCACGAGGGCTTCCAGCGCATCGAGGCGCATCTGGCGTCGCTCGGCCTGCCGCGCACTGCCTTTGCCGCCTGCGAGTTGCGCTCGCCCTCGGCCTTTTCGGAGGAGGGGTTCACGCGATTCAACCGCGGCTACTTCAGCGTGTTGGAGCGATGGGGCGTTCCGGTGGGCGGGCTGAACCCGATCGCGCGCAGCAATGTCTGCCCGGAGATCCACAAGCCGACCGAGCCGGGCTTCCACGCCTTCACCTATGCCGTGCCGGCCAAGGGCGCCGCCGCCAGCTTCCTGATCGCCGGCAGCGGCGAAAGCGTGGAGGGGCAGGGCACCTATCGCGAAAATACCGTGGCTTGGCGCGACCTGTCCGTGGAGGGCATGCGCAAGAAGATGCACCACGTAATGGGCGAGATGGAGCGCCGCATGACCGCGTTGGGCTTCGGCTGGGCCGATACGACGGCGGTGCAGGTTTATACCGTGCACGACATGTTCCCGCATTTCGCCCGCGAGATCGTGGAGCGCGGGGCGGCACGGCATGGCGCGTGCTGGCATTTCTGCCGCCCGCCGGTGATCGACCTGGAGTTCGAGGTGGACTGCCGGGGGATCGCGACGGAGCTTGTACTGCCAAGTTAGCTGGGTCGGAACCGGCGGCCGATCACCGCGGATCTCGCCACATCGGCGCCCGCGCCCGCACGGGGTCGAGCAGCGACCAGTCGCCTGTCTCCATTTCGTGCCCCTTCGGGAACGGCGCCCGCGGCTCCAGCCCCAGCGCGCGCACTACCCGGTCGTCGCGATAATACGCCAGCATCACATGCCGGCTGAGCACCGCGACGTTGGCATTTCGTTCGGCCTGCAACGCCACCCCGAGCGCCGCCCGCCCCGCGGCGTCCAGCGCCGCCAACTTCCCGCCCGCCTTGGCCCGCACATGCGCCAGCCCGGCCAGCACCTCCGCCCGGTCGTGGTCGAGGCCGCGCAGCAGGTCGGAGAAGATCGCCGGATCATCCGCCCCCGGCACGCCATGCCTGGCACTCGCCGGGATCACCATCCCCGCGAGGCACCGCAGGTCATCCGTCGCCGCGTCGTCCAGGAAGCTCATCGCACCCTCAATCGAACAGGTTGGCCAGCCGCTGCTTCATCTGGTCGGCGATGTAGAGCGCGATCGCCTGGATCGTCGTCGTCGGGTTCACTCCGCCCGCGGTCACGAACACGCTGCCATCCACGATGAACAGGTTACGCACATCGTGGCACCGCCCCCATTCGTTCACCACCGACGCGGCGGGGTCCGTCCCCATCCGGCAGGTGCCGAGCAGATGCCACCCCGCCACCGGCACCGGGCACGTCTCCGAAAGATCCGTCGCCTCCGCCGCCGTCATGATGCGCTTCGCGTGCGCGACGCCGTGCGCCAGCATCGCGCGGGAATTCTCCCCGATCCGGTAGCTGACCCTCGGCGCCGGAATCCCGTGCCCGTCCTTCAGCACCGGATCGAGCGTTACCCGGTTGTGCGCTTCCGGCAGGTCCTCCGCGCACACCTCCACCGAGAACCGCCGCCCGGACCAGTGCCGGAACGCATCATGGTGCGCCTCGCCCCACGGAACGCGCCCCAGCGCCATGTTCTGGATGCCCTCCGTGATCAGCGCCGCGCCGCGCCCGAACTGGAACTCGTAGCCGCGCACGAAGCCGCGCGCGCGGTCGGTCTCGTAGAACTCCTGGCTCCACAGGCACAGCGGGGAGCCGCGATGCCCGTCCAGCTTCTCGTCGACGTAGCCGCTCACCACCGCCCAGGGATGGAACATCAGGTTCCGCCCGACCAGCCCCGACGAATTCGCCAGCCCGTCGGGATGCCTGCCGCCGGCCGAATTCAGCAACAGCCGCGGCGTGCCCACCCCGTTGCACGCCACCACGACCACATGCGCCGGCTGGAACACCTCGCGGCCTTCCCGGTCGTAGTAGATCGCCCCCGTCGCCATCCCGCGTGCATCGTGGGTGACCTCCCGCACCCGGCAATGCGTGCGCAACTCCACCCCCGCGCGGATCGCCAGCGGCCAATAGGTGATGTCGGTCGATCCCTTCGCCCCCTGCGCGCAGCCCGGCGTGCAATGGCCGATGTTGATGCACGGCGCCCGCCCCTCCCACTCCGTCGTGGCGATCGCCGCCTCCGACGGCCACCAGTGCCAGCCGAGCCGGTTCATCGCCGTGCCGATCCGCCGCCCCGTCCGCCCCATCGGCAAGGGCGGCATCGGCGGCGCATGCGGCGGATAGGCCGGATCGCCTGCCAGGCCCGAAACCCCCGTCATCCGGTCGTTCAGAGCATAGAACTTCTCCAGCGCGAAGTAGTCGATCGGCCAGTCATCGGCCACGCCATCCAGCGTCCGCACCCGGAAATCCGACGGGTGCAGACGCGGGAAATGCGCCGTGAACATCACGGTGCCGCCGCCGACGCCGTTGAAGTTGACCACCTTGATCGGGCTGTCGTCGTCGTTCACCGGATAGTCCGTCGCCCGCCGGCGCTGGTTCGGCGAGGACGCGAAATCCGAGAACCGCCGCGCCTCCCAATCCCGCCCGGTTGCCGGAAATGCCGCCGGATTCTCCCACCCGCCCTGCTCCAGGCAGACGATCCGCATGCGCGTCTCCGCCAGGCTCCACGCCACCGCCGCCCCGGATGCGCCGGAGCCGATGATCAGAACGTCGACAGGCTCCATCCGCGCACCCCCTGGCGCGCAACGGAAGCAGCCGCCGGCGTGCGGGTCAATTGCCCAGCGGGGGTCTTCAGCGCGGGCTGCGCCAGAACAGCAGCGCGGCGGTGGCCAGCGTCAGCCCCGAGGCCATCAGGAATGCCATGCGGAACCCTGCCACCAGCGCCGCATCCGGCGCCAGCCCCGCCGCCTCCGCCGCCCCCCGCGCCGCCTGGAACGCCAGCATCAGCACCGCCGCCCCGGTGACGGTGCCCAGAGTGCGCGTCATCATCGCCAGGCTTCCCGCCACCCCGCGCGCGCGCCGCGGCAGCGTGCGCGTCACGATATCGGCATACGCCACCTGGTAGAGCCCCAACCCCACCCCCTGCAGCACCAGCGCCGGCACCATTACCGCCATTCCCGCAGTTTGGGCCACCAGCGCCAGCGACACTGCCACCATCACCGCCCCGGCCACCAGCAGCCCCCGCGCCGGCAGGCGCGCGGCCAGCCGCCCGGCGATCGGGGCGGACACCATCATCCCGACCGCCGAGCCCGCCAGCACCAGCCCCAGCGCCGTCACCGACAGCCCCTCCACCTGCACCAGGTAGAACGGTGCCAGCAGCATCACCGCGAAGCCCGACAGGTTCACCAGCACGCTGCCCAGGTTGATCACCGCGAATCCGGCATCGCGGAACAGCGACACATCGATGATCGGCCGCTCCACCCGCCGTTCCTGCCGCACAAACCCCACCCCCGCCGCCACCGCCAGCCCGCCCAGCGCCAGCACCAGCCAGCCTTGCGTCGACCAGTCCCGCGTGGTGTTCACCGCCAGCAGGGCCGCCGTGATCGCGGTGGCCAGCAGCACCGCGCCGATCCCGTCGAACCGTTCGCGCGGCCCCGCGGCCCCCCGCGGCAAAAGCAGCGCGAAGACGAACGCCAGCACACACAGCGGCACCCGTGCGGCATACACTGCCCGCCAGCCCCATTGCTCCACCAGCAACCCCGCCAGCGGCGGCCCGACGGCCCCGCCCAGGCCGAAGATCATGGTGTAAAGCCCCAGCGCCCGCGCGCGCTCGCTCTCCGGAAACAGGAATGTCGCCAGCGCCGGCCCGCAACTCAGCAGCAGTGCCGCCCCCATCCCCTGCGCCACCCGCGCCGCCAGCAGCCAGCCATACCCCGGCGCCAGCGCGCAGCCCGCGAACGCCAGCGCACTCAGCGCCGCCCCGGCCAGGAAGATGCGCCGATGCCCCAGCATGTCGCCCAGCCGCCCGAACACCAGCATCAGGCTGGCATGGGTCAGCACGTAGCTGATCACCACCCACTGGATCATCGGGATCGGAATGTCGAAATCCCGTACGATGTCGGGAAACGCCACGTTGACCATCGCATCCAGCGGCACCACCAGCGTGCCGAGTCCGATCACCACCAGGCCGGCATGCGCGCTGCGGATGGCCGTTCCCCCATACCCCAGGCAACCCTATCCGCCGACGGCCCCCTGGAACAGCCCGGCCGTCCGTCGTAGCCTGCCGCCAGAGGAATGCCATCCGGAGACCACCCCCATGAACGCCGTTGCCCCCGCCGTATCCGAAGACCACAACCACCTCGACGACGACAGCTTTCGCACGATGGTGCGCGGCTGGGTGGAGGCGAACTACCCGCCCGAAATCCGCAACCCCACCAAGCGCCTGCACTTCTCCGAGAACAAGCCCTGGTACTTCAAGCTGTCCGAGAAGGGCTGGCTGGCCCCTGGCTGGCCGCGCCAGTTCGGCGGCATGGGGCTTACCGCCGGCAAGCAGCTCATCATGCTGGAGGAGTTCCAGCGCCACGGCTGCACCCGCCTCAACGACATGGGCATGACGATGATCGGCCCGCTGCTGATCCGCTTCGGCACGGACGAGCAGCGCGCCCACTTCCTGCCGAAGATCCTCGCCGGCGAGCACATCTGGTGCCAGGGCTACAGCGAGCCCAACGCCGGCTCGGACCTGGCCAACCTGCGCACCGAAGCGGTGCTCGACGGCGAACATTGGGTGGTCAACGGCCAGAAGATCTGGACCTCGCTGGCCATGGACGCGAACTGGATTTTCCTTCTGGTTCGCACCAACAAGAACGCGAAGAAGCAGGAAGGCATCTCCTTCCTCCTCGTCGAGATGAACTCGCCTGGCATCACCGTCCGCCCTATCCGCAACCTCGACCTGGGCAACGAGTTCTGCGAGGTGTTCTTCGACAACGTCCGTGTCCCCAAGGGCCAGATCGTCGGCGCCATCGACAAGGGCTGGACGATGGCCAAGAACCTGCTCAGCTTCGAGCGAATCGGCATCGGCTCCCCGCGCCAATCCGGCTACGCGCTGACCCGCCTGAAGCTGCTCGCCGAATACATGGGCCTGGACGACGACCCGCAATTTGTCGACCGCTACACCCGCCTGCGCATGGACCTCGAGGACCACAAGGCGCTGTATGAAACATTCGCCGAGAAGGTCCGCCGCGGCGAACAACTCGGTCCCGACGTCTCGATGCTCAAGGTCAACCAGACCGAGCTCTACCAGCGCATCACCGAAGCCATGGTCGAGATCGCCGGCGAGAACACCGGCCTGCTGGAGCCGATCGGCGGCAACCGCGAGTTGAACCCCCAAGGCCAGTTCATCCAGTCCCGCCCCAGCACGATCTATGGCGGCAGCAACGAGATCCAGCGCAACGTGCTGGCCAAGAACGTGCTCGCGCTGCCAAGTTAGAAAGCAAGGCCTTCTTTTTCTGAAGAAAAAGAAGCAAAAAGACTTTATTCATTAGCGCCAGCGCCATCGACAAAGTTTTTTTGCTTCTTTTTGTTCACAAAAAGAAGATTCTTCCTTACTGCCTCACGCTGCGTGCCTCGCCATCCGTCTCAGCCATCGCAATCTCC
>JANPIH010000364.1:0-19776 GCA_031424895.1 Rhodospirillales bacterium
CTTCGCGCTGGCCGTGACGATGCCGAAGGGTGCCACTCTGGCGCAGCTCATTTTCCGGTGGCGGCCCACCGGCGTGGCGGGGCTGGAGTCTTTCGCGGGGCGCAACCTGCCCGACTGGGCGTGGGATACCGTGGCGCTGCCGGTGCTGTCGCGGCCATGCTGGCTGTTGCCGGTGGAGGCCGCCCTGGTGTTCGGCGGCATCGCCACCACGATCGCGCTGCGGCGGATGCGCACCGCCGAGCGTCGTCGGGGCTAGAGCGTGATCGTCGGAGGCGGAAGCGCTGGAGACGCGAATCACGCGATCAAACAAGGACCTGGAGCATGGGCAGCGCTTCTGACAGCGCGGATCATGCTCTAGGCGGCAAGGGCGCCCGCCCGCGCAAACGCGAGCGCCCTGAAGCTGGAGGCTACTGCGCGGCCATGGCCACCTGGGTGGGCACGAGATGGGCGGTGCGCGGCTTCACCTCCTCGGCGATCAGTCGCAACGAGGTCTGCCAGGCCTGCGGGTTCTCGACATAGTCGAAGCCGAACACCAGCAGCTGCCCGAAGCCGCCCACATCGTTGTAGACTGCCTCGATCTTCTTCGCGACCGTCTCCGGTGAACCGACGAGCCAGTTGTGGCGTGCGCAATACTCCACCGTCACCTCGTCGTCCGGCACGTTCGGCTCGTGCTTGAGGTATTCCTTGAAGCCGAAGTTGGACAGCAGCGGCAGGAAATACTCGCGCATCATTCGCCCCATCGGGCCATTCACCGCCAGCTCCCACGCCTGTTCGTCGGTCTCGGCGACGAAGATCTCCCGCACCAGGCGCCAGTCGCGGCGGTTCGGCACGCGGCCGGATCTCGCCGCGCCGGCCTCGACGGACTCCCAGTGGCTTTTCACGTAGCCTGGGTTGAGGTTCAGGCTCATCGGGATGTAGCCGAATTCGCCGGCCATCTTCAACGTGTCGGAGTTCTTCGACAGGCCGGCGACCCCGATCGGCGGATGCGGCTGTTGCAGGGGGACGATGTGCGGCTTGAGGAAGCCGAACATCGTGTCGGGCTTGTTCACCGTCCAGTGCTTGCCCTTGTGCTCCCACGGCCCCGGCTGGTTCCAGAGCTTCAGGATGATGTCCAGCGCCTCGCGCGTCATCTCCCGGTTCGCGCCGGACATTCCGTCGACATTGAACATCGCCCAGTCGCTCGGCAGCCCGGAGGCGGCAATGCCGAAATTAAGCCGCCCGCCGGACAGATGGTCCAGCATCGCCACGCGGTTGGCCAGTTCCGCCGGGTGATGGTAGGGCAGCAGGAAGCCGCCCGGCCCGATCCGGATGCGCTTGGTTTGCAGCAGCGCCTGGGCGATCAACAGGTCCGGCGCCGGGTGCGGCTCCCAAGGCGCGGTGTGGTGCTCGCCGATCCAGATTTCCGAGAACCCCAGCTCGTCTAGCCAGCGGAACGTCTGCAGATCCCAGTCGTGCCCGTCCTTCAGGCTCCGCTCGGGCGGATGGGACGGCATGGTGAAATAGCCGAATTCCATGGTCGTACTCCCCTCGATGCCGGGCCGTCGTTTCAGCCCTGGGGGGCAGCATGCCAGCAAGCGGGGGCCGCGCGCTACCGTGTCAGCATGCCCTGGAGATACGGGCCGAGATCGGGGTCGATCTTCAGCTTCCACCATGCGGCAACGCAGGCAAGGTCGGGCGGAAGCAAGGGGAAGCGGTCGCGGACATAGGCCTGCGCGATGGCCCCGCCGCTGGCGTTGGCAGCACCCTGGAGTGCCGATAGCAAGCCCGCGATGCCCGAAGCCGACCCCGGCAGGCGCGTCGTCTCGACCTTCACCAGTTCGGCCACCCGTCGTTCCAGCGCGGGGCAGGGCCCCTGGGCGTCTTCCGCGAACTGGGGGGCGAACCAGGCGCCCCCGGCGACCAGGGCGAGCAGGATCAGAAGGCGCATGGCGTGGTCTCCGCAGGGTGGCCGCAGACTACAACCCCAGCAGTCCGCGGGCGATCCCGATCACCCGGTGCGCTTCGCTCCACAGCCGATACTCGGCCAGCCCATCCACCCGCACCCACACGACCTCGGATACATCGTCGCCGGCGACGGCGGCATCGCCCCGCCACAGCGCAGCGAAGTCGATGATCGTGTAGTGGTAGCGGACCCGGCCATCGGGGTCGCGGTGGATGGAATCGACGTTGGCGGCCAGCTGGACGTCGCCGATGACGATGCCGCATTCCTCCAGGATCTCGCGCCGCGCCGCCTCGGCCGCCGTCTCGCCGATTTCCTGCGCGCCCCCGGGCAAGGCCCAGGACCCGAGGCTGGGCGGCTTGCCGCGCCGCACCAGCAGAACCTCCGTCATGCCCGTTCCCGGCCGCAGCACGGCAACCCCGATGCCGACGACGGGGCGGGCAGGATACTCGCGGCTCATCCTGCGCGGCGCCGCGCCGCCGTGGTCACTCGCTTTCCTTTTTCTCGCCCTCAGGCGTTGTTGCCTCGGCCGGCTTCTCGGGCTCGTCGGATTTCAGATCGTCCAGGGTGGGCACGAAGCCCTTCTCCTTCCACGAGCCAACCTGATAGGCCCAGCCGCCGAGGCGGGCATTGAAAGCATCGGCCCGCGACTTGGCCTCGCCCTCGCCGGTGGCCTGGAAGTGCGCCCATACATCGACGTCGGCGCGAGACACCGTGACCGTCATCTTCATTCCGTCGGTCAGCATGTAAACCGCCGAGCCGACCTTTTCGCCCGGCTGCTCGGCGATGGGCTTCACCTCCATGAGCGTCAGCGAGTCGAGCCCGCGGAACACATCCTCCACGCGATACTCGTCGAGCTTCGGTTGCTCCGCCGGCGACTTCAGCACCAGCGTGTCGCCGTCGCGGCCGAACTCCAGCGTGCCTTCCGCGCGGGTGCTGACGATGCTCGCCACCTGGTCCTTGCGGATGTTGGCGATCTCGCGCTCGAACCACAGCTGCGGGTCCGCATCGACCGGCACCCGCCCCTCGGCCAGCCAGGACTGCGCCTCGCCGACACGACGGATATAGATGCTTTCAGGCACGTTGCCCGCGGTGCGCACCCGCCGGTGCCCGACGATCAGCTCTGCGATCACCTTGTCGCCCGGCCCCAGCACGCGCAGCAGGTTTGCCGTCGTGACGGGCTTGTGCGGGTCGCCCACGCCCAGCCGGTCGTATTGCTCGGGGTCGGAGGTGCGCGCCTCGGTCACCCGCAGCTCGGTCAGCCCGGTCAGCAACTCGCGCAGGCGGTCCTGCTGCGCGCGGTAGCCGCCGCGTTCGGCAATGCCCCAGATGCCGTCCTTGCGCACCAGCGTCAGCGTGCGGCCCTTGGTCGTCACCGTCACGCGCTCGGCCTCCTGCAACCGTGAGGCGAGGCCCGGAAACACCAGCGTGCCGGGTGTGACCGCCTTCTGCCCACCGCCGTGGGACGGCATGCCGAACTGCCAGCCGGCCACCAGGGCAATCGCGCCGGCCACGGCCAGGAACAGGGCGTTGCGCAGGGTCTTGGTCATTTCGCGCCCCTCCTCAGGCCCGCGCCCGGGCACGCCGCTGGCGCCGGGCGAGGCCGAGCACCAGGGCCAGCAGCGTCAGGACAGCGGGAACGAGCGCGATGTTGAACAAGCGCAGTTGCGTCTCCAGCGCGCGGATGTCGCGGCGCAGTTCCAGCTGCACGTTGCGCAGCTTGCCGCGGGTATCGGCGATATCGCGGCGCAGCGCGTCGATCGTCTCGCGCTGCTGCTCGGAGATCACGGCATTCGGCGCCTGGCTGCCGCGGCCGGTGCGCAGCTCGGTCAGCTTCTTCTGCGTCTCGTCGAGATGCGCCTGGAGCTGCTGTTCGGTCTGCCGGAACCGTGCCTCGGCGGTGCGCTGCATGTCCTCGACCAGGTCGAACGGCCGCAGCGAGGCGCCGCGCGACCGCAGCCCGATCAGCGCGTCGCCGCCGGCCAGCGTGCCGACGAGGTTGGCCACGAACGGCCCGTTGTCGCTGAACGGCGTCGCCTCCTGCTGACCGAAAAATTCCTGCACCCGCACCCAGTAGCGGTCGGCCAGGATGTCGCTGTCGGCGACCACCACCATATTCGCCGTGCCTTCGGACTTGGATCGGTGTTCCGGCAGCGTAACCGGCTCCTTCGCATCGGCAGGTGGCGAGGGTGCTGCGCCAAAGGCAGAAACCAGCTCGCCGCGGACGCGCGCCGCAATCACCCGGCGCTGGTTGTCCGGCCGGAACTCGGCCAGGATCTTGCCGGGGTCGGGGAAGTTTTTGATCTTGTCCAGCGCAACCAGCCCCGACATCTCGGAGCTGGTCAGCAGCGGGGTGAACTCGATCGCCGCCCCTTCCTTCTTCGACAGCGACCCGGCCGCCGCAACCGTCACCTGAGTCAGCTCCACCGTAGCGGGGTCGTTGGTGTTGAGCCCGTCGCGGATGTTGTACCAGGCCACGTAGTCCACCACCTGCGCCCGGTCGCCCGGCGATGCGCGCACGCGCCACGCACCCTTCAGGTCGCCGACCAGCTGGGTGTTGTCGAACACGATGCCCCAGGTGTCGAACAGCTTGGCGAGATTGCTGCCGGTGTCGCGCGGCGGTTGGCCGGTTTGCGGATCGGCCACCGCCCCCTGCGCCTCGCTGTGCGGATCGACCATCACCATCAGCCGGCCGCCGCGCATCACGAACTGGTCGATGGCATACAGCGTGTTGTCGGACAGGTTCTGCGCATGCGCCACCAGCAGAACCTGGATCTCGGGGTCGATCACCTGTGCGTTCAGCGGCACCTGGCGCAGCCCGAAGGCCTGGCGCAGCTGCATCGCGGCCACCCAGGGCTGCCCGGCCGCACGGTTTTGCGTCATCATCATCATGCGTGGGTCGCCCTCAAGCGGCAGGGACGACATCAGGCCGATCAGCGGCCGCTTCGGGCTCGACAACTCATAGATCAGCCGCGTCAGGTCGAATTCCAGGAACCGCTCGCGCTCCGGCTGGAAGAAGGCGATGGTTCGCTCGTCGTCCAGCAGGTTCGAGGCCGCGAGCCCGAAGAACACCTGCTCGCCGGACTGGTCGATCGGCACGCCCTGCAGCCCATAGGCGACGGCCCGGTCCTCGGTGGTGCTGAACGGCTCGGGGTCGAAGAATTCCAGCCGGATCTTGCCGTTCGAGGCGCTGGCATACTCGCGCAGCATCTCCCCCACCCGGTCGGCATAGGCGCCATACATCGGAATCCGGCTGCCCAGCGTGCGCGAATAGTAGAAGCGCAGCGTCACCGGGTCCTTCAATCCGGCCACAATGGTCCGCGTGCCCGGCGCCAGCGTGTAAAGCCGCTGCTGCGTCAGATCCAGCTTGGCCTGCGCAAGGCGGTATTCCGCGATCAGGTTGATGCCGACCAGGATGGCGAGCACCGCCACCACGCCGACAACGGACGTCCAGAAACGGCGCATCTTCTCAATCCGCCTTGCGATGTTCGACGATGACGGTATTCAGATACAGCCAGAACCCGATGAAGCTGGCGAAATAGATCAGGTCGCGCAGCGAGATCACCCCGCGCGTGAACCCTTGGAACCGTTCAGCCACCGAAAGCCGCCGTGCCACCTCGGCCAGCGTCGGCACCGTCTTGGACAGGAAGTCGGTCACCAGCGGATACGATGCCACGGCGAACAGGAAGCACACGGCAACGGCCAGCACGAAGGCGATCACCTGGTTCTTGGTCGCCGCCGACAGCGCCGAGCCGATGGAGAGGAATGCGCCGGCCACCAGCAGCGCGCCGAGATAGCCGGTGGCGATCACGCCGTTGTCCGGCTTGCCGAGAAAGTTCACGGTGATCACGAACGGGAAGGTCAGCGCCAGCGCGATGGCGCAGAACGCCCATGCCGCCAGGAACTTGCCCAACACCGCCTGCCCCTGGGTGATCGGCAGCGTCAGCAGCAGCTCGATCGTGCCCAGCCGCCGCTCCTCCGCCCACAGCCGCATGGTGATCGCCGGCACCAGCAACAGGAATACCCAGGGGACGAAGTTGAAGAACGGTGCGAGGTCCGCCTGGTTGCGATCGAAGAAATTGCCCAGGTTGAACGTCAACACCCCCTGCAACGCCAGGAAGATGACGATGAACACCACGGCGACCGGGGTGGCGAAGTAGCCGCCAAGCTCGCGGCGGGCGACGATCATTGTGTTGCGCATCGGTCAGGCGGCCTTCGGGGCAGGCTGGGTGATGGCACGGAACACGTCATCCAGCTTGCCCGAGGGATGGCGCTTCTCCAGCTCGGCCGGCGTCTCATCGGCCAGGATGGTGCCGCGCGCGATGATGATCGCGCGGGTGCAGATCGCCCCCACCTCCTCCAGGATGTGCGTGGAGATCACTATCGCCTTCTCGGGCGCCATCAGCTGGATCAGGGCGCGCACCTCGTGCTTCTGGTTCGGGTCGAGCCCGTCGGTCGGCTCATCCAGCACCAGCACCGGCGGGTCGTGCAGCAGCGCCTGCGCCAGCCCCACCCGCCGCTTGAACCCTTTCGACAGCGTCTCCACCGGCTGCAGCCGAACGCCGGCCAGCGTGGTCAGCTCGATCGCCCGCGCGATGCGGCGCCCAGCCTCCTTGCCGCCATAGCCGCGAATTGCGGCCACGAACGCCAGGAACGCTTCCACCGTCATCTCCGGATAGGTCGGTGCCCCTTCCGGCAGGAAGCCGAGGGTGCGTCGGGCCGCCACGCTGTCGGTCTGTACGTCGTGGCCACAGATGCGCGCGGTGCCGGAGGTCGGCGTCATGAACCCCGCCAGCATCCGCATGGTGGTGGACTTGCCGGCGCCGTTCGGGCCCAGGAACCCCAGTACCTCGCCGCGCGCCACGGTGAAGGAGACGCGATCCACGGCGGTGAACGCGCCGAAACGCTTGGTCAGTCCCTCGATCTCGATCAGCGGGGCCTTGCTGTCGGCTGGCACGTTGGTCCCCCCACGCAATGCGGTGCGCGCCGGGAGATAGAGCAATGCGGGCGTATTGCAAGCCGCTGCGCGCAGACCGCCGCATGCCATGCCATTGCTTCGTCACGCCCCTGCGCCTATCTCGACCGCCATCGCATCGCGGGAGGGCATCGCGCGCATGGGCTTTCGCATCCGAGCCTGCCTGGAGCTGGACACTGGCGCCGGGCGGATGCGGCCGATGGAGGGCCTGCGCGGCATCGCCGTGCTGCTGGTTTTTCTCCAGCACTATGCAATGCAATCGATCCTGCACATCGATCTCAGCCCGTTGGGCGCGGAAGTGGCGGCTTTGCTGCGCAACTTCGGCACCCTCGGGGTGGAGCTGTTCTTTATCCTCAGCGGCTTCCTGATCTACCGCATGCTGATGCGCCGCCGCCCGAATTTGCGCTCGTTCATGGCGCGCAGGGCAGGGCGCCTCTACCCGGCCTTTCTCGCGGTCTTCATCCCCGTCGCCATCGCGCACGTCGTGCTCGGCACCGGCGAAATCCCGGCGCAGTGGGCGCGGGCGGCCATGTTCCTCGCCGCCAACCTGCTGTTTCTGCCTGGCGTCGTGGCGATGGAGCCGCTGATGGCAGTGGCCTGGACGCTGAGCTGGGAGATGGCGTTCTATCTCACCCTCGGCATCGTCGTGCCGGCCCTCGACCTGCCGCGCCGGCCCCGCTTCGCCCGCGTTGCGCTCATTCTCGCCGCCATCGCGCTTGTCACCATGGCCAGCGACCGCCTTCCCGACGGTATCGGTCTCTTTGCCTCGCCCTTGCCGGCGTTGCCCTTCCTCTTCGGCATGCTGCTGTTCGAGGCCGAGGACGCTGGCGCATGGTCCGTTCCCGGCATGCCCGCCTTGGGCGCCGGCCTCGCAGCACTGACCATCGGCCACTGGTTCGCGCCTTCTCCGCTGGGGCGGACGCTGATGGAAACCCTCGCCCTTTCCCTGCTTTGCTCCGCTGCCTACCGCGGCAACAACATTGCGGCCGCCCTCCTCAGCACCGAGAAGCTGCGCTGGTTCGGTAACATGAGCTATTCGTACTACCTCATGCATGGGCTGGTGGTGCTGGCCGTGTTCAAGGCCGGCGCCCTTCTGTTCGCCCCCCTATGGCCGGCCTGGACAGCGTGGCTGCTGGCCGTCCCGATCTTCGCCGCCTCTCTCCTGGCCGGCTTCGTGCTGTTCGCCGTCGTGGAGCGCCCGATATCCCTCCGCCCCGTGCGCGCCCCCGCTGCTATGCTCGTTGATCCACCTGCACGCTACCCCGACTGAAGTGTGCGCACCGCCGCCCGGCGCTCGAACAGCGCCAGCAGCAGCCGCACCGCCTCCCCCCGCTCCGTCTTCAGGCCGGGGTCCTTCTGCACCAGCAGTTCCGCATCCCGCCCGGCCATGTGCAGCAGGTCCTCGTCGCGCTCCAGCATCGCCAGCCGCCAGCCCGGCATCCCCGATTGCCGCGTGCCCAGCAAATCCCCGCCGCCGCGCAGGCGGAAATCCTCGTCGGCGATCACAAACCCGTCCTCCGTGTCGCGCAGCAGCAGCAGCCGCCGTTTGGCATTCTCCTGCAACCCGTCGGCATGCAGCAACAGGCAGAAGCTCTCCGCACTGCCCCGCCCCACCCGCCCGCGCAACAGATGCCGCTGCGCCAGGCCGAACCGCTCGGCATGCTCCACCACCATCACCGTGGCCTCCGCCACATCCACTCCCACCTCGATCACCGTGGTCGCCACCAGGATGCGCGTCCGCCCCGCAGCGAAATCGATCAATGCCGCCTCGCGCACCGCCGTATCCTGCCGTCCATGCGCGAGACCAACGATCGGCCCGAAGAACTGCGAAAGCTCCGCGAACCGCGCCTCCGCATTGGCGAGGTCGACCAGCTCGCTCTCCTCCACCAGCGGGCACACCCAATACACCCGCGCGCCTTCCTCGAGCTTCCGCCGCAGCGCCTCCACGATATCCGGCAGCGTCGACAGCGAATGGATCGTGGTGCGGATCGGCTGCCGCCCCGCCGGCTTGCCCGCCAGCCGGCTGGTCTGCATCTCGCCCCACTGGGTCAGGAGCACGGTGCGCGGAATGGGGGTGGCGGTCATCACCAGCACATCCGTCGCCGTCCCTTTCGCCCCCAGCGACAGCCGGTGCTCCACCCCGAAGCGATGCTGCTCGTCGATCACCGCCAGCGCGAGGTCGCGGAACTCCACCCCCTCCTGGATCAGCGCATGGGTGCCGATCACGATGGGCACCGACCCGTCCGCCAGCCCCGCCAACACCCGCGCCCTTGCGCGCCCGGTCACCGACCCGGTCAGCAGCTCCACCGGCACCGGGCAGATGCGCGACAGCGTGCGCAGATGCTGTCGCGCCAGGAGCTCGGTCGGCGCCATCAACGCCGCCTGCGCGCCAGACTCCACCGCCGTCAGCATCGCCAGCGTCGCCACCAGCGTCTTGCCCGCCCCGACATCGCCTTGCAGCAGCCGCAGCATGCGACGAGGGGAGGCGAGGTCGGCATCGATCTCCGCCAGCGCGTCACGCTGCCCCTCGGTCAGCGGGTGCCCGAACGTTGCCAGCGCCGCCCGCCGCAACGCGCCGTCTCCCGCCAGCACCCGTCCCGGCCGCGCCCGCACCCGCCGCCGCAGGATCGCCAGCGCCACCTGGCCGGCCAGCAACTCGTCATAGGCCAGCCGGCGCGCGGGCTCGGGGCCCGGAAGCGCGTCAGGTATCTGCACCGCCTGCAATGCCACTGTGAACCCCGGCCACCGCTCGCGCCGCAGCAGCGCCGCATCATGCCATTCCGGCATCTCCGGCACGCGCGACACCGCCTCGGCCACCGGCTTGCGCAAATGATACCCGAACAGCCCGGCCGTCAGCGGCCATACCGGCTCCACCCCCGGCATCTGCTCCGCCCGGTCGGCCGGCACCACGAACTCCGGATGCGGCATCTGCCGCCCCTCGCCCCACCGCCCCGAGACGAGCACCCGCGCCCCCACCGGCAGCCGGGCGGCCGGATAGCGGTTGAAATACACCAGCTCCGCGAACCCGGTGCCGTCGGTCACCCGCACCTTGGTCGGTTGCCGCCGCGTTGCCGGCGGCTCGATGCCCACCACCTCCACCTCCAGCGTGGCGATCTCGCCCGGTGCGGCATCGCGGATGCGCCTTCGCACCCGCCGGTCGATGTAGCTATCAGGCAGATGGAACAGCAGGTCCACCACCCGCCCCCCGCCGGCCACCTTCGCAATCAGCCCCGACAGCGCCTCGCCAACCCCGCGCAGCGACGTCAGCGGCGCGAACAGGGGTGCGATCAGGGCAGGGGGCTCAGGCGCCTTCACGCATCTGCGCGAGGATTACCCGCGCCGCCGCTGCCGGATCAGCCTGCGCCACGATCGGCCGGCCCACCACCAGGAAATCCGACCCGTCGCGGATCGCCTGCGCCGGCGTCGCCACCCGCTTCTGGTCGCCCACATCGCTGCCCGCCGGCCGGATGCCAGGTGTCGCGATCAGCAATCCCGGCGCCCCCGCAGCCGTCCGCAGCAACGCCGGCCGGTCCTCCGGCGAGGCGATGATCCCAGCACACCCGGCCGTCGCCGCCTGCCGCGCCCGGCGCGAAACCAGCTCCGACACGCCCATCCGATAGCCGATCTCGGCCAGGTCGCCGTCGTCGAGGCTGGTCAGCACCGTCACCCCGAACACCATCATCGTGCTGCCCGCCGCCCCTTTCACGGCGGCTTCCATCACCGCCGGCTCGGCATGCACGGTCAGCAGGTCCACCCCCCGCGCCGCCGCCCGTGCCGCGCCGATCTCCACCGTCTGCGGAATGTCGTGCAGCTTGGCATCGAGGAACACCCGCTTCCCCGCCGCCTTCAACTCCGCCAGCAGCGCATCGGCGCCGGGCGAATACAGCAGCCAGTACCCCACCTTGTAGAACGAGACCGCATCGCCGATCCGCGCCACCAACCTGCGCGCCGCATCGATCGACGGGACGTCCAGCGCCACGATCAGCCGGTCTTCCATCGCAGCGGGGCGGGCAGGGGGCATGGCGGGACTCCAGGGGCGACGCGCCGCTTGTACGGGCAGCGCCGCCGCGGCAGCAACCCGCCTTTGCGTCCAGCGAATGCATTGTGCGACGGATTCCCGCGCAAGACGGGCTGCAACCCGCCGCGCGAGGGCGTATGGAACCGTCATGCAATCCGCCGACTCCACCGCAACCCACCTCCGCCGCCGCCGTTTGCTCTTCCGGGCCACCCATCGCGGCACCAAGGAGAACGACCTGATGATCGGCGGCTACGTCGCCGCCCGCCTCGCCACGCTCAACGATGCCGAGATGGACGCGCTGGAGGCGGTGATGGAATTGCCCGACACCGACCTCGCGGACTGGCTGACCGGCCGCCTGCCGATCCCGGCGGAGGCCGACAGCCCCATGCTGCGCGCCATCATGGCGTTCGTGTCGTCTGGCGGAGCGCATTCGCCATGACCATCACTGTCCACGGCGCGCCCGAGGGCTGGGATGCCGTCCTGCTCGCCCGCCGCGCCACGGAACAAGCTTCGCAGAAGGGTGGGGGCCCGCTGCTCCACGTCGCCCGCGACGACGCCCGCATGGCCCGCATGGCCGAGGCGCTCGCCTTCTTCGCGCCCGACGCGGAAATCCTGCGCTTCCCCGCCTGGGACTGCCTGCCGTACGACCGCGTTTCGCCCAACCCAGAGCTGGTCAGCGAGCGCATCGCCACCCTCTCCCGCCTGCTCGAACCCGCCCAGGGCACCCGCATCGTGCTCACCACGGTCAACGCCCTGGTCCAGCGCGTGCCCCCCCGCCACGCTTTCCACGGCGGCAGCCGCAGCCTCAAGCGCGGCGAACGCATCCGCCCGGAGGAACTCGCCCGCTTCCTCGAAGCCAACGGCTACGGCCGCGCCGCCACCGTCATGGAGCCTGGCGAATTCGCCATCCGCGGCGGCATCATCGACATCTACCCCTCCGGCGTGCCCGAGCCGCTGCGCCTGGACCTGTTCGGCGACGACATCGAGGACATCCGCAGCTTCGACCCCGCCTCCCAGCGCAGCGGCGCCAAGGTCGACCGCCTCGTCTTGCGCCCCGTCTCCGAGGTGTTTCTCGACAAGGACAGCGTCTCCCGCTTCCGCACCGCCTGGCGCGAACTGTTCGGCCAGGCCGCCGCCGCAGACCCGCTGTACCTTTCCATCTCCGACGGCCGCCGCCACCCCGGCATGGAACACTGGGTGCCGCTGTTCCACAGCAGCATGGAAACCCTGCTCAATTACCTCCCCTTCGCCTCGATCAGCCTCGACAACCAGGCCGACGAGGTCCTGGCCTCCCGCCTGGAAATGGTCGCCGACCACCACGAAGCCCGCCGAACCCTGCCGCGCGACGGCGAAACCCCCTATCGCCCCCTTCCGCCCGACCGCCTCTATCTCGACCGCGCCGGCTGGGACGCCCTGCTCGCCGCCGGCCCCAGCTTTGCCTTCAGCCCCTACGGCCGCCCCGACGGCGCTGAGGCCCCCGACGCCGGCGCCCGCCCCGCCCCCATTTTCGCCCAGGGGGGCAGTCTTTCAGGCGGCGGCCCCGGCATCAACGTCTTCGACCAGCTGAAGGCCCAGGCCGACCGCTGGACCACCGAGGGCAAGCGCCTCATCATCGCCGCATGGACCCGCGGCTCCCGCGAGCGCCTCGCCAACCTCCTGCGCGAACACGGCTTCAAGGCCGAATCCGCCGAGGACTGGAACGCCGCCCGCACGCTGCCCCGCGGCCATGTCGCCCTTGTCAGCCTCGGCCTCGAACGCGGCTTCCTCGCCGAGGACATCGCCGTCGTCTCCGAACAGGACCTGCTCGGCGAGCGCATCTCCCGCCCCCCGCGCCGCCGCAAGCGCGCCGACCAGTTCATCGCCGAAGCCACCGAAATCGCTGAAGGCGACCTCGTCGTCCACCAGGACCACGGCATCGGCCGCTACGACGGGCTGGTGACGCTGCAGGTCAACAACGCCCCGCACGATTGCCTGCGCCTGCTGTACGACGGCGGCGACAAGCTGTTCCTGCCGGTCGAGAACATCGAGATGCTGTCTCGCTTCGGCAGCGAATCCGCGGGTGTTGGCCTGGACAAGCTCGGCGGCGCCTCCTGGCAAGCCCGCAAGGCCAAGATGAAGTCGCGCATCCGCGACATGGCCGGCGAACTCATCCGCATCGCCGCCGCCCGCCGCCTGCGCGAGGCCGATGCCATGATGCCCCAGGAAGGGGCGTGGGACGAATTCTGCGCCCGCTTCCCCTTCGCCGAAACCGAGGACCAGACCCGCGCCATCGCCGATGTCCTGGAGGATCTCGCCTCCGGCCGGCCCATGGACCGCCTGATCTGCGGCGATGTCGGCTTCGGCAAAACCGAGGTCGCCCTGCGTGCCGCCTTCGTCGCCGCGATGGCCGGCACGCAGGTCGCCGTCGTCGTGCCCACCACGCTGCTCTCCCGCCAGCATTTCCGCACCTTCTCCGCCCGCTTCGCCGGCCTGCCGATCAGAATCGTCCAGCTCTCGCGCATGGTCGGCACAAAGGACGCCGCCGAAGCCCGCGCGGGCCTGGCCGACGGCTCGGTGAACATCGTCGTCGGCACCCACGCCCTGCTGTCCAAATCCGTCGCCTTCAGCGCGATCGGCCTGCTGATCGTGGACGAGGAGCAGCATTTCGGCGTCGCCCACAAGGAGAAGCTGAAGGCCATCAAGGAGGACGTTCACGTCCTCACCCTCACCGCCACGCCCATCCCCCGCACCCTCCAGCTCGCCCTGACCGGCGTGCGCGAGATGAGCCTCATCGCCACCCCCCCGGCCGACCGCCTTGCCGTGCGCACCTTCATCATGCCGTTCGACGGCGTGATCATTCGCGAGGCCTTGCAGCGCGAGCGGTTCCGCGGCGGCCAGGTCTTCTGCGTCGTGCCCCGCATCGAAGACCTCGACCGCATGGCCACCCGCCTGCGCGAGATCATCCCCGACGCCCGCATGATCCAGGCCCACGGCCGCCTCGCCCCCACCGAGCTTGAACGCGTCATGACCGAGTTCGGCGACGGCAAGTACGACATCCTGCTGTCCACCAACATCGTCGAATCCGGCCTCGACATGCCCGTGGTGAACACGCTGGTCATCCACCGCGCCGACATGTTCGGCCTCGGCCAGCTCTACCAGCTGCGCGGCCGCGTCGGCCGCGGCAAGCAGCGCGGCTACGCCTATCTCACCTGGCCCCCCACCCAGCGCCTCTCCGCCGCCGCCGAGAAGCGCCTGGCCGTCATGCACACGCTCGATACGCTGGGCGCCGGCTTCACGCTCGCCAGCCACGACCTCGACATCCGCGGCGCCGGCAACCTCCTCGGGGACGAACAGACCGGCCACATCCGCGAAGTCGGCATCGAGCTCTACCAGCAGATGCTGGAAGACGCGGTCGCCGAACAGCGCGCCTCCAAGGGCCGCAGGAAGGCGCTCGACCGCGACTGGACGCCGAACATCAACCTCGGCCTCCCTGTCCTCATCCCCGAAACCTACGTCCGCGACCTCCCCGTCCGCCTCGGCCTTTACCGCCGCATCGGTGCCCTGGAAGACGACGCCCAGAGCGAAGCCATGGCCGCCGAACTCGTCGACCGCTTCGGCGGCCTGCCAGAGGAAGTCGAAAACCTCCTCCAGGTCGTCGGCCTCAAGCGCCAATGCCGCGCCGCCGGCGTGGAAAAACTGGATTCCGGCCCCAAGGGCATGGTCGTGGGCTTTCGCGGCAATGCCTTCGGCAATCCCGCCGGCCTCGTCCAATGGCTCGCCAGCAAGGGCAACACCATCCGCCTGCGCCCAGACCACAAGCTGGCCATCGTGCGGGACATGCAGGTCACCGAACGCATCCGCGTCGCCCGCGATCTCGTCGGCAACCTGGAGCGCATCAGCCGGCAGGCGAAGGCAGCGTAAGTCTTCTTTTTCTGTAGAAAAAGAAGCAAAAAGACTTCATCCATCGGTGCGTCTCCGCCCTGCCAACTTCGTAAAGGATTGAAGTTTTTTGGTTCTTTCTTCAAAAAAGAACCGCTTCCCTCCTGTCCCGCCGCATCGACAATGGCCCGACCATCGTGCTTCATCGCCGCGTCTCGCGTCGCCCCGGCGGCCGTCGTCGCTCGTTCATCCCACCCAGGAACCGCCCACAGAAGTGTTGCCATGCCCGAACCGGATGGAACTCTCGAACATCTCCGCACCCTGTGTCTCGCCCTGCCCGAGGCGGAGGAGCGCACCACCTGGGACAGCCAGACCTTCCGCGTCCGCGCCAAGATCTTCGCCATGCACGTCCCGGCCCGCGAACTCGGGAGCGAGCCCGCCGCCGCCCTCTGGTGCAAGGCGCCGAAAGGCGTGCAGCACCTCCTGATCGAGGCGGATTCGCATAGATTCTTCCGCCCGCCCTATGTCGGCCCCAAGGGCTGGATCGGCCTGCGGCTCGGCGCCGATACCGACTGGGCGGAGGTCGAGGCCCTGGTCCGCCGTAGCTGGAGCATGACCGCCCCACGCCGCCTCATTGCCTCGATACGCGCTCCGGCACCATCGAACAGGGGTTGATCCGCATCGCGCCGGCATGTGACGTTGGACCAAATCCGGATCACCGGGCATTTACAGGGAGGATAACGATGCCGATGAAGCGTCGCACGTTCATGCGTACTCTGGCCGCGGGTGCCGCCGCCGGCACACTCGCCGCCCCCGCCCTCGCCCAGCGCGCGAGGGTGCTGAAGTTCGTCCCGACCGCCGACCTCTCCTCGCTGGACCCGCACTGGACCACCACGCAAACCGTGCAGACCCATGGCTACTACGTGTTCGACACCCTGTTCGGCGTGAACGCCAAGCTGGAGCCCAAGCCCCAGATGGCCGAGGGCCACACCATCGAGGACGATGGCCGCACCTGGCTCATCAAGCTCCGCCCCGATCTGAAATTTCACAACAACGAACCCGTCCTGGCCCGCGACTGCGCCCAGAGCCTCAAGCGCTGGGCCGCCCGCGACGTCTTCGGCCAGACCGCCGGCACCTTTGTCGACGAATGGACCACCGCCGACGACCGCACCATCAAGATAAAGCTCAAGCGCCCCTTCCCCCTGCTGGCCGACGCGCTCGGCAAGCCCAACGGCATGGTGCCCTTCATCATGCCCGAGCATCTCGCCAAGACCGACCCGAACAAGCAGGTCAGCGAAATGATCGGCTCCGGCCCCTATCGCTTCCTCGCCAACGAGTTCGTCCAGGGCAGCCACGTCGCCTACCAGCGCTTCGACGGCTACGTGCCCCGCCAGGAGCCGGCGGAATGGACCACCGGCGGCAAGCGCGCCCATATCGAGCGCGTCGAATGGAAGGTCATCACCGACCCCTCCACCGTCGCCGCCGCCCTGCAGAACCAGGAAGTGGACTGGTGGGAACAGCTCCAGCCCGACCTGCTGCCGCTCATCCGCCGCATGGCCCACATGCGCGTCCATAACACCAACCCGATCGGCTACAACGGCACCCTGCGCTTCAACCACCTGCATGCGCCGTTCAACAATGTGGCCGTCCGCCGTGCCGTCGCCCTCGGCCTGCCGCAGGAAGACTACATGCGCGCGGTCACCGGCAACGACCCCAGCCTGTTCACCACCTGCAAGGCCCTGTTCCCTTGCGGCACCCGTTACGGCCAGGAACTCGGGAAGGACATGTTCAAGGGCGACCTCGCCGCCGCCCGCGCCGCGCTGAAGGCCAGCGGCTACAACAACGAGAAGGTCGTCGTCCTCAACCCCGCCGACGTCCCCTCCATCTCGCCCTTCGGCCACGTCACCTTCGACTACCTGCGCAAACTCGGCATGAACGTCGAACTGGCCGACACCGACTGGGGTAGCCTGGTCCAACGCCGCAACTCGCGCGAGCCGATCGAGCGCGGCGGCTGGTCGGTGTTCCACACCTGGTGGTTCGGCACCTCGCTCGCCCACCCCGCCATCTCCACCGTCATCCGTGGCCTCGGCGCCCGCGGCTGGGCCGGCTGGTTCGAGAACGCGAAGGTCGAAAGCCTGACCGCCGAGTGGCTCAACGCCGCCACCGACGCCGAGCGCGACCGCTTCGCCGAAGCCATCCACCGCGAGACGCTCGACACGCTCCCCTCCCTCCCGCTCGGCCGTTTCTTCATCAACACCGGCTACCGCAAGGACCTCATCGGCATGCTGGAGGGCACCACCCCCGTCGCCTGGAACCTCAAATGGGCCTGACGCCAAGGTGACCGTTCTCGGCACCGTCCGCACGCTGCGCCGCCACCCGGTCAAAAGCATGGCCGGGGAGATGGTGCCGCGCGCCATCGCCAGCCATGCCGGCCTGCTGGGCGACCGCGTCTGGGCCTTCACCGACGCAGCCGCCCCCGCGCACTTCCCCTGGCTCACCGCGCGCACCCTCGGCCCGCTCGTCGCCTGGCGGGCCCGCTTCACGACCGCCGAACGCACCCTGTCCGACCCCGCCCTCGAAGCCGCCTGGGCCCGGGGCAGCGCCGTGGCCCCCGCCCTCCCGCCCGACGACGCCTTCGCCACCCAGGTCACCATGCCCGACGGCACCACACTGGCGGTCGACGACCCCCGCCTCCTCGCCCGGCTGGAAGCCGAAGCCGGCCGCAAGCTGGCCCTGCGCTTCGCCACCCGGGGCATGCAGGATTGCCGCCCGCTTTCCCTGGTCGCTACGCAAACCCTCGAAGGCTTCGCTGCCGAGGCCGCCATCCCCGCGGATGCACGCCGGATGCGCATGAACATCGAGTTCGACTGGCCCGGCGCCGCGCCCTTTGCCGAGGCATCGCTTGTCGGCCGCCGCATCGCCATCGGCCCGCGCCTGGAAATTGCCATCGTCGAGCCCGACGCCCGCTGCGCCATGGTCGGCATCGACCCCGCAACCGGCGAATCCGACCGCCGCATCCTGCGCCTGCTTGCCGACCGCCACGCCGGCAATCTCGGAGTCTATGCCGTCGTGCTCCGTGAAGGGATCGTGGCGGAAGGCGATGAACTGCGTCTCGTCGACTAGGTTCCCTGCCGCTGCCTGTTGTTTTTGCAATGCAGCAAACACGCCCGCCGGCCGCGCGGGCCATGACATGAACAGACGGCAACGACTACCTTCGCATTCCAACCGCAGTCGGAGCGAAGCATGTCGTCACAACGGGGTTTCTCCCGCCGCACCGCCCTGGGCCTGCCGCTGCTCGGCGCAGCCATGGCCACCGGCCTCGCTCGCCCCGCCATTAGCCAGGGTGCGGCCCGCACGCTGCGCTTCGTGCCGCACGCCAACCTCACCTCGCTCGACCCGCTGTGGTCGAACTCGCTGATCTCGCTGATGCACGCCTACATGACCTGCGACCAGCTCTACGGCCTCGACGACGGGCTCATCCCCCGTCCGCAGATGGCCGAGGGCCACACCCTGTCCGACGACCGCCTTACCTGGACCTTCACCCTGCGCGCGGGCCTCGCCTTCCACGACGGCGAACCCGTCCTCGCGAAGGACGCGGTCGCCTCCATCCGCCGCTGGTCCCAGCGTGACGCCTTCGGCCGGCGCATGGCCTCCCAGCTCGTCGAAATGAAGACGCTGGATGACCGCCGCTTCGAGATCAAGCTGAACAAGCCCTTCGCCCACCTGCTCTACGGCCTCGGCGGCACCTTCTGCTTCATCTACCCCGAGCGCATCGCAGCCACCGACGCCTTCACCCAGATCGCCGACGCCACCGGCAGCGGCCCCTACAGGTTCGTCCGCGACGAATGGGTCGCCGGCGCCTCCGTCGGCTACACTCGCCACGAAAAATACATTCCGCGCCAGGAGGCCCCGGCCTTCTGGTCCGGCGGCAAGGTCGCCCATTTCGACAAGATCGACTGGCGCATCCTGCCCGACGCCGCCACTGCTTCCGCCGCCCTGCAGAAAGGCGAGGTCGACTGGCTGGAACGCCCGCTGCTCGACCTGCTGCCCGTCCTGCGCCGCGCGGCCGGCGTGAACGTCGCCCCGCTCGATCCGCTCGGCTTCTACGGCATGGCCTACTTCAACCAGGCCGTCCCCCCCTTCGACAACCCTAAGCTGCGCGCGGCCTTGATCCCGGCGATCAACCAGACCGACTTCATGCAGGCCATCGTCGGCGACGCGGCCGACCTCTCCCGCACCAATGTCGGCATGTTCACCCCCGGCTCCCCCTTCGCCGGCCCCGCCGGCATGGACGTCATCACCGCCCCGCGCAGCCTCGACCGCGCCCGCCAGCTCATCAAGGACAGCGGCTACAAGGGCGAAAAGATCGTCCAGCTCGTCCCCGCCGAACTCCCGGCCCCCAACGCCATGGGCGAGGTCGCCCGCGCCCTGTTCAAGGAACTTGGCCTGAACATCGACTACCAGTCCATGGACTGGGGCACGATGATCGGCCGCATCCAGTCCAAAGACCCCAACGTCGTGAAGGGCTGGAACATCTACTGCATCGCCTGGGCCGGCCTCTGGCCCTCGAACCCCGGTAGCCATATCCCGCTCTACGGCTCCAACCCGAACCCCAGGATGGAAGCCCTGCGCGACGCCTGGTTCGACGCGCCCGACCTCCCCGCCCAGCAGAAAGTCACCGCCGACATGCAGCTCCTCGGCTTCCAGGAGCCGCCCTACATCCCCATCGGCCAGTATTTCATCCCCCACGCCTACCGCACGGGGCTGTCCGGCTTCGTCAAGGCGGCCAATACGGTGCTTTGGGGGGTCAAGAAGGGCTAGAGCAGGTAAGCCTTCTTTTTGTGAACAAAAAGAAGCAAAAAAACTTTATCCATTTGCACCGTGCTTAACTGACCTGACACGGTGCAAAGGCGTCAAAAGTTTTTTGCTTCTTTTTTTCAAAGAAGAAGCGCTTCCTTCCTCCTCAATTCAGCCGCCGCACCGGCG
>JANPIH010000365.1:0-55062 GCA_031424895.1 Rhodospirillales bacterium
TGGCGTCGGTGGCGCGGACGACGGCGCGGGGGTAGCCGAGGTCGGCCATCATGGTTCCGAGGTCGTGCAGCTTGGCCAGGAGCGGGGCGTCCTCGTGACCGTGGAATTCGACGAGGAGGATGGAGTCGGGCTCGCCGATCAGCATGCGGTCGATGGTGGGGCGGTAGATCGGGATGGCGCGGCCGAGGTCGATCATGGTGCGGTCGACCAGTTCGACGGCTTCGGGGTCGAGTGTCACCAGATGCTGACTTGCCGCCATCGCGGCACGAAACGTGGGGAACTGGCAGATGCCGACGACTTTTCGGGGTTTGATTGGGTGCAGCGTGAGTTCGATTGCGGCGGAGAAGGCCAGGGTGCCTTCGCTGCCGACAAGGAGGCGGGCGAGGTTTTCGCGGTGTTCGGCGCGAGCCGCCGGCGTGAGGGTTTCGAGGTTGTAGCCGCCGACGCGGCGCAGTTCCTTGGGGAAGCGGGCGGCGATTTCCTCGGCTTCGTTGGCGCCGAGGGCGCGCAGGGTTTGGATGAGGGCGGCGATCCTGGGGGGAATGTTGGCGCCGAGGTTGTCGGGGAGTTGGCCGAAACTGTGGGCGGTGCCGTCGGCCAGGATGGCGTTGATGGCGGTGACGTTGTCGGCCATGAGGCCGTAGCGGATGGACTTGCTGCCGCAGGAGTTGTTGCCGGCCATGCCGCCGATGGTGCAGCGGGCGTGGGTGGAGGGGTCAACCGGGAAGAACAGGTTGTGGGGCTTCAGCGCGGCGTTGAGGTGGGCGAGGACGAGGCCTGGTCCGACGCGGGCGGTGCGGGTTTCGGGGTTGATGTCGAGGATGCGGCGGAGGTGCTTGGAGCAATCGAGCACGAGGGCGCGGTTGACGGTTTGCCCGCATTGGCTGGTGCCGCCGCCGCGGGGGAGGATGGGGATGCCTTCGTCGCGGGCGATGGACAGCGCGGCCTGGACGTCGGCGATGGTTTTGGGGATGAGGACGCCGATCGGGGTGATCTGGTAGATCGAGGCATCGGTGGCGTAGCGGCCGCGGTCGGCTTGGGAGAACAGGACCTCGCCTTCGGTTTCTCGACGGAGTCGGTTGGCGAGAGAGGAGGTGGCGAAGGGGGCGTTCATGGGGGAGGATAGGGGGCCGCGCGAGGATTTTGGCAAGCGTCGGTTGCTCGGGCATGGTGTGGGCAACGAGGAGCAGCGCCATGGCCTATTTCCAGAGCAAGCCCGCCGCCGGGCGGCATTTCCTGCAGATTCCGGGGCCGACCAATGTGCCAGATCGGGTGCTGCGGGCGATGGACAATCCGACGATGGACCATCGCGGGCCGGATTTCGGCAAGCTGGGCGCGCAGGTGCTGGGGCGGCTGGCGCAGGTGTTCCAGACCGCGGGGCCGGTGGTGATCTATCCGGCTTCAGGGACGGGGGCGTGGGAGGCGGCGCTGGCGAATACGCTGTCGCCGGGCGATGCGTTGCAGAGGTCGCGGACCGGGTGGTTCGCGCATTTGTGGCAGGAGATGGCGACCAAGCTGGGGCTGGTGCCGGAGTTCATCGAGACGGATTGGCGGCGGGGGGCCGATGCCGGGGCGATCGGGGAGGTGCTGGCGAAGGATTCCTCGCACCGGATCAAGGCGGTGTGCGTGGTGCACAATGAGACTTCGACGGGGTGCGCGAGCCGGATCGACGAGGTGCGGGCGGCGATGGATGCGGCGAAGCATCCGGCGTTGCTGATGGTGGATACGATCTCCTCGCTGGGGTCGATGGACTACCGGCATGACGCATGGGGGGTGGATGTGACGGTGGCGGGCTCGCAGAAGGGGTTGATGCTGCCGCCGGGGTTGAGCTTCAACGCGATTTCGGCCAAGGCGCTGGCGGCAGCGGAGGGGGCGAAGCTGCCGCGCAGCTATTGGGACTGGCGGCCGATGCTGGCGGCGAATGCGACGGGGTATTTCCCGTTCACGCCGGCGACGAACCTTTTGTATGGGCTGGATGCGGCCTGCTCGATGCTGCTGGAGGAGGGGCTGGCGAACGTGTTCGCGCGGCATGACCGGCATGCGGAGGCGACGCGCCGGGCGGTGCGGGCCTGGGGGCTGGAGGTGCAGTGCGCGGAGCCGCGGCACTATTCCTCGTCGCTGACCGCGGTGCGGGTGCCGGAGGGGCATAGTGCGAATGCGTTGCGGGCGGTGATTCTGGAGCGGTTCAACATGTCCCTGGGCAACGGGCTCGGGCAGTTGAACGACCGGGTGTTCCGGATCGGGCACCTGGGGGATTTCGGGGATTTGCAGCTGGTTGGGACGCTCGGCGGCGTGGAGATGGGGCTGCGGGCGGCGGGGGTGCCGCACAGCCCGGGCGGGGTTCAGGCGGCGCTGGGGTTCCTGGCGGGGAACTGAGGGCGGCTATCGCAGCGGGACGGTGAAGCCGAAGGAGAAGCCCGGGGCGATGTAGGCCGGCGGTGGGTAGTACGCCGGCGGAGGGGCGTAGTAGTAGGGCGGAGGGGTCGGGTAGTAGTGCACCGGCGGCGGGTAGTAGCGTGGCGGCGGTGGACCCCAGTGGTGGTGGGCGCGCGGGCCGCGGTGGCGCCAGGGCGGGTCGGCGTGCGCCCGGGCGGCAAGGAGCGTGGCGGCCGCGAGGCACGTGCCGACGGCGGTCCATCGCAAAAGCCGGTCGTGTTGCATCGCCGTTCCTTCGGTTTGCGCGTGAACGAGATGACGCTCGGTTCGCCGGGCGCGGTTCAACGCATCGGCGTGGGCAAAGGATGCGCGGGGCCGACGGCGGCCGGTTCAAGCGGGGGTGGCTTTATCGGGTGGAGTGCTGCCACGGTGACGGCGACCGAGACGACCAGCAGGCCGGTGGCGAGCAGCAAGGCCGCGGCGAAGGCGATGAGTTCCGGTTGCATGGTTTGGCTCCCTTTGGGGTGAGGTTATCGGGTCAGCGCGCCCACCGCGGCGCCGCCCGCGCCGCCGATCAGGCCGCCGGCGACCAGGCTGCCGCCGGTCAGGGCGGTGAGGGCGACGCCGCCGGCGGCACCGATCGCGCCGCCGCTGAGCATGCGTTGCTGGGAGGACGACATGCCGGAGCAGGCCGTGAGGGTGAGCAGGGCGGCGGCCGGGACGGGCAGCGTGCGCCAGGACATTTCGGGGTTCCCTTTCGTGACGGAACAGCTTGGGATGCAGACGTAAGCTGCTGCAATTGATGCTTCAATCCGGGTCACAACGTTCTCACATGCTGTGACTGCGCGGGACTTGCGCGGCGGGGCGCTGGCGGGCCAGTGTGCCGGGATGGGCATGGGCAGGCGAGGCGGCCGGACGGGCGAGGCGCATTCGGCCGGTGGTGGCTGGTGGCGCGTGGCGTGGGTGGCGGCAGGGCTGGCGCTGCTGGCGGGGTGCGGGCCGGCTGGACAGTTCGCGCCGTCGCCGGGCGCGCAGGTGCAGCCGCCGCGGGTGGTGCGGCCGGCCGCGCGCCCTGCGCCGCCGCAGCGGCCGGTTCTGCCACAGGTCCTGCCGAGCCTGCCGGCCACTGAGGAGGGGGCACCGCCGCAGGAGGAACTAGTATCGCCGGTGGCCGCGCCGGTGCCGAGCCTTGCGGGGTTGCCGGCGGCGCGGGTGGAGGCGTTGCTGGGGGCGCCGGCCGGGCGGGCGCCGAGCGGCACGGGCGAGCGCTGGAGCTATCGCGGGCCGGGCTGCACGGTGGATTTGTTCCTGTTCCCTGGCGTGGGCAGCGGCGGTCTGGTGGTGCTGGACCGGCGCGCCACCGGGGCGGGCGAGCAGGAATGCCTGCGACGGATGCGCGCGGGTGGCGGCTGAGATGGCGGTGCCTGGCGCGCGGCCGCTTCTGGTGCTGGTGGATGACGACCCGGTGTTCCTGCGGCTGTTGGCGGCCAACCTGGAGGCGGCCGGCTATGCGCCGGTGACGTATGCGGACCCGCTTGCGGGGCTGGCGGCGTTGCGGGCGGAGCGGCCGGCGGCGTGCCTGTTCGACTGGAACATGCCGGGGCTGGCCGGGCTGGCGCTGTTGCGGGCGCTGCGGGCCGAGGGCGCGCGCTATCCGGTACTGTTCCTGACCGGGCATGCGACGCCGATGTTCGAGGAGGCGGCGCTGGCGGCGGGGGCGGTCGACTTCATCGACAAGTCGCGCGGGCCGGCGATCGTGCTGCAGCGGATCGGGCTGGCGCTGTCGCACGGGGTGGCGCCGGAGGGTCCGGCCGGGAGCGACGTGGCGCTGGGCGGCCTGGTGCTGCGGGAGGCGAGCAAGCGGGTTGTGTGGCGGGGGCGGGAGGTGGGGCTGAGCCGGGGCGAGTTCGAGATCGTGGCGTTGCTGGTGCGCGAGGCGGGGCGGGATGTGCCGTATCGGGCGGTGTACGACGCGCTGCATGGCGACGGGTTCGTGGCCGGGCAGGGGGAGGAGGGCTACCGCGCCAATGTGCGGGCGATGATAAAGCGCACCCGGCGCAAGTTCGCGGAGTTGGACCCGGAATTCGATGCGCTGGGGACCTATCCCGGCTTCGGCTATCGCTGGCAGGCCGGATGATGCGGTGGTGGCGGTCGTTGCGGGTGCAGGCGGTGGCGCTGCTGGCGGTGCTGCTGGCGTTGCCGCTGCTGGTGCTGGGGGTGCTGGGGGACGCGGACGACGAGCGGCGGGCGCTGCTGCTGGCCGCGGTGTCGGATGCCGGGGCGGCGATCGGGACAGCGCTGGCCGGCGAGCTGGAAACGCTGGCGCCGGCGGATATCGAGCGCCTGCCGGCGTCGCTGGACCGCTTCGCCGGGCCGCAGCGCAGCATCCGGGTGTTGCTGCGTCCGCAAGGGGCCGGGGAGGCGGGCGGCTTTTTCCTGTTAGCCGCCGCACCGCCGATCGCGCCCGAATCGGTCGATGCCGAGCGGCGGATGCTGGTGGCGCTTGGGGTGTTGCCGCCGGCGGCTGACCGCTGCGACGGGCCGCGGGCGGAACCGTTGCTATTGGGCGCCGGGCAGGAGGTGCTGAGTGCCGTGGTAACGGTGGCGGGGCAGGCGGGGTGCTGGGCGGTGGTGATCGGCACCGCGGAGGCGCGGCTGCGCGGGGTGGCGAGCCCGGCGCCGTACTGGCAGCGGCCGGAGGCGCGGGCGGCGCTGGTGATCTATGCGCTGATGGCCGGCCTGGTGGCGTTGATCTTCTCCGGCGTGTGGCGGTCACTGCGCCGGATGGAGCGGCTGGCGGGTGCCGACCGTGGCGGGTTCGTCCAGGCCGCTGGGGTGCCCGAGTTGGCGTCGCTGGCCGATTCGTTCGACGCGATGGTGCTGCGGCTGCGGCGCAGTGCGGAGATGCTGCGCCAGGCGGCGGAGGCCAATGCGCATGCGTTCAAGGGGCCGATCGGGACGATCCGCCAGGCGCTGGAGCCGCTGCGGCGGCATGGCGACGCGGCGCGCTGGCTGGAGCCGGTGGATGCGGCGCTGGCCCGGCTGGACGAGCTGGTGCGCTCGGCGCGGGTGCTGGACAGTGCGGCGGCCGAGTTGCTGGAGCCGGAGCGGGTGAAGGTCGATTTCTCCGCGCTGACGCTCGCGGTCGGCGAGGGCTTCGCGTCCAGCCATCCCGGACGGGTGGAGGGCGAGGTGGTGCCCGGCGTGGTGGTGCGGGCGCAAGCGGAGGCGCTGGAGACGGTGCTGGAGAACCTGATCGAGAACGCGCTGGGCTTCGCGCCGCACGACAAGCCGGTGCGCGTGGTGTTGCGGTTGGCCGGCGCCGAGGCGGTGCTGACGGTGGAGGATGACGGGCCGGGGGTGGCGCCGGAAAGGCTGGGGCAGATCTTCGAGCGCTACTACAGCCACCGGCCCGGGCAGGCGCCTGGGGTGCATTTCGGCATCGGGCTGTGGCTGGTGCGCCAGCACGTGCTGCTGCTGGGCGGGGCGATCGTGGCGGCGAACCGGGCGGAGGGCGGGCTGTCGGTGGAGGTGCGGCTACCGGTGGCCTGATTGGGCGCCTGAGCCGGCCTCGAACAGCCAGACGCGGGCGGGCAGGGTGGCCCAGCCATCGTGGATCAGGGGAGCGATGGCCGCGGCAATGGCGTCGGTGGCGCGGGCGCGCTGGTCGGCGGGGCGTTCGCGCAGGAGGCGGCCGACCTGGCCCATCTCGGTGAGGCCGGCGGCGGTGCGGGCGGGGTCGTCGCCGGGGTAGCGCATGGCGAAATCGAAGGCGCGCTGGCGGATGGGGCCGTAGCCGGCATCGTGCAGGATGCGCGACACGCGGGCGGCGTTGCCAAAGGCGAACTGGCCGGGCTCGTCGGGGTCGGCCGGGGGGGGCGGGGGGATGACGGCGAGGGCTGCCTGGAGTGGCAGGTCGATCCAGGGGTTGTCTTCCAGCGCGGCCCAGGCGGCGAAGGCGAAGCGGCCACCCGGGGCCAGCGCGCGGCGCAGGTTGGCGAAGGCGGCCACGGGGTCGCCGAAGAACATGACGCCGAAGCGGGAGAACAGCAGGTCGGCGGGGGGGCCTTCCAGCGTCCAGGTCAGCGCGTCGGCGAGTTCGAGGCGGGCGTTCGGGGTTTCGGCCAGGCGGGTGCGGGCAGCTTGCAGGATGACCGCGGAGACGTCGAGCCCGATCACCTCCCCGGTGGGCCCGACCTCGTGGGCCAGTCGCAGCGTGGTGCCGCCGGCGCCGCACCCGATATCGACCACGCGACCGCCGTGCGGTGGGGCGGCCCAGGCAATGAGCGCCTCCAGCACCGGGGCGAGGCCGCGTTCGGTGCGGGCCTCGTTGGCGGCCCATTGTTCACCCATCGCGCCGTTCCAGGCTTCGACCTGGCGGGCATGGCGGTTGGCGGCGGTGTCGGTCATGCGGGTTCTTCTTGCGTCAGCCTTGGTCAGCGTCGCCGCTGCGCGTCGACCGGCCCGGTGACCGTGATCACCAAGGGCACGCCGCCGATCTCGCGGGGCAGGCGTGCCGCAACGCCGGCATCCACGACGCCGACCACCAGCGCCTCGCCGCCCACCGGGCCAAAACCGATGCCGACGGAAACGACGCCCGGTATGGCGAGCAGACGCGCCTCCTCGCGCGCATGCACCCGCGCCACGCCTTCGAGCGGCGCGGCCTCGGCCGGACGGTACTCGATGGGGCCAGAGCCGGTGAAGTCCGGTCCGGGGTTTTCGATCTCGCTCATCGCGCGGCCTCGTGTTGCATGAGTGCCAGATAGGGCGCCGGCTGCCCCGCGAAAAGGGCAGCCGGCGCGATGGTCACGGCAGCAGGCGGATGTTCAGTGCGGCGAGCACGGTCCCGATCGGGTTGGCAAAGGTGGTTCCGCCGCCGCCTGCGAACAGCAGGCCTACCGGGCGCAGGCCGGCCCCCCAGTGCCAGATGAGCGAGCCCGAATCACCGCCCGCCGAGAACGGGTTGGCATTGAGCGAGCGGATCGCGATCTGGTTGCGGAACAGCGCGACGCGACCACCACCGAAGTTGACGTTGATCGATACGCCGATTTGCGTGACGCGCCCCTGGGTGAGGCCGGTGGTTCGCCCGCTTTTGCCGACTGTCAGGCCAAGAGAAGCCGCGAGCGGGACGGTGCCCGTCCGGTAGTAGGCGGGCTTGCCGCCGGACAGGTAGTATTGCTCGCCACGGACGCGCTCGTGCCATGCCCAGCCGAAGGCGCAGTCCACGAAGTTCGCCGCACCCCCGAAGTTGATCGGTATCCAGCGCGCCAACACGGCGATCTGGTCGCCGGGATGGCGCCCGCCATCGGCATTTCCGGGTTGGATGATGCTGTCGCCCACCCGGCCAGCGTTCGAGTTCGCCAGCACGTGGTTGTTGCTGAGGATGAGGTGGCGGTTGTTCCACGGCGCCGTCAACCCGATCGCGCGGCTGCCGAGCGTTCCCGCCGTGATGTTGACATGCCCGACCGAGACGCCTCCGGGCGCGGGCCGGTGCCGCGCACGATGCGAATATGCATCGACCACGCCGACGGTCACCTGCTGCACCGGCACGCTCGACAGCGCGCGGGTGCCCGCACTTTGCGCCAGTTGGCTGAGCAGCGCTTCATGCGGCAGCGCGCTTTCGGTGAACAGCGTCAGGGTCGGCTCGCCCGGGCCGCTGGCGCCGAACGCAACGCTATCGGGGTCCGGCAGGCCGATGCCGACGCCGACGATGCCCTGGGTGTCCGGCGCATCCGCCAGGCTGGCGAATTCGCCGGACGCGGAAAGCAGTGTCGCCTCGACCGCGTCGCGAAGTGCGATGAGATCGTCCGAGACGCCGGCCTCCGAAAGCACGGATTGCTGTTCCGCCTCGACGCTCAGCGCCTCGAGGCCGGCTCCGTCAGCGTCCGGGTTTTCAGGGCCGGAGGATGCGGGCGCACCCTTCATCGGGCCACTGCTGTCGCCTGTCCCTGGATTCTCCACGTGGGTACCGGCGCGATTCTTGTCGCTCATTTCGGATGCTCCCATGCTGCGGGATGCAGCACCGCATTCTTAAGGAACGATGTTATATACAGGCAAGAAAAGTTACGTATTCGTAGTCATAGACGCCTGCACGCGTGCGAGGCAATCTGCACACGATGATATTCCCAACTTGGTATTAATCGCCAGGAAGCACCGAAAATCGGTGATTCCAGGCAGGAAACGGGTTCTTACGGAGTTGCAACGCACGCAAACGTGACCATCGGCGGTTGCAGGACACAGTGGTCGTCATGGTGGCAACCGTTCGCGCGCCGCGGGCTGGCGATGCCGTAGAAGGTGATGGCGGATAGCGGGGCAGCCGACTTCCAGCGGCGACAGGCGACGATCCAGCCAGTCCTACAGCGCCGCCGCCCGCTCGCGCAGAACGTATTTCTGCATCTTGCCGGTGCTGGTCTTGGGCAGGGGGCCGAACACCACGGTCTTGGGCACCTTGAAGCGGGCCATGTTGCCCCTGCAGAAGGCGATCAGGTCGTCCGCCGTGGCGCTGGCCCCTTGTTTCAGCGTTACGAAGGCGCAGGGGCTTTCGCCCCAGGTGGCGTCCGGCCGGCCGACCACGGCGGCTTCCAGCACGGCTGGATGGCGGTAGAGCACGTCCTCCACCTCGATGGTGGAGATGTTCTCGCCGCCGGAGATGATGATGTCCTTGGAGCGGTCCTTCAGCTCGATGTAGCCGTCGGGGTGCCAGACGCCGAGGTCGCCGGTGTGGAACCAGCCGCCTTCGAAGGCCTCCGCCGTGGCCTTCGGGTTCTTGAGGTAGCCCTTCATGACGGGATTTCCGCGCATGAACACCTCGCCCATCGTCATGCCGTCCCGCGGCATCGGGGCGAGGCTGCGGGCATCGGCGACCATGAGGCCTTCGAGCGAGTGGTAGCGGACGCCCTGGCGGGCCTTGATGCGGGCCTGGTCGGCCTCTGGCAGGGCGTTCCATTCGTCTTGCCAGGCGCAGACGGTGACGGGGCCATACACCTCGGTCAGGCCATAGACGTGGGTGATATGGAAGCCGCGGCGTTCTATGCCTGCGATGACGGCGGCGGGCGGGGGCGCGCCGGCGGTCATGAACGCGACGGTCTTGCCGTGGAAATCGGGGAAATCGGCGTCGGGCACGTTGATCAGCATGTTGGCGATGATGGGGGCGCCGCACATGTGGGTGACGCCCTGCGTGGTGATGGCGGCCAGCACCGCGGCCGGCTCGACCCGGCGCAGGCATATATTGGTGCCCGCAACGGCGGCGAGGGTCCAGGGGAAGCACCAGCCGTTGCAGTGGAACATCGGCAGCGTCCACAGATAGACCGGGTGCGGGGGCATGCCCCAGGTGAGCACGTTCGAGGTGGCGTTCAGGTAGGCGCCGCGGTGGTGATAGACGACGCCCTTGGGGTTGCCGGTGGTGCCGCTGGTGTAGTTCAGCGCGATCGCGTCCCATTCGTCAGCCGGCAGGGTGATTGGGAAGCCGGGGTCGCCGGTGGCAAGGAATTCTTCGTATTCCAGCGTGCCGAGGCGGGCGCCGGGCGGGGCGAGCCCGTCGATCACGTCGATCACCATCGGGCGCCTTTCGGTGGGAATCTGGGCGAGGGCGGCTTGGACGGTGGCGCTGAACTCGCGATCGGTCAGCAGCACCTTCGCCTCGCCGTGCTGCAGGATGAAGGCGATGGTGGCGGCGTCGAGGCGGATGTTCAGCGCGTTCAGCACGCCGCCGGTCATCGGCACGGCGAAATGCGCCTCGAACATCTCCGGGATGTTGGGCAGCATGGCGGCCACCGTGTCGCCCTTGCCGATGCCGAGCCTCACCAGCGCACTGGCCAGCCGGCGGCAGCGTTCGCCGACCTCGGCCCAGGTGATGCGGCGGGCGCCGTGCACGGTGGCGATGCGGTTGGGGTGGACGGCGGCGGTGCGCGCCAGGAAGCTCAACGGGGAGAGGGCGGCGAAGTTGGCCTGGTTCTTGGGCAGGTCGTAGTCGTTGGCGGCCATGGTGTTCGATCCCCCTGGCGGCTGGGCGGCCGCCCACGCGTATTGGTCGCGGCCGACCGGCCGCCCCGGCGCAAAATAGCGCCAGACCGCGGCGGGGGGGAAGTTCAGCGACGGAAGGACGTGGTGCAACCGGGGAAAGTCCCACCGCGCGCCTGGCATCCGGCGCCGCCGCGGCGGGGGCGATCGGGACGGTCACGAATCGACACAATTTGGCGCCAGGCGCACACCGCGTTATCCTATTCGTCAACTTCTGCGTGACATGATCCGCTGCCGACGCGCCCGGACCGGGTTGGTGCGCGCAGGGCCACGGATTTCAACAAGGGACGCAGCGCACCGGATGAGGCAGGCTGGATGACCGCACGTATCCTGATCGTGGACGACGTCGCGGCGAACCTGCGCCTGCTGGAGGCGCGGCTGTCGGCCGAGTACTACCAGGTCGCCACCGCCCAGGATGGGCACGACGCGATTCGCTTGGCAAAAACGTGGCAGCCGGACCTGATCCTGCTCGACGTGATGATGCCGGAGATGGACGGGTTCCAGACCTGCCGCGCCCTGAAGCACGACGGCATCACGCGGCACATCCCGGTGGTGATGGTCACCTCGCTGGGCCAGAACGAGGAGCGGGTGCGCGGGCTGGAGGCCGGGGCGGACGACTTCCTGACCAAGCCGGTCGACTTCACCACGCTGCTGGCGCGCACGCGGTCCCTGGTGCGGCTGAAGCGTCTGCTCGACGAATGGCGGGTGCGCGGCGAGACAGCGCGGGCACTGGGCCTGGACGCGGAGGGTGCCGCGCTGCCGTCGGTTTCGGGTGCGCGGGCGCTGGTGGTCGACGACTGGGAGGAGTCGGCGGTCGCGATCCAGGAGGCGTTGCTGGAGGAGGGCGTGCTGGCCGGGCGGGCGCGCAGCGAATCGGAGATGCTGGCGCTTACCCAGGCGATCGCCTTCGACCTCGTGGTGATCAGCCTGTCGATGGTCGGCGACGACCCGTTGCGCCTGGCCTCACGCCTGCGCGCCGGGGAGCATACCCAGGCGATCCCGATGCTGGTGGTGGCCGAGCCGCAGCAGCGCGACCTGGTGCTGCGCGGCTTCGACCTTGGCGCCAACGACTGGCTGCTGCGGCCGCTGGATGCGCTGGAGCTGCGGGCGCGGGCGCGCAACCAGATCCGGCGCAAGTTCTACCAGGACCGGCTCCGCAGCGACCTCGGCCACGCGCTGGAACTGGCGCTGACCGATCCGCTTACCGGGTTCTACAACCAGCGCTACCTGTCGCGGCACCTGCACAGCCTGTTGGATGCCGGGCAGCCGAACGGCATCGCGGTGCTGATGCTCGACGTCGACCACTTCAAGCAGATCAACGACCGCTGGGGCCACCAGGTTGGCGACGCGGCCCTGGTGCTGATCGCCCAGACGCTGCGCGGGCGGGTGCGGGTGTTCGATTCGATTGCCCGCTACGGCGGCGAGGAGTTCGTGGTGGTGATGCCCGGCACCGGCGAGCTGGACGCGCTGAGTGCGGCCGAACGCCTACGCGGCGCGATCGAGGAGCTGCGCTTCGTGCCCGAGACAGGGCTTTCGCACCCGCTGACGGTCAGCGTCGGCATTTCGTACTGTCCACCGGGTGGCCAGACCACGCCGGAGCGGCTGATCCAGGCGGCCGACCAGGCGCTGTATGCCGCCAAGCGGGCCGGTCGGAACCGGGTTGAGGTCGGGCAACTGGCCTGACGGAACCGGGGGGGGCTGCTGGCGTCGGCCAGACGCGAAAAGAGGCGCTTGCGCGCCCCCAAAGCCGTTCGAACCCGCCCGAAGGCGTTTGAAACCAGGGCTCCAGCCTACTTGATCTTGGCTTCCTTGTACGCGACGTGCTTGCGCGCGACGGGGTCGTACTTGCGCATTTCCATCTTGCCGGTCTGGGCGCGCGCGTTCTTCTTGGTCACGTAGAAGTGGCCGGTATCGGCGCTCGACACGAGCTTGATCTGGATGGTGTTCGACTTGGCCATGGTTGAGATCCCGAGCGTGGAAAGTGACGGACGGCGGGCCGAAAAACAACACGCTGCCGAACCGCGATAGGGTTAGTTACGCACCGCCGATGCCCCCGTCAAGCCTGAAGAACCCCGCGCGGCCGGAACCGACGCACCGGCAGGTGCCTGGATCGGCCGAGCCCCCAGGGCGGAGCGTGGCGGCAGCGGCGGCATCAGCGCCGCGGCATAGGCCGACGGCGTATGCACCAGGGTGCGGGCGGCCACCATGTCGAGGTCGCCGCCCTCGGCCGCCGGGCAGATCGCGCGGAGTTCCAGCACCGCACCGGGCGACAGCGGCGCGCGGGCGCCGCGGTGGCGCTCCAGCCCGGCCTGCAGCGGCTGCATTCCGCCTGCGAGGGTGGCGAGGTTCCGCCCCAGCGCGTCCTGCCCCAGGCTGGTGCACACCTGCGGCACCACGCCCAGCGCCTGGATCGGCCAGCCGCGCGGCGCCAGCAGGCGGCTCCAGGTGACATAAAGCTCGCCGCCATCGGGCAGTGCGGTGATCGTCTGCACCAGGCCCTTGCCCAGCGTGGTGCTGCCGACCACCACCGCACGGCGGTGATCGGCCAGCGCCGCCGCCAGAACCTCCGCGGCACTCGCGCTGCGCCCGTCGACGATCACCACCACCGGCAGCCCCGGGGCGAGGTCGCGCCCGCCATCGGCGCGGTAGTCCACGGCCGCGGCCGGGTCGCGCCCGGCGGTGATGGCCACCACGCCGCCGGGCAGCAGCATCGCCGAGGCCGCCACCGCCTGGCGCAGCAGCCCACCGCGATTGCCGCGCAGGTCGAGCACCACGCCCTCCGGCGGCGGGGTTGCGGCGGTGCCGGCGATCAGCTCCTGGCCGAGCCGCGCCGCGGTATTTGCCGCGAAGCCGCTGATCCGCACGACCAGCAGCACATCGCGCCGCGCGGCCGTGACGGTTTCCTGCGGCAGGGTCTCGCGGCGCAACGGCACCGTGCGCAGCCCGTCGCGCCCGCGCAGCAGCCCCAGCGTCACCACCGTGTCCTCGGGCCCGGCCAGCAGCGCGCCCACCGCCTCCAGGTCGGCACCGCGCAGCGACTCGCCGTCGATCGCGGCGATCCGGTCGCCCACCCGCACGCCCGCCAGCGCCGCCGGGCTGCCGGGCTGCACCGCCACCACCACCACCTGCCCTCCGCGCAGCGCGTGGCCTATGCCCACGCCCGCACGCCCCACGCGGCGTATCCGGTCGGCCTGCGCCTCGGCCGGGGTGGCGTAGCGGGAATAGGGATCGAGGTGGTTGAACAGCTCGTCGAAGAAGCTGCGCAACACGCCCTGGGTGCCGGCGCGGCGCACCGCCTCGGAACTGTCCCAGCCGGCGCGCACCATCTGCGCCACCGCGTCCGCCCAGGCCGCGGCGTCGTCCGGCGGCGGGGCAGGGCGGCTGACCAGCACGCGGCTTGGCCCGATCAGCCGCAGCGTGCCGCCGCCGCGCCCAGCCTGGAGATCGGGTGTCAGGCGCGCGTCCAGCGTGGTCAGGCCGCGCAAGCCCCACAGAGCCATCTGCGGAATCGCGATCGGCTCCAGCGTGCGCGGGGCCATGAACTCGAATGCTGTGCGCGTCACCTGGGCCACCAGGGCGGGGCTCAGGGTCGGCACGGTCGGAAATGGTTCCGCCTTCGCGGCGCGGTCGAACGGCGCCAGCAGGGCCAGGAGCAGCAACAGGAGCCCAGCCTGGTTCACCGCTGCCGCTGGCGCCCGCTTCCGCGCATGGTCGGGGGACGGCCGCGTCCGCCTTGCGCCGGCGCACCTCCGGGGTCGCTTCCCTGGAGAATCTGAAAGATCAGCCCGCCGGTCACCGGGCTCGCCTCGGCCAGCCGCACCTCGACTTCTTCGGCGAGGCGGAACGACACGCCTGTGTGGCGTCCGGTCAAGGTTTGTACTGCTTCGTCGTGCATCCAGAAATCGTCCGGGAGCGAGGAGACGGGTACCAGCCCGCTGGCCCCGATGCCTGATACTGTGACGAAAAGTCCGAACCGGGTCACGCCGGAAATGCGCGCTTCGAACACCGAACCCACCTTGTCGGCCATGAAGGCGGCAAGATAGCGGTCGATCGCGTCCCGCTCGGCCATGGCGGCGCGGCGTTCAGTCGCCGTGATGTGCTCGCAGGTGTCTGCCAGCGCCGGAATCTCATCGGGCGAGAGGCCGCCGTCGCCGAGTCGCAGCCCGGCGATCAGCGCGCGGTGCACCAGCAAGTCGGCGTAGCGGCGGATCGGGCTGGTGAAATGCGCGTAGCGGGCCAGCGCCAGCCCGAAATGGCCGATGTTCTCGATGTCGTAGGCGGCCTGCGATTGGCTGCGCAGCATCACCTCGTTGACCAGCGGGGCCGATTCCGTGCCCTCCACCTTTTTCAGCACGCCGAGCAGGTCGCGCGGATGCACCTGGTTGCCCGGCGGCAGGGCGATGTCGAACTGGCGCAGGAAGGTGCGCAGGTTGGCCAGCTTCTCGTCGGTCGGCGGGGCATGGACGCGATAGACGCAGGGGCGGGCCAAGCGCTCCAGCTCCTCCGCGGCGCACACATTCGCCAGCACCATGAACTCCTCGATCAGCCGGTGGCTGTCCAGCCGCGGGCGGGGGGCGACGGAGGCCACGCGGCCCTCGCTATCGAGCACCACCTTGCGCTCCGGCAGGTCGAGGTCGAGCGTGCCGCGCGCCAGCCGCGCGCCGAGCAGGGCGCGATAGGCGCCATACAGCGCGGCCAGGGGCAGGCCGAGGTCGCCGCCGGCGTCATGGGCGGCCTGCACCTGCTCGTAGGTCAGCCGGGCGGCGCTGCGCATCAGCCCGCGGCCGAATCGGTGCGATAGTTTCCGGCCGTCGGCCGCCACCCGCATCTCCACGAAGAGGCAGCCACGATCCTCGTCCGGGCGCAGGCTGCACCAGCCGTTCGACAGCGCCTCGGGCAGCATCGGCACCACGCGGTCGGGGAAGTAGCAGGAATTGCCGCGCGTGCGGGCGGCACGGTCGAGCGGCGCGTCGGGCCGGACGTAGTGGGCGACGTCCGCAATCGCCACCAACAGCCGCCAGCCATCGCCGTCCGGTTCCGCGAACGCCGCGTCGTCGAAGTCGCGCGCATCTTCGCCGTCGATGGTGACCAGGGGAGTGTCGCGCAGGTCCGTGCGCCCCTCGGGGCCGACGCCCTTGGCCTGCACCGCCTCATGCAACGCTTCGGCGGTGAATTCGGTCGGGATGTCGTGGGTGTGGATGACCACGAGGCTGACTGAACGCGCGTCACCCATGTTGCCCAGGCGCTCGATCACCCGGGCGGATTTCAACCCGTAGGGCCGGCTGGCGTTTGCCAGGGGGGCGGCGAGCACGATCTCGCCGTCCTCGGCACCACCCGCCTCGCCGGCCGGCACTGCCCACTCGGCCTTGGCGCGGCGATCGGTGGGGATGATGCGGGCCTCGTCGCGCGCGCCCTTCGCGGCGCGGAACACGCCCAGGATGCGGCCGGGTGCGTCGGTGAGGCGCTTCATCGTGCGCCCCTCGTAGCGGCCGCGGGCGATCGGCTTGAGCCGCGCCAGCACGCGCTCGCCAGGCGCGAGCGCCGGGCGGCCCCGCGGCTCGGCGGCCATCAGGATCATCGGCGGCGGGCCTTCGCCGCGCCATTCGACCGGCTTGGCAATTGCGTCACCATCGGGATCGGTGCCGGTGACCTGCACCACCATCACGTCGGGCAACCGGCCGGGGGAGGTGAACCGGCGATGCCCGGCCGGCGCCACCTCGCCCTCGCCGGCAAGGTCCTTCAGCAGCTGGCGCAGCGCCACGCGGTGCTGCGGCCCGAGCCCGAAATGCTGCGAGATCTCGCGCTTTCCCACCCGCCCGGGCGCCTCGCGAATGAAGGTGCGGATTGCCTCGCGGCTGGGCAGGCCGCCCGGATCGGGGGAATCGGGCGCATCCGTCGCCACGCGGCGCCGCTTCGGATAGCCGGAGCGGGGCGGGCGCGCCACCTCAGCCCGCGGCCTTCTTCGCCGGGGGCTTCTTCGCCGGAGTTTTCTTCGCCACCGGCTTCTTGGCGCCCGCCGGCTTCGGGGCAGCCTTGCGCGCCGGGGCCTTTGCGGGAGCCTTTGCGGGAGCCGGGGCGGCCCCGGCGGAGGCCGCCGGCTTGGCCGTGCGCCCCTTGGCGGTCTTCTTTGCCCCGCCCTTGGCCTTCAGCGTCTTGCCCTTCTCGGCGAGCAGGGCCACCGCACCCTCCAGCGTCATGTCGTCCATCGCCGTGTCGCGCGGCAGGTTGGCAACCGTGTTGCCATGCTGGGCATAGGGGCCGAACCGCCCCTTGCGCACCAGCACAGGCTCCTTGTCCTTGGGATGCGGCCCCAGCGTGCGCACGCTCGCGAGCTTCTTGGCCAGCAGGTCCACCGCCCGGTTGAGGCCGACCACCAGCACGTCGTCGTCCTTGTCGAGCGAGGCGAACACCCCGCCCATCTTCACGAACGGCCCGAACCGCCCCAGCCCGGCCTCGATCGGCTCCCGCGCCTCGGGGTGGATGCCGACCAGCCGCGGCAGCGACAGCAGCGCGATCGCCTGTTCCAGCAAGATCGTATCCCCGTCCATCCCGCGCGGCAGGCTGGTGCGGCGCGGCTTGGTCTTGCTGCCCTCCACCTGCTCGCCCTGCTGCACATAAACGCCGTAGGGCCCGCGACGGGCGCTGATCTCCTCGCCCGTTTCCGGATGGTGGCCGAGAGCGCGCATCCCCTCCTTCAGCGTGTCGCCGGCATCGTCGCCGCCATCGACCGCCAGCCGGCGGGTATACTGGCAGCCCGGATAGTTGGAGCAGCCGATGAAACTGCCATGCCGCCCAAGCTTCAGCCCCAGCCGCCCCGCCTTGCACGAGGGGCACTCGCGCGGATCGGTCCCGTCCGGCCGCGCGGGGAAAAAATGCGCGCCGAGATCCTCATCGAGCGCATTGATCACGTCGGAAATCTTGAGGTCCCGGGTCTGCTCGATCGCCTTGGAGAAATGCGCCCAGAACGCCCGCATCACCCCGCGCCAGTCGGCCCGGCCGCCGGAGATGTCGTCGAGCTGTTCCTCCAGGGCGGCGGTGAAGCCGGTATCGACATAGCGCTCGAAGAAACTGGTCAGGAAGGCCGTCACCAGCCGCCCGCGGTCTTCCGGGATGAAGCGCCGCTTGTCGAGCTTCACATATTGCCGGTCCTGCAGCACCGACAGGATCGAGGCATAGGTGGAGGGCCGGCCGATGCCTAGCTCCTCCATCTTCTTCACCAGCGAGGCCTCCGAAAAGCGCGGCGGCGGCTGGGTGAAATGCTGGTCGGCTGTCACGCCGCGCCGCTTCAGCGGATCGCGCTCGCCCATCGGCGGCAGCATCCGGTTGTCGTCGCCGCCCCCGGCGCGGGGGTCGTCGCCGCCCGCGGCGCTGGGATCGCCGTCGGTGCCCGCCTTCTCCTCGGTCACTTCCTCGCGATACAGCTTCAGGTAGCCGTCGAACGCCAGGATCGACCCGTTCGCCCGCAGCCGCGGCCCATTGGCCCGCCCCGTGTCGCCGATCTCGACCGCCACCTGGTCGAACTCGGCCGACTGCATCTGCGAGGCCACCGCCCGCTTCCACACCAGATCGTACAGCCGCTGCTGGTCATGGGTGAGGTAGCGCGCCACGCTTTCCGGCGTGCGCGAAACATCGGTCGGCCGGATCGCTTCGTGCGCCTCCTGTGCGTTCTTGGCCTTCGCTGTGTATTCCCGCGCCGCCGCCGGCAGGTAGTTGGCCCCGAAGCTTTCGCGCACGTGGTCGCGAATGGCGTCAATGGCCTCGCGCGCCATCTGCACGCCGTCGGTCCGCATATAGGTGATCAGGCCGGTGGTGTCCCCGTCGATGTCCACCCCTTCGTACAGCCCCTGCGCCACGCGCATCGTCTGCTGGGCGCCCATGCCGAGCCGGCCGGATGCATCCTGCTGCAACGTGGAGGTGGTGAACGGCGCCGGCGGATTGCGCCGCGCCCGCCGCCGCTCCACGCTCGTCACCGTGAAGCTGCCCGCCTCCACTTGCGCCTTCGCCTGCAGCGCCAGCGCCTCGGTGTTCAGGTCGAACTGGTCGAGCTTCTTGCCATCCAGGTGCGTCAGCCGCGCGCTGAACGGCGCCCCGCCCGGCGTTATCAACTGCGCCTCGACCGACCAGTATTCCCGCGCCCGGAATACCTCGATCTCCGCCTCGCGCTCGCAGATCAGCCGCAACGCGACCGACTGCACGCGCCCTGCGCTGCGGCTGCCCGGCAGCTTGCGCCACAGCACCGGCGACAGCGTGAACCCCACCAGGTAGTCCAGCGCCCGGCGCGCCATGTACGCCTCGATCAGCGGCTGGTCGAGGTCGCGCGGATTGGCCATCGCATGGCGAACCGCGTTGCGAGTGATCTCGTTGAAGGTCACGCGCTCCACGCGCACGCCCTTCAGGACGTTCTTCTCCTCCAGCGCGGCCCGCACATGCCAGCTGATCGCCTCGCCCTCGCGGTCCGGGTCGGTGGCGAGGTACAGGGTCTTGGCGCCCTTCAGCGCCTTGGCGATTGCCGAGATCTGCCGGGCGCCGCGCTCGTCGGCTTCCCAGTCCATCGCGAAATCCTCGTCGGGTCGCACGCTGCCGTCCTTGGGCGGCAGGTCGCGCACGTGCCCGAAGCTGGCCAGCACGGTGTAACCGCTGCCCAGGTACTTGTTGATGGTCTTGGCCTTGGCCGGCGATTCGACGACGACGACGTCCGACATCAGGGTACGTGTTCCTCGAGAAGTCGGCGGGGATCAGCCCCCGCCCAGCAGCGCCACGCGGTTGCCCGGCAGCGTCTCGATGCGCCCCGCGATCTCCAGGTCCAACAGGACCGACAGCACAGCGGGACCGGGTAACTGGCAGTGCCGGATCAGATCGTCAACCGCCGTGGGCGTGGGGCCCAGCAACGCGACCACCGCAGCCACCACCTGGGCATGCTCCCCGGCGGGCAGGAACGCCGATATTTCCCCACCATGGGAGGCCAACTGGTCCTCCGCCAACCCGGGAAGCCGCCCGCGCAGCCTGCTGCCGTCGCGCGGCAACGCTTCCAGAACATCGCGCGCCGTCTCGGTCAGGTGGGCACCGTCGCGGATCAGGCCATTCGCCCCGCGAGCGCGGGGGTCGAGCGGCGAACCCGGCACGGCGAATACCTCCCGCCCCGCCTCGGCGGCCAGCCGCGCGGTGATCAGGCTGCCGGAGCGCGGCGCCGCCTCCACCACCAGCACGCCCAGCGAGAGCCCCGCGATCACCCTGTTGCGGCGCGGGAAGTGGCGCGCCTGCGGCTGCACCCCAGGCGGCAGTTCCGCCACCACCGCACCTGCCTCGGCGATCCGCGCCTGCAATGCCGCGTGCTCCGGTGGATATACGATGTCCGGCCCGCCCGCGACGCACGCCACCGTCGCGCCGGTACGCAGCGCGCCGCGATGGGCTGCCGCATCGATGCCGCGCGCCAGGCCGGACACCACCACCAGCCCTTCCTGCGCCAGTTCCGCCGCCAGCGACTCCGCGAGGCGCTGGCCATTGGCCGAGGCGTTGCGGCTGCCCACCACCGCGACGGCCCGCGCCGACAGCAGCCCCGCATCGCCCAGCACAAAAATCACCGCCGGCGCATCGTCCAGCCGCGCCAGCAGGGCAGGGTAGTCGGCATCGCCCAGGAACAGCATCCGCCCGCCCAGAGCTGCCACGCGGTCCATCTCCCGCCGCACGTCGCCCAGGGCCGGCACGCGCGGCGCCGTGCTGCGCCCGCCTGCCCGCGCGAGTTCCGGCAGGGCCTCCAGCGCCGCCGCCGCATTGCCGAACCGCCCCATCAGCCGCCGCCACGCCACCGGCCCAACCCCTTCGGTGCGCGCCAGGCGCAGCCGGTCGAGGTCGTCGGCCATGCTCACTTCTTCTGCCCGATCCTGGGCTCGGTGCCCGCCGCCAGCCGCGCGATGTTGTCCCTGTGCCGTTGCCAGATCAGGGCCGCGACCGCCGTCGTGCACGCCAGCAGCGCCAACGGCACCCCCAGCACCGCCGCGGCCACCGGGGCTGCCGCCGAGGCCGCCAGCGACGCCGCCGAGGAAATCCGCACGCCCAGCGCCACCGCCAGCCATACCGTGCCGCACACCAGCGCCAGCACCGGGCTGGCCGCCAGCAACACCCCGGCCCCGGTCGCCACCCCCTTGCCGCCGCGAAACCCCAGCCATACCGGGTACATGTGCCCGGCAACGGCCACCACGCCCGCCACATACCCCGCCACTGGCCCCGCCACCGGCCCGGCCAGCGCCGCCCCCAGCAGCACCGCCGCCGCCCCCTTGCCCGCATCCAGCAGCAGCGTCGCCACCGCCAGCCCGCGCCGCCCGGTGCGCAAAACGTTGGTCGCCCCGATGCTGCCCGACCCCATCGTCCGGATATCCCCCCCACCCCCAAGCCGCGTGAGCAGGAAGCCGAACGGGATCGACCCGAGCAGATACGCCGCCGCCAGCGCCAGCGCCCACGATACGAAATCACTCATCCGAACACCCGCCTCCCGGCTTTCCAGGTGCCGACCACCCGCCCCTCCAGCGCCCGCCCGTCGAACGGCGTGTTCTGCGCCTTGCCCGGCAACGCGCCCGCCTCCACCTGCCAGCCGCGCTCCAGGTCGAACAGGCAGAGATCGGCCACAGCCCCCTTCGCCAGCGTCCCCGCCGCACAGCCCAGCAGCCGCGCCGGCGCTACCGTCAGCAATTCCAGCGCCCGCATCAGCGGCAGGTGCCCGCCATGCACCTGCGCCAGCGTCACCGCCAGCAGCGTGGCCAGCCCAGTCCCTCCTGCCGCCGCCTGCGCGAACGGCAGCCGCTTGTCGTCGGCGTCGCGCGGCTGGTGGTCGGAGGCCACGGCATCGATCGTCCCATCGGCCAACGCTGCCGCCACCGCCCGCCGCTCCGCCTCCGCTCGCAATGGCGGCGACAGCTTGGCGTAGGTGCGGAAATCGCCGATCGCCGTCTCGTTCAGGTCGAAATAAGGCGGCCCGGTATCGCACGTCACCCGCACCCCATCAGCCTTGGCCACGCGGATCAGGTCCAGCGCCTCCGCCGTCGAAACATGCGCAAAATGCACCGCCCCCCCGGTCATGCGCGCCAGGCGGATGTCGCGCCACACCATGATCGCCTCGGCGGCCACCGGAATCGCCGGTAGCCCCAGCCGCGTTGCCAATTCCCCCTGAGTCGCCACCCCCGCCCCCGCCAGCGACGGCTCCTCCGGATGCTGCACCACCATCGCCCCGAACTGCGCCGCATATGAAAGCACCAGCCGCATCATCCGTGCTGAGGCCACCGCCCGCCCGCCATCGGTGAACGCAACGGCGCCGGCCTCGCGCAGCAGACCCAATTCCGCCATCTCCTCGCCCCGGCACCCCTTGGTTACCGCAGCATACGGCAGGATCTCCAGGCTGCCGGTTTCCTCCCCCCGTGCCCGCAGCAACCGCACCAGCGCGGGGTCGTCGATCGGCGGATCGGTGTTCGGCAGCGCCGCCAGCGTCGTGATCCCGCCAGCGGCGGCGGCCTGCGCGGCACTGGCGATCGTCTCGCGATATTCCCCGCCCGGCTCGCCCACCTCCGCGCGCATGTCCACCAGCCCCGGGCACAGCACCGCCCCCCCGGCATCGACCACCTCCGCCCCGTCCGGCCGCCCCAGCGCGGGGCCGAGATCGGCGATGCGCCCGTCGCGCACCAACAGGCCGCCCAACCGGTCCAGCCCGCTGGCCGGATCGATAAGCCGCGCGTTGACGATCAGCAGGTCAGTCATTCCGCCGACCACCGCGCGCCAGGATATCCAGCACCGCCATCCGCACCGCGACCCCCATCTCCACCTGCTCCTTGATCACGCTGCGCACCGGATCATCGGCGACGACACTGTCGATTTCCACGCCCCGGTTCATCGGCCCCGGATGCATGACGATCGCGTCGTCCCTGGCATACCCCAGCTTCTCCGCATCCAGCCCCCAGAACCGGAAATACTCCCGCGGGCTCGGCACCAGGCTCGCCGTCCCGCTCATCCGCTCGCGCTGCACCCGAAGCATCATCACAACATCAGCGCCGTGCAGGCCGTTTTTCATGTCATGGAACACCTCTACGCCCAGCCGCTCCGCCTGGTTCGGGATCAGCGTCGGCGGCCCCACCACCCGTACCCGGCTGCCCATGGCGCTCAGCAGATGGATGTTGCTGCGCGCCACCCGGCTGTGCAGCACATCGCCGCAGATCGCCACCACCAGCCCCTCCAGCCGCCCCTTGCGCCGCCGGATCGTCAGCGCATCCAGCAGCGCCTGGGTCGGATGCTCATGCGTCCCATCCCCTGCGTTGATCACGGCGGCGTCAACCTTCTGCGCCAGGAGGTTCGGCGCGCCCGACTGCCCGTGCCGCACCACCAGCAGGTCACAATTCATTGCGTTGAGCGTCGCCGCCGTGTCCAGCAGCGTTTCCCCCTTGTTCACCGAGGAGGTCGAGACCGACATGTTGATCACATCCGCCCCCAGCCGCTTGCCCGCCAGCTCGAAGCTGGTGCGTGTGCGCGTGCTGTCCTCGAAGAACAGGTTGATCAGCGTGCGCCCCCGCAACAGGTCGCGCTGCGTCTTGCCGGACCGGTTGAGCAGCACATAGCTCTCGGCGAGGTCCAGCATCGTCGCGATCTGGGGCGGATGCATCCCCTCGATCTGCAGCAGGTGGCGCGGTGCGGTGATCAAGCGACACATCCCGAATCCATTCGGGTCGGCACACTAGCCCCCTCGCAGGGCGCACGCCATGCACCCCACCCTTGTTGCCCACTCTTGCTGCAGCGCAGCAATTCCTGCTACCCGCCCCCAACCCCGGAGAGCCCCATGCGCATCGACGCCATCGCCATCGGCATCAACCCGCCCGAGGATGTGAACGTGATCGTGGAGGTGCCGATCGGCGGCGAGCCGATCAAGTACGAGATGAACAAGGAAGCCGGCACCCTCTTCGTCGACCGCTTCCTCCATACCCCCATGCGCTACCCCGGCAACTACGGCTTCGTGCCCCACACCCTCAGCGAGGACGGCGACCCGATCGACGTGCTCGTCGCCAATACCCGCCCCATCTTCCCCGGTGCGGTCATCAACGTCCGCCCCGTCGGCGTGCTCAAGATGGACGACGAAGCCGGCGGTGACGAAAAGATCATCGCCGTCCCTTCGCCCAAGCTCACCAAGCGCTACCTCGGCGTCACCAGCTACACCCACCTGCCGCAGATCACGCTGGAGCAGATCCAGCACTTCTTCGAACACTACAAAGACCTGGAGCCCGGCAAATGGGTCAAAGTCATCGGCTGGGGCGACGCCGCCGAAGCCCGTGCGATGATCGAGGCCGCCATCGAGCGGGCGCGGGTCGCAAAGGATTAATTGCGATTTCTGCGGTCGATTTTACTAGCCGCACCTGAGAATGCGATTGCATGCGCGGACGCTTTCCGTTCTTAATTGGATAGGGAACAAGAATGGAATTTGCACTATGGCCCAGAGGGCTGTGGAGCTGACCGTCCGTTGCATGAAATGTAAGAGGGTGGCGCGTGTCCAGTTGTGGATGCGGGCCCTTCAAAGCTCGACTGGGCAACAAAAACAATTTAAATGCTCTTCCTGTTCCGGGGTGGGCGTGGTCATCTCCAAGCAAAAATTGCCGAAAAATTTGGCACCATACAATCAGAAAACCGAAAACACCCCGAGTTCATCGATCATCAGTGATAGTTCAATAACAAAAACCGACAACCATATTGAGTATGCACCTACAAAATACGATCAAGGTCGCCGCTGCCGGAACTGCGATGTCTTTATACCAGAGGCACGACTTCGCGCGTTACCAAAGACCCTCGTTTGTGTTCGATGTGCTGAACACGACCCATCAGGGCAGGCAAATCGTATCATTTGGGAAACATGGGGTACTCGTTCCGACTGGAGTAAGGATCGTTCAAGCTGGAAGAAGCAACATTAATAAAAATTTCATTTATTCAGCCGTTAAACGTGAGTATTTTTACTCCTTCTTCTCCCGATAATCCCCAAACACCTTGTCCCGCTGGCTCAGCACGGCGCTCACTGATTTCCCATCTCGCTTGAACTGCGCCCGATACTCCAAACTCGCCTGCGTCGTGAACGCCAGCGCCTGCAACTCCGTCCCTGCCCGGATCGCCGCCCGCAGCCCTTGCGCCTCCATCGCGCGATGTACCGAGCGCTTGTTGATCTGGTTCAGCTCGGTTGGGATCAACGCCACCCGGGCCGCGATCTTCAGCACCTCCTCGTCGAGCGAGGCCGCCGGGAACGCCCGGTTCGCGAAGCCCTTCTGCGCCGCCTCGGTGCCGGAAATCCCGTCGCCGGTTAGCATCATCTCCATCGCGTTGCGCATCCCCATCAGCCACGGATGGAACTGATTGTCCGGCGGCGACATCAGCCGCACGGGCGGATAGCCAATGTTGGCGTCCTCCGCGACGTAGACGAGGTCGCAGCACGTCGCCAGCTCGCTCCCGCCCGCCAGGCAATGCCCGTGCACCTGCGCGATGACCGGCTTGGCGAGGTCCCAGATTTTCATCCACCCCTCCACCACATGCCGCGCCCAGGCCCCGGGCCCGCCGGCGGTGTAGTAGGGCTGGTCGACGGCATTGTTCGCCGACAGGTCGTAGCCGGAACAAAACGACGGCCCCGCCCCGCGCAGGATCGACACCTTCACCGCCGGGTCGGCATCGGCCTCGACCAGCGCCTCCAGGATCGCCTTGCGCAGCGGATTGTTCAGCGCGTTGCGCTTCTCCGCCCGGTTCATGGTCAGCCGGCGGATGCCCGGCGCGGGTTCGTCGATCAGCAGCACGGGCGTGTCGGTCATGGTTTGCGTCCCCTCGTTTGCGCCGATGATCGACACATCCGAGGGGGCGCACAAGCACCAGATCAGAGGATGGCGCGCAACTGCGCCAAGGTTTCCTCCGGCTCTGGCCGGCTGGTATAGTCGGGATCGGCGAACACATGGCGCAGGCGGCCTGCCGCATCCACCACCCAGCGTGACGGAATCGGCAGCTTCCAGGCCCCGTCGCCGTTCACCTTCGGCAGGTCGATGCCGAACTTGGTGTAGATCGCCACCAGGTCATCCGGCAGTGTCATCGCAATGCCAAGCGTCGCCGCATAGGCGTTGCCGGCATCGTACAGCAGCGGGAAATCCAGCGACTGCTTTGCCTTCAGTTCCGCGAGAATCTCCGGCACCTGCGGGCAGATCACCACCAGCCCGGCGCCCAGAGCACGAATCGTTCCCAACACTGCATTCAAAGCATACAGCTCTGATCTACAGTACGGTCACCACGCGCCGCGAAAGAACGACACCACGAGCGGCCCGCGCGCGACCAGCGCCGCCGAATCCACCATCGTACCGTTAGTGTCCGCAAGCCGGAACCCCGGCATTGCCGCACCCGGCTGCGGCATCGCAGCGTAGTAGCCGGAGGCGCGCTGGTCGGCGGTCACGCGGTGCATCACCGCCGCAGCCTCCGCCGGGATGCGGCCGGGCTTGGTCCCGTCTCCAAAGGCGGCGAGACGCATCGCCGCGAGTTGCTCTGTAAGCGTTGCCATATGTCCTCCTGTCGTCGAGACCCGGCAGCCTAGGCACCAGCGTCGGACGATGGGAAGCGATATCGGGGCTTGACAGCATCCGCCCATTTAGTTTAACGATTAACTATCTAAGGCCCCCACCCCTGAAAGACATCACCATGCAACGACGCGCTTTCCTCACCCTCGCCGGCGGCGGCACAATCCTGGCCGCCACCACCGCCTGGTTCGCCGCCCCACAGGTCTTCGGCGTCCCCCCCACCGCCATCGCCGCCTGGCGCGAGGCCGCGGCCCCCGGCGAGATCCGCCGCTTCGTCCTCGCCCACGCGCTCCTCGCCCCCAACCCGCATAACATGCAGCCCTGGATCGCCGACCTTTCCACTCCCGGCGAAATCCTCCTCCGCCTCGACCCCGCCCGCCTCCTGCCCGCCACCGACCCGTATGGCCGACAGATCATGATGGGCGTCGGCGGCTTCCTCGAACTGCTCGACATGGCCGCCGCCGCCCGCGGCCAACGCGCCGAAATCCGCCTCTTTCCCCAGGGCGAACCGGGCGAAACCCTCGATGGCCGCCCAGTCGCCCATATCCGCCTGCACGCAAACCCCGCCGCCGTTGCCGACCCGCTCTTCGCCCAGGTCGCCGCCCGCCGCACCGACCGCAGCGCCTACGACCCCGCCCGCCCGCCATCCCCGGCCGAGATCGCCCGCCTGCACCAAGCCATCGCCGGCCTCCCCGCCCGCCTCGGCATCGCCGGCGCCGACGACCCCACCCGTGTGGCCGCCATCCGCGCCATCGCCCGCGCCGCCTGGCGCACCGAACTGACCACCGAGCCCGCCATGATGGAATCGGTGCGCGTCCTGCGCGTCGGCACCGCCGAGATTGACCGCCACCGCGACGGCATCGCACTGACCAGCCCCTTCGTCGTGGCCATGTCCAAGCTCGGCCTGTTCGACCGCACCAGCTTCCCCGCCGCCGACTCAGCCGCCGTGAAGGCGCAGCTTGACGGCTTCGACACCGTCACCGCCCCCACCCCCGCCTATCTCTGGCTCGTCACCGAAGGCAACACCCGCCCCTTGCAGATCGCGGCCGGTCGCGCCTATGCCCGCATCAACCTCGCCGGCGCCGCGCTGGCGCTGGCCATGCACCCCAACCAGCAGGCGCTGCAGGAGTATCCGGAAGTGGCACCCCACCACCAGGCGATCCACACCCTGCTCGACGCCCCCACTCCCCGCTTCACCGTGCAGATGCTCGCCCGCCTCGGCCACCTGCCGCAGGGCGCCGCGCCGGCCGATCCCGCCCCGCGCCGCGGGCTGTCCGCCCTCGTCGCCGCATGACCGGCCCTACACCGACGACCGGCGCCGATCCCGGGCCGGACCCGCCCGCCTTCCAGCTGCTGAACGAGATCGGCATCATCGCCCAGCTCTCCGGCACTCGCGCCGAACGCCTGCTGGCACCCGACCTCACCATGGCGCAGTTCGTGGTGCTGAACCATTTCCACCGTCTCGGCGGCGAACGCTCGCTGGTCCGCCTCGCCACCGCGATGCAGGTCACCAAGGCCGCCATGACCAACACCATCGCGCGCCTGCATGCCAAGGGCTGGGTATCCGTTCGCCCCGACCCGAACGACGGCCGCGGCAAGCTCGTCGCCCTCCTGCCGCCCGGCGAAGCGGCCCGCCACCGCGCCATTTTTCTCCTCATGGCCGATCTGGGCGGCCTGGGCGAGGCGGTGGACGCCGAGTCCGCCGCCACCCTGCTGGCCCTCCTGCGCCGCATACGCGTCTGGCTCGACGGCACCCGCTGACCCGCGCTTGGGGATCGCCCCTACCCAAGCCATTCCCCCTCGCGCATCAGTTCCCGCCCGGCCAGTTCGTTCTCCTCCCGCCAGGCCTGCACCCGTCGCGGCCGGATCCAGATGAACGCCATGCGCGCCGCACTGGCGCGCGGATCGAACCCGGTCCGCGCCGCAAACGCATCCGCCACCGCCCGCGGCATCGCCGCCACCGGCAGCGACTCCGCCGTGCCCTCGATCACCACCACGTCCCGCGTCGTCCCCAGCGTCAGCCGCGCCCTCCCCGTCGCCCGCAGGTTCCGCGCCGTCACCGAGGCATCCGGCGTCGCCAGCAACAGCCGCGCCCCGTCCCACAGGAACGACAGCGGAATCAGATGCGGCACATCGCCGTGGGCCGTGGCGACCCAGACATCGACGTCGCCTTCCAGCCGCGCCAGCGTATCCGCCCGCCGCTGCGCGAGATCCCGTGTCACACCGAAGCCGCGGCGATCCGCGCCAGCGCCTCCTCCCGCCCCAGCGCCACCAGCACTGCGTCGATCCCGGGGCTGACATTGCTCCCCGTCAACGCCGCCCGGAGCGGCTGCGCCACCTGTCCGAGCTTCAACTCCTTTGCCTCCGCGAACCCCCGCAACGCGGCGTCAATGCCGGCCACGGAAAAATCGCTCGCCGCCAGCGCCGCCTCCACGTCGCGCAGCATCAGCCGGTTCTCCGCGGTCAGCAGCGCCGCTGCCTTCGGCACCATCGGCAACGGCAGCCCATGCGCCAGGAACGCCGCCGCGTCGGCCAACTCGACCAGCGTCTTCGCCCGCTCCTTCAACGCCGGCATCAGCACCCGGAACCGATGGATCGCCTCCGTGCCCAGCGAAAGCCCCGGCCGCCCCACCAGCCGTCGCGCCACCTCACCCGCCAGCCAGCCATCGTCGCGCTGCTTCAGCCAATGCGCGTTGACATGCGCGAGCTTGGCATAATCCATCCGCGCCGCCCCGCGCCCCACGCCATCGAGGTCGAACAGCCGCACCGCCTCCTCGCGATCCAGCAACTCCACGTCGCCATGCGCCCAGCCGAGCCGCAGCAGATAGTTGCACACCGCCTCCGGCAGATAGCCCTGCTCCTGGAACTCCAGCACCGAAACCGCCCCGTGCCGCTTCGAAAGCTTCTTGCCGTCCTCGCCATGGATCAGCGGAATATGCGCGAACCGTGGCCGCTCCCACCCCATCGCGTCATAGATCTGCGCCTGGCGGAACGCGTTGGTCAGGTGGTCGTCGCCGCGGATCACGTGGCTGATCGCCATGTCGTGGTCGTCCACCACCACCGCATGCTGGTAGGTCGGCGTGCCGTCGCTACGCAGGATGATCATGTCGTCCAGCTCTGCATTGGCCACCCGCACAATGCCCTGCACCAGGTCGTCGATCACCGTCTCGCCCTCGCGCGGCGCCTTCAACCGCACGACCGGCGGCACCCCCAAGGGCGCCTCGGCCGGATCGCGATCGCGCCACGGCGAGCGGATGCGCACATTCGGCCCCGCCTCCCGCATCGCCTTCAACTCATCCGCCGACAGCCAGCAGTGATACGCCGCCCCCCGCGCCACCATCTCCCGCGCCACCTCGGCATGCCGGCCCGCAAGCTGGCTCTGGAACACCGTCTGCCCGTCGTGCATGAGCCCCAGCCACTCCAGCCCCTCCAGGATCACCCGCGTCGCCTCCTCCGTGGAGCGCTCCCGGTCGGTATCCTCGATGCGGAGAAGAAACTCCCCGCCGTGGTGGCGGGCGAACAGCAGGTTGAACAGGGCGGTCCGGGCGCCGCCGATATGCAGCAGGCCGGTGGGAGACGGGGCAAATCGCACGCGCACGGTCATCGCCGTTCTCTACTCCCCCGCCGCGAATCGCGCGAGATGCGCTGCGTTCTCCGGCTTGGCGTTCTGCCGCGCCGCCGCCTTGGCCGCCACGCTGGCGATGCCGGCCGCCGGATACGCCTGCTGTCCCAGCGCCAGCCCGCGGTCGAACACCTCGAAGTAATGCGCGATCAACCCTTCGCGCAGCGCGAACCGGCTGATCCCCTCGAACAGCACCGGCCGGCCCTCCACCCCCGGCCGCCGCGAGGCATAGCTGAACCGCCACCTCGCATACCCGGTGTCCCCGACACAGACCGGCTCGACAAACTCCCACCAGTAGTCCCGTCCGCCATCATGGAACCGCTGCAACATCGCCGCGATCGACGCCGCCCCCTGGTGCGGGCCGAAGAACCCGTCCTCGTACACCCCGTCCGCCGTGAACAGGCACGCCAGCCCCGCCCCGTCATTCTCCCCCACCGCGTCCGCGAAGCGTTGCAGCAGCTGCGTGAATTCCATCCCCGCCCCCTTTTGTGCACCACCGGCAACGAAACCGGCGTGACGCGACCCCTTGGTGCCGCGTAGCGTGCCGCCATGCAACTGGCCATCCTGCGCCCCCTCGCCGCCTGGCTGGCCAACTTCTCCCAGCGCCTAGTCGAGGCCGAGCGCGGCCGGTTCGTCCCCTTCCTCGCCGTGGCCGTGGCCGGGGGTGCCGCCACCTACTTCACCCTGGCCGGCGAGCCGGACCCGCGCATCGGCCCGTCGATGGTGACGAGCGGGATCATGCTTGCCCTGCTCGGGCGCTGGCGGTGGCCGGTGGTGGTGATTGGCCTGCTGGCCATCGCCGCCGGGCTCGGCTTCGCCGCCGCGCAATGGGGAACCAGCCGCGCACCTGCCCAGCCGATCCTGCCGACCCGGGCCGCGATCGTCACCGGGACCGTCGCCAGGGTCGAACCGCTACCCCAGGGCCGCCGCGTCACCCTCTCCGCGGCGCGGATCGACGACGGGCCGGAACTGGCGCGTGCCGTGCGCATCCGCCTGCGCGCCACCGATCCCGCCCCGGTCGCGGCCGGCGACCGCCTGCGCGTGCGCGCCATGCTTCAGCCACCCTCGGGCGCAGCCGTGCCAGGGGGATGGGACATCCAGTTCGATGCCTACCACACCGGTCTCGCCGGCTACGGCTATGCGCTCAACCCCGCCGAGCGCCTGGCCGCCCCGCCGCCGGAAGGCTTCGCGGCATGGATGCAAACGCTGCGCGAGACCGTGATCGCCCGCATCCACGCTGCCCTGCCGGGCTCGACCGGGCGGCTGGCCTCCGGGCTGATCGTCGGCGGCACCACCGGCATCCCGGCGAAGGAGCAGGCGGCGTTCCGCGATTCCGGCCTGTTCCACCTGCTCAGCATCTCCGGCCTGCACATGGCCATTGTCGTCGGGCTGGTGTTCGCGACCCTGCGCATGGGCCTCGCGGCGATCGAATGGGCGGCACTGCGCCTGCCGATCAAGGCGGTTGCCGCGATCATCGCCCTTGCGGCCGGCGGCTTCTATACGCTGCTGACGGGGGCCGAGGTGCCGGCGGTGCGCAGCTTCACCGCGGCCTGCCTCGTCACCCTCGCCATCCTGGTCGGGCGCCGAGCGTTCTCGATGCGCAGCTGGGCCCTCGCGCTGGTGGCCGTGGTGCTGGTGGCGCCGCACGAGGTGATGCGCGTCAGCCTGCAGATGAGCTTCGCCGCCACCCTGGCCCTGATCGCCGGGTTCGAGGCGTTGCGCCCCTGGCTGACCTCGCTGGCGGGGCAGGGCAGCCAGGTTCGCCGCGCCGGGGCGTGGGTCGTGGCGCTGGCGCTGACCAGCGCGCTGGCCGGCACTGCCACCGCACCCTTTGGCGCCTACCATTTCGGCGCCGTGCAGCTCTACTACATCGTCGCCAACATGGTGGCCGTGCCGCTGACCACGATCCTGGTGATGCCAGCCGCCGTCGTGGCGATGGTGTTGATGCCGCTGGGGCTGGAGCGTCTGGCGCTGGTGCCGATGGGGTGGGGGGTCGAGGGGCTGCTGGCGATCGGCCAGACCGTTTCCGCCTGGCCGCAGGCGGTGCTGCCGGTGCCGCAGATCACCGCCTGGGGGATCGCCGCCTACAGCCTCGGCCTCGCTTGGCTGGCGCTGTGGCGATCGCACCTCCGTCTGCTCGGCCTGCTGGCGATCGCAGCGGGGCTGGCGTCGGCGCCGCTCCAACGGCCGCCGGACCTGCTGGTCTCGGCCGATGCGCGCCTTATCGCACTGCGCGCCGGTGGCGTGCTGCATGTCCACCACACCCAGTCGCCATCTTCCTTCGTGCTCGATGCGTGGCTGCGCCATCTCGGCCTACGCGACTGGCGGCCGATGCCGCCGCCCGGTGGCACCAGCAACGACGGGACCCTTGCCTGCGACGCCACGACCTGCACCCTGCAACCGCGGCGCGATGGTCCATCCATCCTGTTGCTGCGCGGCGCAGACACCGACCGCGCCTGCGGCCACGCTTTGGTCGTGAGCCCAGAGCCGGTCCGGCTCGATTGCCCGGTGGCAAAGATCGACCGCTTCAGTGTCTGGCGGGAAGGCGCCCATGCCGCATGGCTCGATCCCGCCGGGCCGCGCATTCTCACCGACCGCGCCCATCGCGGCGGCCGCCCGTGGGTCACGCCGCTGCCGACCCGCACCCGCCAGCAGCCGGGTCCGCCCCTTGCGCCGGCGCAGGCCGAGACGCTGCGGCCGGCAGGCAAGCGGTCAGCCGGCCAGGATGATCCGGTAGAGTAGCTTGTCATGGCCCGGCCGGTCGGGCTCCGGACTGCGGGACAGCAGCTGGCCGCCATTGGCCTCGATCACAAGCTGCGAGGGGCGGTTGTCGTCGTCGCAGGTGAGGTCGACATGGCGGAGCCCGGCGCCGCGGGCGAACGGCAGCATCTGGCGCAGCGCCTCGGTGGCATGGCCCAGGCGGCGTTTCCAGGGCACCACGGCATAGCCGATATGGCCCAGCACATGGTCCGGCAGCGCCTCGGTGCCGGGCTGGTAGCGCAGGCTGATCGTACCGCAGAACGCGCCATCCCACAGCCAGCGCACCGGGCCCGGCAGGCGCGGCACAACCCGACCGTCGCCGAGCGTGACGGTGCCGCCCAGCGCGGAGAACTGCGCAACGAAAGCCGCGGCATCGGCGTCGATCGCTGCCAACTGCTCGCCCGATACATCGCGCACATTGCTGGGCGACCAGCCCTGGCGCAGCGCCGCCGTATACCCGCCCAGATGGCCGAGCGACGGTGGCAGGAGCAGCAGCGACGTCATGAATACTGGCGCAGCAGCCCCACCAGCCGGCCCTGCACCCGCACCCGGTCGGCCGGGAAGATGCGCGTCTCGTGCCGGGGGTTGGCTGGTTCGAGCGCTATGGAGGCGCCACGACGGCGCAAGCGCTTCAGCGTCACCTCGCCCTCGTCGACCAGGGCGACGACGATCTGGCCGTTCTCGGCACTGTCGGAACGGCGGATGATCACCGTGTCGCCATCGAGGATGCCTGCCTCGATCATCGAGTCGCCTGCAACTTCAAGGGCGTAGTGCTCGCCTGCGCCGAGCAGGGACATCGGCACCTCGACATGGTTGGCGCTGTCACGCATCGCCTCGATCGGCAGGCCGGCCGCGATGCGGCCGTAGAGCGGCAGTTGCACCGCACCGGCGGTCTCGGCCGACTTCACGCCTGGCAGGCGGGGGGTGAAGTCGCCGCGGATCACGTTCGGCGAAAAACCGGACGGCGGGAACGCTGCAACCTGCGCAACATGTGCGTCGTGCTCGCCGGTGACGCGGGCAACCACATCGTCAGGCAGGCGGACCACTTCCAGCGCGCGGGCGCGATTATGGCGCCGGGAGAGGAAGCCGCGCTCCTCCAGCGCCGAGATCAAGCGGTGGATGCCGGATTTCGACTTCAGGTGCAGCGCCTCCTTCATCTCCTCGAAGCTTGGAGAAAAGCCGGTCGCCTTCAGGTGTCGGTCGATGAACACCAGCAACTCGTGCTGCTTGCGCGTGAGCATGCGGCGGTACCCCCAAAGGCGTGAACAGAACAATCGATGCAGTCAGTCACCGACCTAGAACAAACCGGCAACCCCGGCGATGTTCTACAAAGGTTCTCACGCGCACGTCAAGCCTCGGTTACAGCCCCAATGCGTCCATACGAATGACCTGCACCGACGCCCCCGCCTCCAGCGCCGGGGCGAAGGGCGCGCGCAGGATCAAGGCATCGGCCTGCGCCATCAGCCGCAGCATCGAGGAATCCTGGCGCGGGAAGGCGGTGGCGACCAGCTCCCCCGCCGCGCCCACGGACAATGTGGCGCGCAGGTGGTCCGCCCGCTTGTCGTTGCCGGCCAGCGCGGCACCCAGCCGCGCGGGCACGGTGGGTGGTGCGGCCGCGGGCAGGCCCGACAGCTTCAGCAGGGCCGGCACCACGAACAGGATGGCGCAGACCAGCGAGGAGACCGGATTGCCCGGCAGCCCGATCATCGGCACATCGCCCAGCCTGCCGTGCATCAGCGGTTTGCCCGGCCGCATGGCGATCTGCCAGAAATCCACCACCAGCCCGCGCGCGCCCAGCGCCTCCTGCACCAGGTCGTGCTCGCCGACGCTGGCGCCGCCGCTGGTGACCAGCAGGTCCATGAAGCGGGCCGAATCGGCGGCTGCCATCAGGGCGGCGCGGTCGTCGGCGACGATCGGCAGCACCGTCGCCTCGCCGCCGCAGGCGCGCACCAGGGCCGCGAGCGCGTGGCTGTTGGAACTGACGATGCCACCGGGCGGGATCGGGTCGCCGGGCAGGGCGATCTCGTCGCCGGTCGCCAGGATCGCCACGCGGGGGCGCCGATGGACCGTGGCCCAGGGGTGGTTGCCGGCGGCGATCAGGCCGATATCGCGCGCATTCAGGCGCTTGCCGGGCGAAACCAGCACGTCGCCGGCGGCGAAATCCTGCCCGGCGCGTCGGATGTGGCGGCCGAGGATCGCTGCTTCGCGCACTGTCACGGTCTCGCCATTTCGCGTCGCATCTTCCTGCAGCAAAATCGAGTCGGCCCCGTCCGGCACGATGCTGCCGGTGAAAAGGCGCAACGCCTCGCCGGGCCGCAGCGTGCCTTCCCAGGGGTGGCCGGCCGGCGCGCTGCCGACGACCGCCAGCCGCGCGCCCAGCGCCCCGTCGGCCGCCCGCAGCGCGTATCCGTCCATCGCGGAGACGTCGCGCGGCGGTTGCGTCAGGCGGGCCACCACCGGGGCGGCCAGCACGCGGCTCCAGGCGGCGGCGAGCGGCACGACCTCGGCCGACGTGGCGGCGATGCCGGCCATGATGCGGGCGCGGGCTTCGTCCACCGGGATCATCGGCCTACTCCTGCGTGAAATCGCCCGACTTGCCGCCGGACTTGGCCACCACGCGCAGCCCCTCGATCCGCATGCCGCGGTCGACGGCCTTGCACATGTCGTACACCGTCAACGCGGCCACCGACGCGGCGGTCAGTGCTTCCATCTCCACGCCGGTCTGCCCGGTGGTCTTCACCGTCGCCGCGATCTCGACGGCGTCGTTGCCGGCCGGTTCCAGGTCGATCGAAACCGAGGTGATCGGCAGGGGATGGCATAGCGGGATCAAGTCCGCGGTGCGCTTGGCGGCCATGATGCCGGCCAGGCGTGCGACGCCGAGCACGTCGCCCTTCTTGGCGGTGCCGGCGCGGATCATCGCCAGCGTGGCCGGCAGCATCACGACGCGCGCCCTGGCCGTGGCGCTGCGGTCGGTGACGGGCTTGGCGCCGACGTCGACCATGACGGCGCGGCCCTCGGCGTCAAAATGCGTGAGCTTGTTGCTCATTCGCGCATCAGTGCCTGGGTGGCCGCCGCGAGGTCGTCCTGCCGTAACAGGCTTTCACCCACCAGGAACCGCTTCACCCCGTGGCCGGCGATGCGCGCGAGGTCGGCGTGCACCCGGTAGCCGCTCTCGCCGATAATCACGCGGTCGGCGGGCACCAGTGGAGCAAGTTCGATGGTGGTCTCCAGGCTGGTCTGCATGATCCTGAGATTGCGGTTGTTGATGCCGATCAGCCGGGTGCGAAGCTTCAGCGCGCGGGCCAGTTCCTCGGCATCGTGGCTTTCGGCCAGCACGTCCATGCCAAGCTCGAAGGCGCGCGCCTCCATCTCGGCGGCCTGGGCGTCGGACAGCACGGCCATGATCAGCAGGATGCAGTCGGCCCCGAGTGCCCGGCTTTCGTCGATCTGCCACGGGTCGACCATGAAATCCTTGCGCAGCACCGGCAGGTCGCAGCCAGCGCGGGCGCGCACCAAATCGTCGTCGGCGCCGCGGAAGTATGGGGCATCGGTCAGGATCGAGAGGCAGGCCGCCCCGCCGCGCTGGTAGGCGGCGGCAAGGTCGGCGGGGTCGAAATGCGGCCGGATGTCGCCGCCGGAGGGGGAGGCGCGCTTGATCTCGGCGATGATGCCGAATGCGCCGCCGGCCACCGTGCGGTCCAGAGCGGCCGCGAAACCGCGCGGGGCAGGGGCCCGGGCCAGACGGTCCGCGAGGTCGGCGCTGTCTGCCTTGCGCCGGGCCACCTCGGCGGCGGTGTCGGCACAGATGCGGCGCAGGATGTCCGGAGGGGCGCTCACGCCGCGGTCTCCCGCTTCAGGGTTTCGAGCGCCGCGAGCGCCGCGCCACCGTCGATCGAGCCGGCAGCGAGGCCTGCTCCCTCGCGCAGCGTGCCCGCGCGCCCGGCGACGATCAGGCCGGCTCCGGCATTGAGCAGCACCGTGTCGCGGTAAGCGCCGCGCGCGCCCTGCAACAGGGCCAGCATGGCCGCCGCATTCACCGCCGGGTCGCCGCCGCGGATTGCTTCGACCGGCGCGCGGTTCAGCCCCGCCTCCTCCGGGGTCACGTTGAAGGTGCGGATGGTGCCCTCGGAAAGTGCCACCACCTGGTTCTCGCCGGCGATGGTCAGCTCGTCGAGGCCATGGCCGTGGACCAGCCAAACATCGGTCGAGCCGAGATTGGCCAGCGTCTCCACCATCGGGCGGGCCCAGCTGGGGTCGAACACGCCGGTCAGCTGCCGCTTCACCTCGGCCGGGTTGGCCAGCGGGCCGAGCAGGTTGAAGATCGTGCGCGTGCCGAGCTCAACGCGGGGACCGGCGGCATGGCGCAAGGCGGCGTGGTGGCGCGGTGCGAACAGGAAGGCGCAATGCGCGGCGCGCAGCACCTGCGGCAGGCGCGGCAGCGGCACCTCGACATTCACCCCCAGCGCCGTCAGCACGTCCGCCCCGCCAGTGCGCGAGGACAGCGCGCGGTTGCCGTGCTTGGCCACCGCCACGCCAAGCCCGGCCAGCACGAAGGTGACGGCGGTGGAGACGTTGAGGCTGCCGGAGCCGTCGCCACCGGTGCCGCAGACGTCGATCGCGCCGTCGGGCGCCTCAACGCGGCTCATGCGCGCGCGCATCGCCCGGACCGCGCCGGTAAGCTCGGCCACGGTTTCGCGTCGCACCCGCATGGCCATCAGCAACCCGGCGATCTGCGCGGGCGTGGCCTCGCCAGCCATGATGATGCCAAACGCCGCCTCCGCCTCGGTCTCGCTCAGGGTTTGCCCAGCCGCCAGCCGCGCCAGGACGGGCTTCAGGTCGCCTGCGTTCGCCGACATGGTATCAGGCCGCGTTCTTCGAGAGATCGGGAGCGGAGTTGAGGCCGCGGGCGATGTCGAGGAAGTTCTTCAGGAGCGCGTGGCCATGCTGGCTGGCGATGCTCTCGGGATGAAACTGCACGCCGAACACCGGCAGCGTGCGGTGGCGCAGGCCCATGATGATGTCACCCCCGCTGCCATCATCGGTATGGGCGGTCGCCACCAGCGCATCGGGCAGCGTCTCGGCCCTGACGATCAGGCTGTGGTAGCGCGTGGCCTCGAACGGGGAGGGGATGCCGGCGAAGATATCGCTGCCGCCATGCTCGACGGGGCTGACCTTGCCGTGCATCGGCGCCGGCGCGCGCACCACTTCTCCCCCGAAGGCCTGGCCGATCGCTTGGTGGCCGAGGCATACGCCCAGGATCGGGATGCGCCCGGCGGCGGCGGCGATCAGGTCGAGGCAGAGGCCGGCTTCGTTTGGCGTGCAGGGGCCGGGCGAAAGCACGATCGCCTCGGGCGCCATGGCGATGGCCTGGTCCACCGACAGCTTGTCGTTGCGCCGCACCTCGCAGCGCGCGCCGACTTCGCCCAGGAAGTGGACAAGGTTGAAGGTGAAACTGTCGTAGTTGTCGATCAGCAGGATCATGGTGCCCTATCCTGGCCGAGCCGTGGGCGGGGGTCAATCGAACCGGCGGGCGCCTGTGTGAAACCGGCTTGTAACGTCTGCAAGGTTATGTTGCTTTCATCGGCGGCCCTGGCGACGAACCGGGCGCAGCCGTGCCCTTGACAGGAGCACCCGCCATGCCGCGCACGGTTACAGATGCAGTCGCCTTCATGGCCGATCGCCGCGGCGGAAGCGCCACCGAATACGGCATGATCGCCGGCATCGTGGCGCTCGGCATTGCCGGCGCGTTCAACATACTGTCGGCAAAACTGAGCAACACCCTCTCCGTGCTCAATTTCTGAACCTCCGCCTTCACCGCGGCAAAGCAGGCACCCCCGCCCCCTGGTCGCGCAGGTGCAGCAGCGCCTGGACCGCGGCGACAAGCTGAAGCCGCCCGCGCAGCCCCACCTCCCCTGGCTCGATGTGGGAAAACCCGTCGATCACGAACAGCGCCGTGCCCGGCACGTGGGTGGCGAGGTCGCGGCTTTCCTGCCACGGGATCACCCGGTCCGTGCGCCCATGGATCAGCAGCATCCGGCCCGACAGGTGCGACAGGTCGCGCCCGCGCAGCGAAAGCGCGTCGAGAAACCCGCCGACCAAGGGGGGCAGGGCGGCCACCAGCCGGTCGACCGCCGCGGAATCGCGGTTGTCGACCAGCGCGAGCAGGCTCCGTCCCTCGGGGCCCAGCGCCACTCCCGGCGCGTCTGGCTCCAACGCCATTCGCCGCTCGGCCAGCGCCAGCAGCGCCGCGCGCTCGCCTGGGTCCTGCAGCAGGGCCGCGTGGCTCGCCAGGAACATCGCCTTCGCCGCCGGCAGAAGCTGGCCATCGCCGCCGCCGCGCCCCGCCGCCGCGCTGTTGTCCTCGGCGATGAAGCGCGCCAGTGCCCGCGTGTCGTGGTAGGCGCCAATCAGGGCCAGGTAGCCGATCGCCGGGCGGGCGTCCGGCTCCAGGGTCGCCAGCACCGCCAGCCCCGCGGCGTAGGAGATCGCCACCACGCCCACCGGCGCGGGCGTGCCCGCCAGGCCAGCAAGATGCCGGGCCGCATCGGCGATGCCGCGCGCGTCCTCCAGCCGCACCCGCAGCGCCCGCGCGCCTGGAATTTCCGGCACCAGCACCAGGAAGCGCGCCCGCGCCAGGCTGGTCGCCAATTCCACGAGCCGGGGGTCGTCCTTGCCATACACCGTGAACCCCGGCACCAGCAGCAGCCGGCCCAGCGCCGGCTCGGCGGGGGTGTAGAGGTCGCCGATATTGGGCCGATCGCCGATCCGCCAGCCGACCGTCTCGCGCGACGGCGCCGTGGTGGCGGCCTTCAGTGCGCTCGGCCCGCCGCCGGCGTCGATATCGGACAGCAGCCGCGCCGCCTCCTCCCCGTCCGGCGGCACGCAGCCGGCCAGAAGCATCAGCAACAGAACCAGCGCGCGCATCGGCGCTACCCGCATCAGGACGACAGCGTCCGCCGAACCGCATCGCGCCACCCGGCGAACAGGCGCTGGCGCGTCGCCTCCTCCATGCGCGGGGTGAAGCGGCGTTGCAGCGCCCAGCCCTGCGCGAACGCCTCCGGCCCCGGGCAGGCGCCGGTGGCAAGCCCCGCGAGGTAGGCCGCACCCAGCGCCGTCGTCTCCTGCACGACTGGTCGGTCGACCGGGGCGCCAAGCTGGTCGGCCAGGAACTGCATCGTCCAGTCGCTGGCGACCATGCCGCCATCCACCCGCAGCACCGTTTCCGCCTCGCCCGACCAGTCGGCGCGCATCGCCTCGACCAGGTCGCGCGTCTGGTAGGCGACACTCTCCAGTGCGGCGCGCGCGAACTCCGCCGGGCCCGAATTGCGCGTCAGCCCGTACATCGCCCCGCGTGCGTCGGCATCCCACCACGGTGCCCCGAGCCCGGTGAAGGCCGGCACCAGGTACACGCGCTGCGCCGGGTCCGCCGATGCCGCCAGCGCCCCGGTCTCGGCGGCGTCGCCGATCACCCCCAGCCCGTCGCGCAGCCACTGCACCGCCGCACCGGCGACGAAGATCGCCCCCTCCAGCGCGTAGGTCCGGCGGCCTCCGAACTGCGCGGCAACCGTCGTGAGCATCCGATTGCGCGAGGCAACAGGGGTCTCCCCGGTATGCAGCAGCAGGAAGCAGCCGGTCCCATAGGTGGATTTCACCATCCCCGGCGCGAAGCACGCCTGGCCGATCATCGCCGCCTGCTGGTCGCCGGCAACGCCCGCCACCGGGATCGCGCCGCCGAGCATCGCGGTGGACCCGAACACCCCGGCGCAGTCGCGGATTTCCGGCAGCAGGGCGGATGGGATGCGGAACAGGTCCAGCATCGCCGGATCCCAGGTGCCGGCGCCGATGTCATACAGCATCGTCCGGCTGGCATTGGTCGCGTCGGTGGCATGGACACGGCCTTCGGTCAGCCGCCACAGCAGCCAGGTGTCGACGGTGCCGAAGGCCAGCAGCCCCGCCTCCGCATCGGCGCGCGCACCGGGCACGTTGTCCAGGATCCAGCCGATCTTAGTGGCACTGAAATAGGGGTCGAGCAGCAAGCCGGTGTGCGATGCCACCTCCGCCTCGTACCCGGACTCGCGCAGCGCGGCGCAGTGCGCGGCAGTCCGGCGGTCCTGCCACACGATCGCCGGATGCACCGGCCGCCCGGTCTCGCGGTGCCAAACCAGCGTCGTTTCGCGCTGGTTGGTGATGCCGATCCCGGCCACGTCGGCGGGTGCGGCACCGGCCATCGCCATCGCCTCGCGCAGCACCGCCAGCGAATGGGCGAACAGATCCTCCGGATCGTGCTCGACCCAGCCGCTGTCGGGAAAATGCTGCTCCAGGTCGCGCCGGGCCGTCGCCACCGGGGCGAGGGTGGGTGCACGGAAGGCGATGCAGCGGGTCGAGGTGGTGCCCTGGTCGAGGGCGAGGATCAGATCCTTGGGCATCGGTGTTTCCCCCAAGATCCAAAAGCAAGGTCTTCTTTTTGTGAACAAAAAGAAGCAAAAAACCTCATACATTGGGCCGAGCGCTGGCAACTGGCACCCGACCCAATGGACAAAAGTTTTTTGGTTCTTTTTTTCAAAAAAGAACCTGCTTACTTGCTCGCCTGAATTGCCGCCCACACCTTCTCCGGCGTCGCCGGCATGTCGATATGCGTGACGCCATGGTCCGACAGCGCGTCCACCAGCGCGTTCATCACCGACGGCAGCGCCCCGGCGCAGCCCGCCTCGCCGCAGCCCTTCGCACCCAACCCGTTGGTCTTGGCCGGCACCGGATGGCTGATGAAGCCAAAGCCCGGCACATCCGCGGCATGGGGCAGGTGGTAGTCCATGAACGAGCCGGACAGCAGCTGCCCGTCCTCGCTATAGACCATCGCCTCGCCCAGCGCCTGGCCGATGCCCTGCACGATGCCGCCATGCGCCTGGCCTTCCACCAGCAACGGATTCAGCAGCACGCCGAAGTCGTTGACCGTGCTGTATTTCACCACTTCAACCACGCCCGTCTCGGGATCGACCTCCACTTCGGCGATGTGGCAGCCGTTCGGGAAGGCGCTCGGCACGCCCGGCACCACCATGGCGACATCGAGCGTGGCCGGCACGCCCTCGGGCAACACCATCCCCGCCCGCAGCTTCTCCGCCAGTTCCATGATGCCGATGCCGCGGTCGGTGCCCGCGATGCTGAACCGTCCCCCGCCTTGTCCATGGGGCGTGAACTCGATGTCCGCCGGTGCCGCTTCAAGCAAATGCGCCGCGATCCTCGTGCCCTTGGCGATCACCTCGTCCGATGAAACGACGACGGCATTGCCGCCGTTCATCGCGCTGCGCGACCCGCCGGTGCCGCCGCCGGCCAGCATTTCCGCCGAATCGCCCTGCACCAGCCGGATGCGCTCGAACGGCACGCCGAGCTTGTCCACCAGCACCTGGGCGAACGGCGTCCAGTGCCCCTGGCCGTAATCCAGAGTACCGGAAATGATTGTCACGCTGCCGTCCGGCTCGAAGCGGATACCGCCCATCTCGTTGTTCGCCGGCGCCGTCACCTCCAGGTACTGGCCGATGCCGCGCCCGCGCAACATGCCGCGCGCGCGGCTTTCGGCGCGCCGGGCAGCGAACCCGTCCCAGTCCGCGGCATCCAGCGCACGGTCCAGGATGGTCGGGAAATCGCCGCTGTCGTACTCCATGGTCGATGGCGCGATGTAAGGCATCATGCCAGGAAGGATATGGTTGCGCCGGCGCAACTCGACGGCGTCAAGCCCCATCTCGCGGGCCGCGGTCTCGATCAGCCGCTCCATGTAGTAGTTGCCTTCCGGCCGCCCCGCCCCGCGATAGGCGCCGACCGGCGTCGTGTTGGTCACCACGCACTTCACCTGCACCGACAGCGCCGGGGTGCGGTACACGCCGATCACGTTCTTCACGATGTTCATCGTCGGCGGCTGGGTGGTGGCGTTGGATAGCACCGCGCCGATATTGCCGTAGCCGGTGACGCGAACGGCCAGGAAATTGCCCTCGCCGTCCAGCGCCAGTTCCTGCGTGTGCTCGTGGCAGCGGCCATGGCTGTCGCTGAGGAAACTGTCGCTGCGCTCATCGGTCCACTTCACCGGCCGGCCCAGCACCTTTGCGGCATGCAGCGCGCAGATGTATTCGGGATAGGCCTGCGCCTTCATGCCGAAGCTGCCGCCGACATTGCCGGTCAGGACGCGCATCCGCTCAACCGGAACATCCATCACATTGCGCAGGTTGTTGCGCAGCCCGAACACGCCCTGGCAGCCCACGCGCAGCACAAAGCCCTGCGTCTCTGCGTCCCATTCCGCCAGCGCCGCGCGCGGCTCCATCGCGGCGACCACGATGCGCGAATTGGCGATGCTCATCCGCGTCACATGCGCCGCGCGGGCAAAGGCCGCGTCCACAGCTTCATGGTCGCCGAACTTGAAGTCCAGGATCACGTTGTCCGGCGCCTCGTCGTACAGCACCGGCGCACCCGGCTTCACCGCCTCGGCGGCACTGGTCACGGCGGGCAGGGCGTCGATGTCCGCGAACACCGCCTCGGCGGCATCCTTGGCCTGCTGCTGCGTCTCGGCGACCACGAAGGCGAGCGGCTCGCCCGCGTAGCGCACCTTGCCGGCGGCCAGCGCCATCTGCACCGGCTTGGGGATCGGCCGCTTGTCATGGTTCTGGCCGATGACGTTGGCGTTCATCGGCTTGATCCCGGCGGCAACCAGGTCGGACGCCGTGATCACCGCGAGCACGCCCGGCATGGCGGCGGCGTCCTCGGTCGCGATGGACCGCAGCACGCCGTGCGCCACCCGGCTGCGCACCACCACGCCATAGACCTGGCCGGGCAGGTTCATGTCGTCCGAAAACCGCCCCTCGCCACGCAGCAGCACCGGGTCCTCCAGCCGCGACACCGGTTGCCCAACGGCGGAGCGGCCGGGCAAGAGCATGTCCGGGGCATGGCGAGAGGGCGAGGCGATCACATTCATCCGGCTGGCTCCTGGCGGCGAGAACTCCAGCCTAAGGTGGCCGCGCTGCAAGGGTTGCGCAACCTCAGGGCGTCGCGATCCGCCCCTGCGCGCCCTCCACGCGCCGCTTCCACAGCGTGGCAACCCCGGTCGGCTCATAGATGTCGCGAATGGCGTCGGTCAGCACCGCCGGCATCGCCTGAAGGTCGGCATCGAAATCCACCAGCGCCGGATGCGCCCGCCCGCTGCGCAGGTCGGCGGCCAGTTCCTCCACCATGGCCAGCGGGATGAAGGTCCGCACCTCCTTGTGCGGGAAGCCATAGAAGAACGCCGGCCGACGGAACGCCACCCCCGGCGACCACCCGGTCAGCACAGAGTCGGACGGCGCCGTGTGGTGCAGCACGTAGTCCAGCTTGTCGATCGCTGTTCGGTCGGGATGGCCGAGTGCCAGGATGGCATGGAAGCCGAAATAGCCCACAACCAGCAGCGGCAATGCGGCCACCCATGCCTGCCGCCCGGCGCGCGCCCAGCGTTCGGCAAGCCACCCCGCCGCCACCGCCGCGGCCATGGCGGCAAAGGGCGCGGTCATGAACAAATATTGCCGCTGGGCGATCGGCAGCACCACGAACCCGATCGCCGAGGCCACCAGGGTCAGCACCACGATCGTCCCGAGCCCTGTCTGCGGCCGCCGCCCCAGCCGCCGCACCAGCAGCGCCGTGCCCAGCAGCGTCAGCACCACGAACAGCGAGTCCTTTGCCAGCACCAGCCCCAGCCACCGCCAGCCCTCGGCGGCGAAGTCGCGCGGCCACAGCACCACCAGCACCACGTTGTGCTGGAAGAACTCCCCCAGCGCCCCGCGCGCCGCGAACAGCCACAGCACCGGAAGCACCGCGGCCAGCAGCCCCAGCAGCATCACCGCGCTGAACAGCAGCACGAAGCCCCGCCCATGCCGCCGCAGCCCCAGCACCCAGGCCGCCGCGAACAGGCCAAGCACCGCGAAGATGCCCTTCTGGCTGGTCATCAGCGTGCCACCGGTCGCCAGCCCCGTCACCAGCGCCCAGGCCAGTCGCTCCTCCATGGTCGGCGCATCGCACAGCCCGCGGGCGATGGCATAGGCGCACACCGCCAGCAACAGCGCGGCCAGCGAGTCCGGCCGGATCTCGATCCCCTTCTCCAGCACGAAGCTGCACGACAGGAACAACGCCAGCGCCATTGTCGCGGTGCCACTGCCCGCCGCCCGCCGCGTCAGCGCATACACGACGCAGCCGGTCAGTGCCGTGAACAGCGTGCACAGGATGCGCAGCCCGAATGGCGCCACCAGCATCATGCCGGGCCCGGAATCGCGGATCATGTCGAAATACGGCGCCGTCAGCAGGTGGAAGGCGGGCGTATGGTGCTCGAAGAAGTCGCGATACGGCGTGCGCCCCTGGCTGAGCATCCAGGTGAACTGCAGGTGCTCGAATTCGTCGGCATCCCACGCACGGTAGAAGCACAGGAACAGCGCAAAGGCGCCGAACGCCAGGCACGCGACCATCAGCTGGCGTCGGTATCGGTCGAGCGCGGTCTGTCGGTCGTACTGCATCCCGCTTTCGCGCCGCCTGTCGCGCGGACCCGCCATCCGGACCGCCGGCACTGACTATCCCTTTGCCACCCCGAAGGAAACGCCCTTGTCGGATTTAGTTAACAAACAGTGACCCGCAGCGACCCCGTGCTGCGGCTGGCCACCGCCAGGCGCAGCGTTCCCTCCGGCGTCCGCTCGGCCTGCACCAGCACCGGCGGCGGCGCGCTGGCGGCGGTCGCGCTCCAGGCCGGCGCCGGACGCCCGCCACGCCCCGTCCGCCCCGGCGGAAGCACCATCGGCCGCCGCGCGGCTCGGCGCAGCAGGTGCTGGCCGACCAGCAGCGCCACCGCCTCCACCGCCAGCACCCCCGCCAACCCCAGCCCGGAGCCCGCCTCCCGCACCACCGCCAGCGGCAACAGGCTCTCCAGCAACAGCACCACCAGCGCCAGCCCCAGCGCCCGCGGGTCGCACAGCCCCGCCGCCAGCGCCAGCACCGCCATCGGCAACACCCCCGCCACCCACCCCGACAGCACCATGTGGCCGGCCCCCAGCAGCAGCGCCGCCGCCACCGCCACCCCGCCCGCCAGGAACAACCGTCGACGCGCGCCGGGCACCGACGCGTGGTTTCCCAGCGTCGCCGCCATCGCCACCGCCACGCCCAGCATGGTCACCAGTTCCCACGCCATCCCGCCGCGCGCCGCCAGCCACCCCAGCCCAGGCGGCAACAGCCACAGCAGCCACAGGATCACGCGTCGCGCCCACGCCCGAAGCGGCGCCACGGGATCGGACGCCAGATAGGGGCGGGGCAGGGGAGAACGGGTCATGGCCGCACCTCGGCGGGCCACGCGCTCGGAGCCCGGCTCCGGTCGCAGGCGAAATACAGCACGGGCCTGTTGCCCGCGCTCCCGCTACAGCACGCAAGCCATTAACGCCGCGTTGCCCCGCCCGCCGCGCCGCCTGCCGCATCGCCCCAGAACCGCCAGCCCAGCGCCGCCATCACCGCGATCGCCGGCAGCACCAGTGCGGCCACCCCCGGCCAACCAGCCGCCTGCCACGCCAGCGCCGGCACCACGCCGCCCAGCGCGCCGCCCACGTAATAGGTCGTCACATACATCCCCACCGCCGCCGACCGCCCCCGCTCCACCGCCACGCCGAGGAACCCCAGCGCCAGCGTCTGCACTACCAGCAACCCGCCCGACAGCATCGCCAACCCCGCCACCACCGCCGCCAGCGCCGGCACCAGGCTCAGCACCAGCCCCGCCCCCGCCAGCCCCGCCGCCAGCCCCAAGGTCGCCCGTCGCCCGAAGCGGATCGCCAGCCGTGTCGCCACCGCCGTGGTCGCCGCCCCCACCAGGTACACCGCGAACACGCCCGCCATCGCCGCCGGGCTCAACCCGAACGGCGGCGCGGCCAGATGCAGCGTCACGAAGGTATAGACGGCGACATTGCTGAACAGCATCAGGAATCCGACGAAGCACGTCGCCAGCAGCCGCGCATTGCCCAGATGCGCCCGCCACGTCGCCAGCAGCCCGCGCACCCCGCCCAACTGCGGCTGGAACCGCCGCTCCGCCGGCAGCAGCAGCGCCACCGCCATTCCCGCCGCCAGGGTGAACAGCCCGATCGCCACGAACCCCGCCCGCCATCCTGCGATCTCGGCCGCCAGCCCGGCCACCAGCCGCCCACCGAACCCCCCCAGAATCGTGCCGATCCCGTAGATCCCGGCCAGCCGGATGCCGTCCGCCCCCTTCGCCTCGTCGCCGATATAGGCCACCGTCACCGTGAAGATGAACGGCAGCGCCAGCCCCTGCACGAACCGCCACAGCAGCAACGCCTCCAGGCTCTGCGCGCCCGCCGCCAGCAGCGTCGGCACCGCCAGCAGCAAACAGGCGCCGACGATCAGCCGCTTGCGCCCCACCCGGTCGGAAATTGCCCCCGCGAACGGCGCCACCAGCGCCACCGCCACCAGCGACGCGGTAATCGTCCCGCCCGTCGCCGCCTCCGCCACGCCCAGGCTCTCGGCAATCAACGGCAGGATCGGCTGCGGCGTATACAGGCTGAGGAAGGTGGTGAACCCCGCCAGCGCCACCGCCCCGGCACGCGCCAAATCTGCCGTCAACGCCGCGCCGGTACCAGCGCGGGGGCCGTCATTATCGGCCCGCACGCCGCCGGCACCATCGGCCGCGACGGCCCCGGCCGCGCCACCGGCGGCTCGGGCGGCTGGTCCAGCCGGTCGAACCACCATTGCAGGTTGGCATCGCACCCGTCGCCCGGCGGCAGCGCCGGCAGGTCGCCGCATTCGGTCTGCCCGGCCGGGCAGCGGAAATGGATGTGCATATGCGCCGCATGGGCATACCAGGGCCGGATGCGCCGCAACCACTCGCGCTGCCCCTGCGGCACCTCCAAGCACAACTGCTTCTTGATCGCGGCATTCACCAGCACCCGGTCGACCCCCGGCAACTCGGCCGCCAGCCGCAACAGCGTCACATGCCCCGGCTTCCAGCGCGAAAGCTCCACCCCGCGCTGGTCCGCCCGCACCAGCCCCGCCGGCTCCACCTCATCGCGCAACCCGGGGCTCTCGAAGCGCCGCGGCAAGGCAAGGTCGAGATACACATCGGCATCCAGCCCCACCTGGTGGCTCGCATGCCCGCGCATCGGCCCGCCGCGCGGACCAGACAGGTCGTTCATGAACAGCACCGGCAGCCCCGCAGCCTGCGCCCGCTCGCCCAGCAGCTTCAGCCCCGCCACCGTGTCCGGATGCCCCCAGAAGCTGGACCGGCTGGCCCGCACCGTCTTGATCCCCGGCGCCACGGCCGGCAATTCCACCGCCCCCGCAATGCACCCCGGCCCCGGCCCGCCGACGATCCGGACCGGCCCCGGCGCCGGCCCGGGCGCCGCCACCGGCGCCGGGATCATCCCGCCCGCCGGCGCCTGCGCCACGCCCTCGCGCAGCGGCGCGCACAACAGCAGCGCCGCCAGGATCAACCGCCGCCTCACGGCAAGTGCGGCGGCGCCGGGATCGACAGATACGCCAGCCGCTTGATCTCCTTGCGCCCGCGCGACACGGAATCCAGGATCAACCCGCACGCGAACGACATCGCCGCCACCATCCCCAACCCCATCGCCAGCACCGCCGTCGGCAGCCGCGGCACCAGCCCGGTGCGCAGGAACTCGGCCACCACCGGCACCCCCATTAGGATCGCCAGCGCCACCAGCACCAGCCCGCAGATGCTGAAGAACTGCAACGGCCGCTCCTCCTTCACCAGCACCACGATGGTGCGCAAAATCCGCGCCCCGTCGCTGTAGGTGCGCAGCTTGGAGGTGGAGCCAACCGGCCGGTCCTTGTACGCCGTCCGCACCTCGCCCACCGGCATCTTGAGGTCGAGCGCGTGCACCGTGAACTCCGTCTCCGTCTCGAACCCGCCCGCCAGCGCCGGAAACGACTTCACGAACCGCCGGCTGAACACCCGATAGCCCGACAGCATGTCCGAAATCCGATCCCCGAACACCACCCGCACCATCCCGGTCAGCACCCGGTTGCCCAGCCGGTGGCCAGGCCGATACGCCTTCTCGATATCGGTCACCCGCGCCCCGTTGACCATGTCGAGCCCCTCGCGCAGCAGCGCCTCGATCATGCGCGGCGCGGCAGCGGCCTCGTAGGTGTCGTCCCCGTCCACCAGCACATACAGGTCGGCATCGACATCGGCGAAGGCACGCCGGATCACGTTGCCCTTGCCCTGCAGCGTCTCCCGCCGAACGATCGCCCCGGCCGCGCGCGCCACCTCCGCCGTGCCGTCGCTCGAATTGTTGTCGTAAACATAGATCGCCGCATCCGGCAGCGCCGCGCGGAAATCCGCGACCACCTTCGGGATCGCCACCGCCTCGTTGTAGCACGGCACGATCACCGCCACCCGCGGCTGGCCGGCAGAAACAGGAAAGCCGGGCAGGGCGTCAGGCATCGTGCTCATGCGAAGTCCCGTTGATGGTTCCGCTACATAGCGGTGGAACGTCCGCCGGACAAACGAAGGCAGCGCCTGCACCCACCGATGCGGTCTTGTGGCATCCGTCTGCAAACGTTAACCTTTGAAACTATGTTGTGTCACGGTCTCCATATAGGTGATCGCGACGCTTCCAGAATCCATTTAAGCCATGCGCGAGCACCCCACCGTGTCGAACCTGAATCCCGTCTGGTCGTTGATGCGCTGCGTCTTCGCCTTCGAGATTTGCCTCGTGCACCTAATTCTGCCGGTTTGGTTCGCGCTCCCGCCGGAGTGGGACGCGCCCGGCACCATCCTGCCGTTCGCCCGTGCCGGAACGCTGGGCTTCCTGATGCTGGCCGGAGCGCTGCTGGTGGCGCGCGCCGACGAGACGGTGGCGAACTACCTTCCCAAACGCATCGGCGTGTGGCTGAGGAACACCGCGATCGTCTATGGTATCTACGCCTTCTATGCCGCGCTGGTCGGGGGAATTTCCGACATCGACGCGCTGATCAACAATATTGCAGGGCTCACTGGTCATCTCTGGTTCTTCTGGGCGCTTGGCGCGGTCTACCTGGCCGTAATCCCGATGCGCCACCTCGTCCGGCGCCTGCGCCCCCTGCCCGAGACGGCGCGGTGCGCCCTCATGGTCGCGTCGGTCGCCGCCTTCTTCATCGGGCTCAGCGCAATCACCCTGCGCGGCGGCGCCTGGGGCAACAATCTCGCGCCGCTCAAGATCGCCATCTATTGCGGCCATGCCTGGACCGGGTACGTGGTGTGGCGCCTGATGCCGCGCGGCTCGTGGAAAGGCGTCGCCCTGATCGGCATCGGCATGGCCGTCGCCATCCTGGCCACGCTCGACATCTCGCGGGAGGCCGGGCGCAACCTCACCTACCACAATCATCGCGCCACCCTCCTCATAGGACTGATCGCGCTCGGCCAACTGCTCGTCATCTTGCGGCTGGCGCAATACCTCCGGCGGGGCTGGCTGTCCAATTCGCTGGAGCGCGTGTCGCGGCTGACGCTCGGCATCTACGCCGTCCACCCGCTGCTGATTCACCTGTCGGGGTGGCAGCTGTGGTGGGCGGAGGTTCCGCTGCCACTATTTCTGCTCCTGCCCCTGGGCGGCCTCGCGCTGATGGCCGCCTCGGGCACCGCCGTATGGTTGGCGCAGCAGGGACTATGCCGCGCCGGCCTTCATCTTGCCAGGCACGGCGCCTCTATTCCTTCCACACCGGGCTTTCCGCCAGCATCGCCCCGCCATCAACGATGATCGTCTGCCCGGTCACGAACTTCGCCTCGTCGCTCGCCAGATACAAAAACGCATGCGCCACATCCGCCGGATCGCCCAGCGCGCCATACGGGATGAAATGCCCGATCCGCTCCGCCCCATACCGCGCCTTCATCCGCGACAGCCCCGGCGTGTCGATATACCCCGGCTCCACCCCATTCACCGTGATGCCGAACTCCGCCAGTTCCAGCGCGGCGGCCTTGATGAATCCGTTCACCGCCCCCTTGCTCGCCGAATAGGCGCCCGACCCCGGCATCGTCACCCGCGGCCCCGTCACCGACGACGTGATCAGCAGCCGCCCGCCGCCCTGCTTTGCCATATGCGGAGTCGCCGCCGCCGACAGCCAGAAACAGCCCTTCACGTTCACCGCCAGCATCGCATCCAGCAGCGTGTCGTCGCGCTCCGTCACCGGATGCCGTCCCATCACGGCGGCGTTGTGCACCACGATATCCAGCCGCCCGCGCCGCGCCGCCACCCCGTCCACCATCGCGAACACCGCCGCCTTGTCCGCCATGTCGATCACCAGCAACTCGCCCGACCCGCCGGCCGCCACGATGGCATCGACCGTCGCCTGCCCCGGCCCCGCGGTGCGCGTCGCCACCACCACATGCGCCCCCTCTGCCGCCAACACCTGCGCCGTCGCACTGCCGATCCCCTTGCCGCCCCCGGTCACGATGGCGACCTTGCCGGAAAGCCGCGGCCCCGCGCGGTGCGTAATCGGCTTCTCAGACATCGTTCTGCTCCAGGAAATGGCGGATTTCGGCCAGGCACGCCTCGGTTTCCTCAACATGCGGCATATGGCTGCTGTTCTCGAAGATCACCCACCGGTTGCGCGCAATCCGATCGGCAAACGGCCGCACCACGGCCGCCGTCGCCTCGTCATGCCGCCCGCTCACCAGCAGCGTCTCCGCACAGATATGCTTCAGCTGATCGATGATATCCCACGTCTTCAGGCTGCCGATGCAGTGGAACTCGCTCGGCCCGTTCATCGTGTGATACACGGTCGGGTCCTCGCCGATCTTGTCAAAACTCGCCTGCACCTCCGCCGGCATCGGCTGCACCCGGCACACATGCCGCGCATAGAACGCCGCCGTCGCGGCCACATACTCGGCATCGTCGGTCGTCCCCGCCGCCTCGTGCTTCAGCAGCGCCGCCTGCACGTCGGCCGGCAACCCCGCCCGCAGCCGGTTCGCCTCGCGCACCCATAATTCCATGGAAGGCGGCGAATTCGCGATCACCAGCCCCCGCAACCCTGCCGGCTGCCTTATCGCATGCTCCGCCCCCAGCATCCCGCCCCAGGACTGCCCCAGCAGGTGATACGACCCCGCCATCCCCAGATGCCCCAGCACCGCATCCAGCTCATCGAGGAACAGCTGCACCGTCCAGAAATCCGGGGCAGCCTCGCGCAGATGCGTCGAGTTCCCGCACCCCAGCTGGTCGTAATGCACCACCGCCCGCTCCGGCGATGCCAGCCCCGCGAACCGCAACGTATAGTCGTGGCACGCCCCCGGCCCGCCATGCAGCACCACCAGCGGCGGCAGGGCAGGGCGCCCACTCTTCATATGTTCGCCCCCCGTCACCCGATACCAGGTCCGGTGCCCCCGGAACGGCACGAAACCCGTCTCCCTCGCCTCGGGGATCCCGATCGCGTCAGCGGTCATGGCGCACTCCGTCACTTCTGCCTTATGCTACCGCGCAACAACCGGAGGGCAACAACCATGGTCGACCTCATCATCCGCGGCGGCACCATCGTCGACGGCACCGGCACGCCGCCATACGAAGCCGACCTCGCCATCACCGCCGGAAAAATCACCGAAATCGGCAAAATTGCCGCCTCCGCCCCCGAGGAAATCGACGCGCGCGGCAAGCTCGTCACCCCCGGCTTCATCGACCTGCACACCCATTACGACGCCCAGGTCACCTGGAGCAGCCAGGTCACCCCCTCCTCCTGGAACGGCGTCACCACCGTACTCATCGGCAATTGCGGCGTCGGCTTCGCCCCCTGCCTGCCCGAACGCCGCCAGATGCTCGTCGAACTCATGGAAGGCGTCGAAGACATCCCCGAGGTCGTCCTCACCGAAGGCCTGCCCTGGAACTGGCAAACCTTCCCGCAATTCCTCGATGCGCTCGACGCCAAATCCTACGACCTCGACGTCTGCACCCAGGTGCCCCACTCCGCACTCCGCGTCCACGTCATGGGCGAACGCGGCGCCAACCGCGAACCCGCCACGGAAGCCGACCGCACCGAAATGGCCCGCCTCGCCGCCGAAGGCATGAAGGCCGGCGCCCTCGGCTTCTCCACCTCCCGCACCCTCGCCCACAAAACGCTCGACGGCCGCCACATCCCCACCCTGCGGGCGGAGGAAGCCGAGCTCGACGCGATCGCCCGCGCCCTTGGCAGCGGCTGGATGCAGGTGATTTCCGACTTCGAGGACCTGGACCAGGAATTCGCCATGCTCCGCCGCCTGGCCCTCGGCTCCGGCCGCCCCATGACCATCTCCCTCCTCCAGCGCGAACAGCGCCCCGACGCCTGGAAAACCATCCTCGGCCACATCCACGCCTCCAACGACGCCGGCGCGAAAATCATGGGCCAGGTCATGGCCCGCCCCGTCGGCGTCATGCTCGGCTTCGAAATCAGCCAGAACCCCTTCCTCGGCCGCCCAAGCTGGCAGGAAATCGCCCACCTCCCCTTCGCCGAGAAACTCCCCCACCTGCGCGACCCCGCCTTCCGCGCCCGCCTCCTCGCCGAGGAACCCACCGACCCCACCCTCAAGCACCGCCTCAACACCTGGGATAAAATCTTCCCCCTCGGCGACTCGCCCGACTACGAACCAGCCCCGGAAACCTCCATCGCCGCCACCGCCGCCCGCCAAGGGAAATTGCCCGAGGAAGTCGCCTACGACCTTCTCATGCAGCGCGACGGCCGCAACATCCTCTACCGCCCCATCATCAACTACGCCGCCGGCCACCTCGAAGCCGTCAAAACCATGATGACCGACCGCCACACCATCATGGGCCTCGGTGACGGCGGCGCCCACGTCTCCATCATCTGTGACGCCTCCGCCCCCACCACCATGATCAGCCACTGGACCCGCGACCGCACCCGCGGCGCCCGCCTGCCCATCGAATGGGTCATCAAGCGCCTCTCAGCCGACAACGCCGCCGCCCTCGGCCTGTCAGACCGCGGCACCCTGGCCGTCGGCCAGAAAGCCGACCTCAACGTCATAGACCACACCAAAATCCGCGCCCACCTCCCCGAAGTCCGCTACGACCTCCCCGCCGGCGGCCGCCGCCTCGTCCAAACCACCGAAGGCTACGACGCCACCATCGTCAGCGGCCAAATCGTCCAGCGGAACGGCCAATCCACCGGCAACCTCCCCGGCCGACTAGTCCGCGGCACGAGGTAAGGCAAACAAGGCCTTCTTTTTGTGAACAAAAAGAAGCAAAAAAACTTTTTCCATAAGACTACAACACGCTCAGATGCCACCAGAAAGCCCTCTCCCCTTGGGGGAGGGTTGGGTGAGGGGTCAAGCCACCTCTCGCGGAATCATTACTACAAACCCGATCCTTATGTTTCAGGCAACGACGCACGACCGCATGGTCCGCACCACGCTCCAACCACCGTTGCGCCGAGAAAAAAATCCTTTGCAGCGGCACCAACAGTTAGTTATGATGCCGCTGAATGTCAGTCCAACAACCCTCCCTGGCCGATCAGGTCGCCCGCCTGCGCGAAAGCGCCACCGGGACACCTGCGCCCATTTTTCTGCCTGACGTTCTGCACGCCGCCATCATGGCCCTGCTGGCCCGCATCTTCGGCCGCCTGGAAAACATGATCCGCCTCTGGCAGGCCGGCCTCCTCCCCCCGCCTACCCCCCGCACCCCCCACCACCACTCCCGGCATCGCGCCCGCCGCCACACCCGCGTCCGGCGCACGCCCCGCACCCGCCCCGTCGCATCACCCCCGTCCCACCTCCGCCGCCCCGCAACCGCGCACGCCACCACTCCGCGCGACCACGCCATTACCCCGGCACACCCAACCAAACCCGCCCACACCGCCCGTGCCCCGCCGCCCCAACACGCCCATTTGCGCTGAAATGCCCCAATAAGCGGGCCGGCCGACGCACGTCTGTATTATTCCATTAAAGCAACAAAAAGCACATTCTTTTTTGAAAAAAAGAACCAAAAAACTTTCCCCACATGGCACCTTGGCCAATCATCCAAGCACGGCCCAAATGAATGAAAAGTCTTTTTGCTTCTTTTTCTTCAGAAAAAGAAGGCCTTCCTTCCTTTACCCCGGCACACCCTTCGTCGTCGAATACTCGAAATGCAGCGCCGTATCCGGATACACGATCGGATGGATCGCATGCGCCGCCATCGCCGCCTCCGAGAACCCCTGCAGGATCAACTTCAGCTTCCCCGGATAGACCGCCACGTCCCCGATCGCAAACACCCCCGCCACGTTCGTCTCGCAGGTAGATGGCGTCACCACCACATGGTTCCGCTCCAGCCCAAGCCCCCACCCTGCAATCGGCCCGAGGTCCATCGACAGCCCGAAAAACGGCAACAGCACTTCGGCCGCCAGCATCCGCCGCCCGCCATCCAGGTCCGCCACCTCCACCGCCTCCATCCGCCCCCCTTCCCCGTGCAGCGCATGGAGCTGATAGGGGATCACCATCTCCACCTCGCCCCGCGCAGAAGCGGCGTCAAGTTGCCCTGCCGTCTCCGGCGCCGCCCGGAACTTCGCCCGCCGATGCACCACCTGGATTGACGCCGCCACCCCCCGCAACGCCAGCGCCCAGTCCACCGCCGAATCCCCGCCGCCGGCGATCACCACCCGCTTCCCCCGCAGATCCTCCCGCCGCCGCACGTAGTACTGCACCGCCCCTGACGCCTCAAAGTCGGAAAGCCCATCCAGCGGCGGCCGGTTCGGCCCGAACGCCCCGGCCCCCGCCGCGATCACCAC
>JANPIH010000366.1:0-17307 GCA_031424895.1 Rhodospirillales bacterium
GGAGGCGTCGGAGTGGTGGGAATCGGTATCGGGCGGCCCGAACATCATCAGGCACGGCCACCACCAGCGGTTCAGCGCATCCTGCGCCATCGCCTTCTGTGGAAGCGTGCCGCGCGACAGGGTGAGCATGATTTCGTAGCCCTGGCGCTGGTGGAAGCTTTCTTCCTTACAGACCCGGATCATCGCCCTTGCATAGGGACCATACGAACACCGGCACAACGGGATCTGGTTCATGATCGCCGCGCCATCGACCAGCCAGCCGATCGCGCCGATATCGGCCCAGGTCAGCGTTGGGTAGTTGAAGATCGAGGAATACTTCGCCCGCCCGCTCAGCAGCTGCTCCACCAGTTCCTCGCGCGCGGTGCCCAGCGTTTCGGCGGCGGCATACAGATAGAGCCCGTGCCCGCCCTCGTCCTGTACCTTGGCCAGGAGTGCGGCCTTGCGCTTCAGGCTGGGCGCGCGGGTGAGCCAGTTGCCCTCCGGCAGCATGCCGACGATCTCGGAATGCGCGTGCTGGCTGATCTGGCGCGTGAGCGTGCGGCGATAGGCTTCCGGCATCCAGTCGTTCGGCTCGATCTTCTCCTCGGCGTCGATCCGCGCCTGGAACCGCGCCAGGGCTTCCGGGTCTTCCTCGCCCGGCCGTGTGTCCCTCGTGTTGAGCGCCTGCGAATACACGCCACTGCCTCCCGCATCCACGCCGATCATATCGCGTCGGCGCGCCCTGTGCCACGATGCGCCGACGCGCACGAGGAAACGCATGCCCCGCCAGACCACCGCCGAGGCCACGGTCGATGCCCTGCTGGCCCACGGCATCGACACGCTCTACGCCCTGCCCGGGGTGAACAACGATTTCCTGTTCGACGCGATCGCGCAGTCTACCCGGATGCGCCTGCTTCACCCGCGCCACGAACAGGCCGCCGGCTACATGGCGCTTGGCGCGGCGCTGGCCACCGGCAAGCCGCAGGCCTTCGCCGTGGTGCCCGGCCCCGGCCTGCTGAACGCAGGTGCCGCGCTGCTCACCGCCTATGGCACCGGGGCGCCGGTGTTGGCCCTGGTCGGCCAAATCCCGTCGGATGCCATCGATCGCGGCTGGGGCCATCTGCATCAAATCCCGGATCAGCTGGGCCTGCTGCGCCACATCACCAAGCACGCCGCGCGCATGGGTGGCCCGGCCGATGCGCCTGGCCACATTGCCCGCGCGCTGCAGGCCGCACTCTCCGGCCGCAGCCGACCCGTCGCCCTGGAATGCGGCATCGACACCAGGGGTCGCGCCGGCGAGGTGGTGCCGATGGGTCCGCTGGCACCGGACCGTCCGGCGATCGACGCTGTCGCCATCGACCAGGCGGCGGCGTTGCTGGCGAAGGCCGAGCGCCCGCTGATCCTCGCCGGCGGCGGGGCGCTAGATGCCGCGCCCGAGTTGCTGGCATTGGCCGAACGACTTGGCGCGCCGGTCGGCACCTACCGCCGTGGCCGCGGCGTGTTGCCAACCACGCATCCGCTGGCCACCTCGCTCCCGGTCACCCACCGGCTCTGGAGGGATGCCGACGTGGTGCTGGGCATCGGCACGCGCATGCATTTCGCGCAGTCCGGCTGGGGCACTGACGCCGCGATGAAGATCATTCGGCTGGACATCGACGCCGAGGAGCATTTCCGCTTCCGCCGCCCCGATGTCGCCATCCACGCCGACACCGCCGAGGGGGGGCGCGCGCTACTCGCGGCGCTCCCGTCCGCGCCACGTGCGCCGCGCCCGGAAATAGCCGCGCACCAAGCCTGGTTCGCCGAGCGCATTGCACGGCAGGAACCGCAAATGGGCTTCCTGCGCGCGCTGCGTTCCGCGCTGCCGGAGGACGGCATCGTGGTGGAGGACGTGACGCAGGTGGGCTTCATGGGCCGCCTCACCTTCGAGGTTGCGGCACCCCGGCGCTATATCTCGCCTGGCTATCAGGACAATCTCGGCTGGGCCAATGGCACCGCGCTCGACGTGCAGGCGGCGTTGCCGGACCGTGCGGTGGTGGCGATCTGCGGCGATGGTGGATTCATGTACCAGGCCCAGGAACTCGCCACCGCCATGCACCATCGCCTGCCGCTCGTGGTGGTGGTGTTCGACGACGGCGCCTTCGGCAACGTGAAGCGCATCCAGGCCGAACGCTTCGGCAACCGCCAGATCGCCTCCGACCTCACCAACCCCGACTTCACAGCCTTCGCCAAAAGCTTCGGCATGAACACCTGGCGCGCCGACACGCCCGAGGCCTTCGGCCACGCCCTGCACGAGGCCCTCGCCCGCCGCGAGCCCGCCCTCATCCACGCCCGCGTCGGCGAGATGCCCAGCCCCTGGGACATGCTCGCCCTCCCTCGCGTCCGCGGCTTCCACGAAGCCTGGCGCCCAAGTTTACCCTGAAGAGGACACCAACCATGCAGATCCGCCTCAGCAACGCCCCCGATGCCCCCGCCCCGGTCGGCCAGTACACCCACGCCGTGGAAGTCACCGGCGCCACCCGCACCGTCTACATCAGCGGCCAGGTTGGCGCCGCCTTGGACGGTTCCGTCCCGGAAGACGCCACCGAACAGGGCCGCAACGTCTGGAAGAACATCACCGCCCAGCTCAAGGCCGTGGGCATGACGCTCGACAACATCGTCAAGATCACCACCATCGCCACCAGCCTCGACCACCTCCCCGCCGTCCGCGCCTCGCGCAGCGAAGCAATAGGTGACCGCAAGCCCGCCAGCACCCTCATCATCGCCGGCCTGGTCAGCCCGGCGCTGAAGATCGAGGTCGAGGTGATCGCCGTCGCCTGACCCACGCCGAGGCCGAAGCCCGCATCCCGATGCGGCCTACACCTGCCGCCCTCCCAACCGCCGTCTGGAACCCGCATGAGCCTCATCGACGACTTCCTCTTCGAACCCATCGAAGCCTGGGAGCAGCTTCCCGCCGACATCGTGCTGGGCGACGTCGCCGGCATCGCGGTCGATTCGAAGGATCGTGTCTATCTCTTCAACCGCGGCGCGCACCCCGTGGTGGTGGTGGACCGGGAGGGCGGGTGTCTCAACGCCTGGGGCCAGGGCATCTTCGCCAACCCGCACGGCGCCAGCATCGGCCCGGATGACAGCCTGTACCTGACGGACAACGGTGACCACACCGTTCGCAAGTTTACCCCGGACGGCAAGCTGCAGCTGCAGATCGGCGTGCCGGGCCAGCCCTCGCCCACCATGAGCAACGTGCCGTTCTGCCGCTGCACCCATACCGCCCTCTCGCCCACCGGCGACATCTACGTCTCCGACGGCTACGGGAACGCCTGCGTCCACAAGTTCTCGCCCGAGGGCAAGCTGATCAAGACCTGGGGCAAGCCGGGCACGCGCGAAGGCGAGTTCAACCTGCCACACAATATCTGTTGCGATGCGGCCGGGCTGGTCTATGTCGCCGACCGCGAGAACCATCGCGTGCAAGTGTTCGACGGCGAGGGCACCTACCTTCGCCAGATCAACAACCTGCACCGCCCCTGCGGCCTGGCCATCACCGGCGGCGCGCGGCCCCACGTGCTGGTGGGCGAACTCGGTCCCTACATGGCGGTGAACCACGCCACACCCAATCTCGGCCCGCGCCTGATGATCCTCGACAACGACGGCAGACTGATCAACCGACTGGGGAAGGAGAAGCCCGGGACCACCCCCGGGGCCTTCGTCGCGCCCCACAGCGTGGCGCTGGATTCACACGGCGACCTCTACGTGGGCGAGGTGATCGCCAATGACTGGGCGGCGGTGTTCCCGAACACGCCGCGGCCGGAGAAGCTGCGACGGATGCAGAAGTTCAAGCGGATCAAGGCCTGAAACAAGGAAGCGGTTCTTTTTTGAAAAAAGAACCAAAAAACTTTTTCGCCCTTTGCGTCGAGGATAGTCCCGGCGCAAAGGGGGAAAGTCTTTTTGCTTCTTTTTCTTCAGAAAAAGAAGACTTTCCTGCTTACCGATCCCTCAGCCCGCGCAGCGCCAGCGCGTAGCCTTGGATGCCGAAACCAGCCATCGTCATCACGCACACCGCGCCCACCTCGCTCACCATGCCGCGCCTGGCGGGGTTGGAGATGTGCACCTCCACCACCGGGAACTTCACCTGGCTGATGGCCGCGTTCAGCGCCGGGTAGCCGCGTGTGAAACCGGCTGGGTTGATGATCGCGCCGTCGAAGTTCGCATCGTGCGCGGCGTAGAGCTTGTCGATGATCGCGCCTTCGCTGTTGGAGTGGAAAATCTCCACCGCCAGGCCGAGTTCGGCCGCGAAGCCGCGGATCTGCTCGTCGTATTCGGGGAGCTTCATCGGCCCGAAGGTCTCGATCATCGTCTTGCCGCGCATGTCCATGCCGGCGCCGTGCAGCACCAGAATCCGCTTCATCGTCATTCCTTCCCCCAATCGTTTGCATCATACGGCCAGCCATCGGCCTTGAGGATTTCCCCCGCGAGATAGAGGCTGCCGCAGATCAGCACCCGCGCCGGCGGGCCCGGGGGGAGTGCGTGCAACGCTTCCGCCACCGTAGGACCCGGCCGTGCCCGCCCGCCGGAGGCTGCCACGATGGCTTCCACCGGCAGCGCGGAATACTGGCCCGGCTCCGAAACCGCCCAGATGCTCGCGGCCAAGGGCAACAGCGGCGCCAGGAACTCGCGCGTGTCCTTTGCCTTTTTCATCCCCACTACCAGGTGGACTGGCCTGTCCGCCCAGGCCGCGCGGAGATGCTCGGCGATTGCCACGCCGCCGCCGGGGTTGTGGCCGCCATCGAGCCACAGCTCCCACCCCGCCGGCACCTGCGCCGCGAGCCGTCCGGTCAGGTGCTGCATCCGCGCCGGCCACGTCGCCGAGGCGATCCCGCGCGCGATGGCGTCATCCGAAATCCCCAACCCGCTCGCCCGCACTGCCGCCACCGCAATGCCCGCGTTGTCGATCTGGTGTGCGCCGAGGAGGGCGGGGCGCGGCAAATGCAACATGCCGCCGGCATCGCGAAACGTGAAGCCGTTTGCCGCGGGCGTCACCTCCCACTCCCGTCCCCGCGCCAGCAGCGCTGCCCCCGCCGCGGCCGCCTTCGCCGCGATCACCTCGAACGCCTCCGCCGGCTGCGTCCCGGTCGCCACCGGAATGCCGGGCTTGATGATCCCCGCCTTCTCGAAGGCGATCTTGCCCAGCGTATCGCCCAGCATCTCACGATGGTCCAGCGAGATCGAGGTGATCGCGCAGGCGGCCGGCCGGTCGATCACGTTGGTCGCGTCGAAGCGTCCGCCGAGCCCGACCTCCAGCACCACGAGGTCGGCCGGCACGCGCGCGAACAGCAGGAACGTCGCCGCCATCAGCACCTCGAACACGGTGATGGGCGCGCCGGCGTTCACGCGCTCGATCTCGTCCAGCGTGTCGAGCAACTGTGCGTCCGTCACCAGCGTGCCGGCCAGGCGGAGGCGCTCGTTGAACCGCACCAGATGCGGCGAGGTGGCGACATGCACTCGCATCCCGGCCGCTTCGCCGATGGCGCGCAGGAAGGCGCAGGTGCTGCCCTTGCCGTTGGTGCCGGCGACATGGATCACCGGCGGCAGCGCCCGTTCCGGGTTGCCCAATTGTGCCAGCAGCCGATGCAGCCGCTCCAGGCTCAGGTCGATCAGCCGCGGATAGAGCGCGTGCATACGCTCGATCACCGCCTCGATCCGGCCTGGCTGCATGGCGATCAGGCGGCGGGCGCGGGCAGCGCGGGGGTGGGCGAGGCGGGCTCGGGCAGCAGTTCCTTGATCCGCAGCAGGGAGACCAGCCGCCCCAGCGTGGCGTTCATGTCCGGCCGCTTCACCACCATGTCCAGGATGCCGTGCGCCAGCAGGTACTCGCTGCGCTGGAACCCCTCCGGCAGCTTTTCCCGCACCGTCTGCTCGATGACGCGCGCGCCGGCGAAGCCGATCTCCGCGCCCGGCTCGGCGATCTGAATGTCGCCAAGCATGGTGAAGCTCGCCGTCACGCCGCCAGTGGTGGGGTCGGTCAGCACGGTGATGAAGGGCAGCCCGGCCTCCTTCACCATGCGCGTGGCGATCACCGTGCGCGGCATCTGCATCAGGCTTACGGCGCCCTCCTGCATCCGCGCCCCGCCGGACGCCGTGAACACGATCAGCGGCGCGTCCTGCAGCACCGCGAGCTTCGCCGCCGCCACGATGCCCTCGCCGACCGCCGCCCCCATCGAGCCGCCGATGAACTCGAATGCCATCACCGCCACCACCGCCTTGTGGCCGCCGATCTTGCCGTGTGCCACGAGAACGGCGTCGTCCAGCGATGTCTTTTCCCGCGCATCGCGCAGCTGGTCGGAATAGCGCTTGGAGGCGCGGAACCGCAGCGGGTCCACCGGCACCTTCGGCAGCTCGATGCGGGTGAACTGCCCGCCGTCGAAGGTCCAGGCCAGGCGCTGCGGTGCCGGCGCGCGCGAATGGTGGCCGCATTGGCCACACACGCGCTGGTTCTTCTCGAATTCCGCGTGGAACACCATATGCTGGCAGCTGGGGCACTGCACCCACAGGTTCTGCGGCACGTCCCGCTGGCCCAGCAGGGTGCGGATTTTCGGCCGGACGTATTCCGTGAGCCAGTTCATCGCGCTTTCTCCTTCTGGCGGGTACCCGTCAGGCTGGAACGCGGGCTCCGCGCACGCCCTGCGCCAAGGCCTTCACCTGGCCGAGAATCCGCGCCACCGTGTCGGCCTTCGGCTTGCCGCCGTTGGCGTCGAGGTCGGCCTTCATGATGTCGATCAGTGCCGAGGCCACCACCGCCCCGTCGGCATGCTTGACTGCACCCGCCGCCTGTTCCGGCGTGCGCACCCCGAAGCCGATGGCGATCGGCAGGTCGGTCACGCGGCGGATGCGCGGAATCGCCTCGGCCAACTCATCCGCGCTTGCCGTGCGCGTGCCGGTGATCCCGGTGATCGACACGTAGTACACGAACCCGGAGGAGCCGTTCAGCACCAGCGGCAGACGGTCGTCATCCGTTGTCGGCGCGATCAGGCGGATGATGTCGAGCCCGTTGGTCGTCGCATGCGGCAGCACCAGGTCGGCTTCCTCGCTCGGCAGGTCGACGATGATCAGCCCGTCCACCCCCGCCTTCGCGCCATCGACGCAGAACGCCTCCACGCCATAGGACAGGATTGGGTTCAGATAGCCCATCAGGATGATCGGCGTCTCGCCATCGTCCTCGCGGAAGGAGCGCACCATCGCCAGCGTGTTGCGCATGCTCGCGCCGGAGTCGAGCGCGCGCCGTCCGGCAAGCTGAATGGTCGGGCCATCGGCCATCGGGTCGGTGAACGGGCACCCGATCTCGATCAAATCCGCCCCGGCGCCCGGCATGCCTTTCAGCAGTGCGAGCGAGGTGTCACGGTCCGGGTCCCACGCCTCCACGAACGGGATCAGAGCGCCTCGGCCCTCAGCCTTCAGCTTCGCAAAGCGCGCGGCAATACGGCTCACAACTTCACTCCCAGCGCCTCGGCCACGGTGAAGATGTCCTTGTCCCCGCGCCCGCACAGATTCATCAGGATGATCGCATCCTTGTCCATCGTCGGCGCCATCTTGGCCACGTGCGCCAGAGCATGCGCCGGCTCCAGAGCCGGAATGATGCCCTCCGTGCGGGTGCACAGCTGGAACGCGTCCAGCGCCTCCTCATCGGTGGCCGCCACGTATTCCACGCGCTTGATCTCGTGCAGCCAGGAATGCTCCGGCCCGATGCCGGGGTAATCGAGCCCGGCCGAGATCGAATGCGCCTCCTGAATCTGCCCGTCCTCGTCCTGCAGCAGGTAGGTCCGGTTGCCGTGCAGCACCCCCGGCCGCCCGCGCGACAGCGACGCCGCATGCTGGAACGTATCCAGCCCATGCCCCGCCGCCTCCACCCCGATCAGCCGCACCGAGGCGTCGTCGAGGAACGGATGGAACAGCCCCATCGCGTTGGATCCGCCGCCGATCGCCGCCACGCAGACGTCCGGCAGTCGCCCCTCGGCCGCCTGCATCTGCGCCTTGGCCTCCTCGCCGATCACGCTCTGGAAGTCGCGCACCATCATCGGATACGGGTGCGGGCCGGCCACCGTGCCGATGATGTAGAACGTGTCCCGCACATTCGCGACCCAGTCGCGCAGGGCCTCGTTCATCGCATCCTTCAGCGTCGAGGCGCCCGACGTCACCGGCACCACCTCGGCACCCAGCAGCTTCATCCGGAACACGTTCGGCGCCTGCCGCGCCACATCGACCGCGCCCATGTACACCGTGCACGGCAGGCCGAACAACGCGCACACCGTGGCGGTCGCCACCCCGTGCTGGCCCGCGCCGGTCTCGGCGATGATCCGGGATTTGCCCATCCTCTTGGCGAGCAAAATCTGGCCCATGCACGAATTGATCTTGTGCGCCCCGGTATGGTTCAGCTCGTCGCGCTTGAGATACACCTTCGCGCCGCCCAACCGCGCCGTCAGCCGTTCCGCGAACCACAGCGGGCTCGGCCGGCCGACATAGTCCTTCAGATAGCGATCCAGCTCCGGCTGGAACGCCGGGTCGGCCTTGGCGGCATTGTAGGCCGCCTCGACCTCCAGGATCAGCGGCATCAACGTCTCGGCCACGAAGCGGCCCCCGAACTCGCCGAAGCGACCGCGCTGGTCGGGTCCGTTGCGCAGGGAATTCGCGCCGAAGCGCGCAGCAGGTGCGTTCAAAGCAAAGAGCCTCCAACCATCGCGCCCTGCATAGCGCAGGGAAGGGAGGCAAGAAAGGCCAGGGCTTTGCCCTGGACCCACCAAAGGCCGAGGGCCTTTGGAAACCGTCACTTTTTATAGATGAGGTCCAGGGGCTCGGCCCCTGGCGGGTCCGGGCGGAGCCCAGCCTCCCTCATCTTCGCGCCCATAAGGCTCTGCCCTGCACCCGCCAAGGGGGCAGAGCCCCCTGGACCCTCCACATTGAGGGCGCAGCTTAACGCTCCCGGCGCGGCTTGTCCTGGATCGCCTCGGGCCAGTCCACGATCGTGCCTGGAACCGTTGTATCGATCCCGCCCAGCGCATAGGTCCGCCGGCAGAGTTCGCCGGCCAGCGCTGTCCGGTCGGTGATCGGCGCCAGCTCATCGAACGGGATCAGCTGGCCTATCCGCATTCCCAGCCGCGTGCCGAACCGCCGCCGGATTTCGCCCGCGATCAGCGCGAGGCGCACCGTCGCGCTGTAATGGCTCGCGATCTGGAACAGCCTGCTGTTCTGCCCCTCGAAATACACCGGCAGCACCGGGCACTGCCCGCGCTGCACCAGCTGCCCGGTGATCGGCTGCCACGGCCCGTCCATTGCCGGCCGCCGTCCCCACCGGTCCGGCGCGGTTGAGATCGCGCCCGCGGGAAACACCACTAAGCAGCCGCCCGCCTCCAGCTGCGCCCGCGCCGCCGCCCGCGAGCGGATGTTCAGCAGCTGTGCCTCACGCGTGCCCGAGAAATCGAGCGGCAGGAAGTGCTCGGCCGTCTCCGGCGCCTGGGACAGTACCGAGTTGATCAGCAGCTTGAAGTCTGGCCGCACCTGATGGATCAGCCAGCACAGTGCAAACCCGTCCACCAGCCCATAGGGATGGTTCGCGACCACCATAAGCTTTCCGGTCGGCGGAATGCGCCCGATCGCGGCGCGATCGAAATCCAACCCGATCTGCGACCGGCGCAGCATCTCCGACCAGAACACCTCCTTCGTGCCGCCCTCGGCGCGGAAGGACGAGTACACGGCCTTCAGCTTGCGCTGCCCCGTCACCCGCTCGATCGCCCGCACAACCACGCGGCGCGTCGCCGACATGGCGGGGTCGATGTAGGAGATCGGCACATCGTCAGCGGGGCCGGCAGGAGCTGACGGGGACGTGGCGATGGTCACGCGGGAGGTGCCTCATGCTGTCGGCGCCGGGTGGCGCAGTTGCCATTTCCCAATCTAGACCAACGTCGGCAATGCCACCATTCCGTCACAAAAACATCATTAAGAGGCGCGCGCTTGCGCTCAGGCGCGCCAAAGCTGCCGCATTCCCGTCGCGATCCGCTCCACGTCTCGCACGCTATTGTACCCGTGGAAGCTGAATCGTATGCGCCCATGCCCGTTCCAGGCCCAAATCCCCTGCCGATACAGCGAATCCGTCCATTCTTGCGCCTGCGGGCTGTCGATGCACACATTCGCCGCATGCCGCCCAGGCTCACGCGGTGTCGTCACCGGAATGCCGGCATCCGCCAGCCGGTCCAACAGGTCCCCCGCCAACGCTGCAATATGCTTCGTCGTCTCCGCGAGGTCATGCCCCGCCAGGTATTCCAACGCCTCGGCCAGCACATAAACCGGTCCGTGCGCCGGATTGCCCCTCGTGAACCGCAGCGCATCCGCCCGCAGCGCCGTCCCCGTCACGTAGTCCGGCCGCGGCACCGGCGCCAGCGAGTGCCACCCCCCTGTCGGCGGCGCCCAATCCGGTTGCCGCGCCCGGTTCCAGTAAGCGACGGCCACCCCGGTCATCCCCAACAGCCACTTGTAGCAGGCCGAGAATCCGAAATCGCACAGCGTGGCCGGCACCGCCTGGTTCCCCGCCAGCTGGGTGAAATCCACCACCACCAGCGCCCCCACCCGGTCCGCCGCCGCCCGCAGGCTCGCGAGGTCGTATTTCTCCCCCGTCAGGTAGGACACGGCGCTGACCCCGATCACCCGCGTCCGGCGCGTGACCAGCGCCTCCAGCCGCCCAGGCTCCATGCCCGTCGCCACCCGCAGCGTCAGCTTCGGCGCCCGCCGCAGCCCGAACGGCATCACGACGGAGGGATACTCGTGCGCATCCACCACCACCTCGTCGCCCTCGGCCCAATCGAGGCTGTCCGCCACCATTGCCACCCCATCGGCCACCGACGAGACAAACCCGATATCGCCGACCGAACACTCCCAGGGCTTCGCAATCAGCGCCCGCGCCCGCTCCACCTGCGCCTCCATGCGGGTGCGCCCGGGCATGCCGATCCCCTTGTCGATACCGTACTGCCGCAGCGCATCGTCATGCCGCAGCAGCCAGGCCGGCTCTCCCCCCGCGCAAACATGGCTCACCCCTTCGGCCAGCCGAAACGCAGCGGGATCGAACAGCGGATGCGTGGTCATGCGAGCGCCCTCCTGGACAGCGAAGTTCAGCATGGACCAGCAAAAAACCGCTGACAATTTCACCAGCATGGTTGACCGGCCGGCCCGAAGCACCGCAGCATCCGCGCCCGATCAAGGGGGATTCCGCATGTCCAAAGCCACACTTGGCCGCCGCACGATCCTGGCCGGCGGCACCGCACTCGCCGCTTCCGGCATCATCCGCCCGCGCGAAGCCCGCGCTGCCAAGCCCGTCGTCGCGGTTTGGGAATCGGAGGTCGTTATCCTCGACCCCCACATGATCACCGCCACCATCACCCGCACCTTCGGCACGCATGTTTTCGATACGCTGTTCGGCATGAACGAGAAGGGCGAGGTCAAGCCGCAGATGCTGGAGGCCTTCGAGGCCTCGTCCGACAAGCTCACCTGGAACTTCCGTCTGCGCTCCGGCCTGAAGTGGCACGACGGCGAACCCGTCACCTCGGCGGATTGCGTCGCCTCGCTCCGGCGCTGGATGCCGCGCGACCCGCTCGGCCGCATGCTCCTCGCCGCCACCGGAACGCTGGAGACCACCGACCCGCGCAGCTTCCGCCTAGTGCTGAAGGAGCCGTTCCCGATGCTCCTGCAGGTGCTCGGCAAGCCCAACGCGCCGCTGCCGGTGATGATGCCGCAGAAGATCATGGCAGAGGCCGGCGACGGACGCATCAAGACCGTCATCGGTTCTGGCCCGTTCCGCTTTGTCGCCGCCCGTTGGCGACCCGGCAACAACATGATCCTGGAGCGCAACCCCGACTACGTTGCCCGCCCGGAACCGTCCGACTTCCTGTCCGGCGGCAAGCACGTGAAGTTCGACGAGCTCGACCTGCGCGTCATGCCCGATGCCAACACCGGATCGAACGCGCTGATGGCCGGCGAGATCGACTACATGCAGTTTCTGCCCTTCGAAACGCTGGAGCTGCTGGAGAAGCACCGCAGCCTGCGGGTGTTCGGCGCCATGGGCATCCACATGTACCAGGGCAATTTCCGCCTCAACCACGCCTCCCCGCCCTTCGACAACCCCAAGGTCCGCCAGGTCCTGTGGAAGCTGGTCGACCAGGCCACCATCCTCGACGGCATCGGCATCCCCGCGAAGTATCGTGTCGACCGCTGCGACAGCTTCTGGATGTGCGACACCCCCTTGAGCACGCAGGAAGGTGCCGGCGCCGCCCGCTACGACGTCGCCGCCGCCCGCGCCGAGCTGGCCGCCAGCGGCTACAAGGGCGAACCGGTCATCACGCTGAACGTCGCCAACTCGATCAGCGAAACCGCCGGTCGCATCCTGGAACAGGCGATGAAGCAGGCCGGCTTCAACGTCCAGCCGCAGCAGATGGATTGGGGCACGGTGCTCGCGCGGCGCGCCCGCAAGGAGGGCTGGTCGATGTTCCCGGTCTTCTCCAACGGGACCGACATGCTGAACCCGCTGACCCACTTCTATATCTCTGCCACTTGCGGTGACTTCCCCGGCTGGTCGTGCGACGAGCGCATTCCCAGGCTGCTGAGCGAATTCACCAAGGCCGATGGGCTGGAGGCGCAGAAGAAGCTCGCCGGCGAGATCCAGAAGCTCGCCTATGAGCTGACCCCCTCGGTCATGTGGGGCCAGTTCACCCGCCCCGCCGGCTATCGCACCACGCTGAAGAATTTCATCGAATCGTCGTACCCGATGTTCTGGCAGGTGGAGAAGGCATAGCGCCGCGGCGGGCTGCGGCGAAAATCGGGCAAGGGAGGTTGCCCTTGCCCGCCACTGCCGGCACAATAGGGTATCGAATGGCGCCAGCCGGCCGGTCAGATGGGTTTCCGCGTGCAGCGGAGGCCCGGGGGCGAGCAGGGCTGGGCGCAACGAGGGAGCAAACATGCCCAGTCTGAACTATGTCGCACCCACCACGGTCAGCGATGCCGTCAAGATCCTGGCCAATGCCAGTGGTCCAACCCGGGTCATGTCCGGCGGCACCGACCTGCTGGTGCAGCTGCGCAGCGGCCGGCTGAAGCCCGAGTTGATCATCGACACCAAGAAGATCCCCGGCATCATTGGGATCTCCGGCAGTGCCGCTGAAGGCTTCACCATCGGAGCCGCCACCTCGGGCGCCATGCTCGGCGAGCACGCCGCCCTGGCCGCCGCCTATCCGGGCGTGGTCGAGGCCGCGGGCCTGATCGGCTCCACCCAGGTCCAGGGCCGCGCATCGCTCGCCGGCAACCTGTGCAACGCCTCCCCGGCCGCCGATTCGGTGCCCGCCGTGATCGCCGTCGGCGGCACGGTCACCATCGCCGGCCCCGCCGGCACCCGCACGGCCGCGGTCGAAAGCATCGTGACCGGGCCCGGCCGCACGTCGCTGGCCAAGGGCGAGTTCATCGTCTCCTTCCACCTGCCCGCGCTCACGGGCAAGACCGGCGATGCCTATCTGCGCTTCATCCCGCGCACCGAAATGGACATCGCGGTGGTCGGCTGCGGCGTCAGCGTCACGCTGGATGCCGCCGGCACCATCACCGCAGCCAGGATCAGCCTCGGCGCCGTGGCCCCCACCCAGGTCATGGTCGATGCCTCGACCATCATCGGCACCAAGCTCGACGAGGCCGCCCTGGCCAAGCTCGACGCCGCCGCCCAGGCCGTCTGCAACCCGATCGACGACAAGCGCGGAACCATCGAGTTCCGCACCAAGGTGGCGGGCGTCCTCGCTCGCCGAACCGCTTCCATCGCCATGGCCCGCGCGCTGGCGCGCGCTTGAACCAGATCGCGGGAGCATGCTGAAGATGAGCAAAGTCCACGTCACCACCACCATCAACGGCGAACCGGCGGAATTCCTGACCGAACCCCAGGAATCGCTGCTCGACGTGCTGCGCAACACCCTGAACCTGACCGGCAGCAAGGAAGGCTGCGGCTCCGGCGACTGCGGTGCCTGCTCCGTCATCGTCGACGGTCGCTTGGTCTGCGCCTGCCTCATGCTGGCGGCCGAAGCCGGCGGGCATGAGATCACCACCATCGAGGGCATCGCCACCGGCGATTCGCTGCACCCCATCCAGCGGAAGTTCCTGGAGGGGGCCGCGCTGCAGTGCGGCTTCTGCACCCCGGGCTTCATCGTCGCCACCAAGGCGCTGCTCGACAAGAATCCAGACCCAACCGAAACCGAAATCCGCTATTGGTTGGCCGGGAACCTGTGCCGCTGCACCGGATATGACAAGATCGTCCGCGCCGTCCAGGACGCGGCCGCTGAAATGCGAGGGGCTTGAATCATGACCTTCATTGGAAACAAATCCGACCTGCGCGTTGTCGGCACCCGCCCGGTGCGGCCCGACGGCGTGGACAAGGTGACCGGCCGCGCCGTCTACGGCGCCGACGCCACCATGCCCGGTCAGATCATCGGCAAATTGCTGCGCAGCCCGCACGCGCATGCCAAAATCGTCTCGATCGACACCTCCAAGGCTGAGAAGCTGCCGGGGGTGAAGGCAGTGATCACCTCGGCCGACCTGCCAAACATCCCCTCGGAAGAGGCCTTCGTCGGCGAAGGCCCGATGAACTTCCGTGACCTCAGCCTCAACGTCATCGCCCGCGGCAAGGTGCTCTACGAGGGCCATGTGGTCGCCGCCGTGGCCGCGATCTCGGACACCGTCGCCGATGCGGCGCTGAAGCTGATCGACGTCAAGTACGAGGTGCTGCCGCACGTGATCGACGTGGAGGAGGCGATGGCCCCCGGCGCGCCGATCCTGCATGACGACCTCTTCACCGCCGGCGTCACCCCGAAGCCGACCACCGCGAGCAACGTCGCCAAGGAGGTCCGTTTCAAGATCGGCGACGTTGAGGCCGGCTTCAAGCAGGCCGACGTCATCGTCGAGCAGACCTACACCACCGCCCCGGTTCACCAAGCCTATATTGAGCCGCATGCCTGCGTCGCCGCCATCGCCGCCGACGGCCAGGTGCTGATCACCGCCAGCAGCCAGGGTCACTTTATGATCCGGGCCTATACCGCGAAGCTGCTCGGCATCGAAATCGCCAACATCCGCGTCACCAACGCCGAGATCGGCGGCGGCTTCGGCGGCAAGACGGTCGTCTATCTCGAGCCGCTGGCGGTCGCCTTGTCCAAGAAGTCGGGCCGCCCGGTCAAGATGACCATGACCCGCGAAGACGTCTTCCGCGGAACCGGCCCCACCTCGGGCGGCACCATCTATGTCAAGGTGGGCGCCACCAAGGACGGCAAGATCACCGCCGCCCAGACCATCATCAAGCTCCAGGCCGGCGCCTTCCCGGGCTCGCCGATCAACCCCGCCCTGATGTGCGCGTTTGCGATGTACGACCTCGCGAACGTCGACACGCTCGGCTACGACGTGGTCAGCAACCGTCCGAAGGTCGCCGCCTACCGCGCCCCCGGCGCGCCGATCTCGTCCTTCGCGGCCGAGAGCGCCATCGACGATCTCGCCCGCAAGCTGAACATGGACCCGATCGAACTGCGCCTGAAGAACGCCGCCAAACAGGGCTCCAAGACGGTCTACGGCGTGACGCACGGCGTTATCGGCTACGAGGAAGTGCTGAACGCCGCCAAGGCGCACCCGCACTGGACCGCGCCCCTCGGCAAGAACCAGGGCCGTGGCCTGGCCACTGGCTTCTGGTTCAACATCGGCGGCGAAAGCACTGGCGGCGTGTTCATCAACGAGGACGGCACCGTGAGCGTGGTGACGGGCTCGCCCGACATCGGCGGTTCACGCGCCTCAATGGCCATGATGGCCGCCGAAGTGCTCGGTGTGCCCTACGAGAAGGTCCGCGCCGTTATCCCCGACACTGCCAGCATCGGCTTCACCCACGTCACCGGCGGCAGCCGCGTCACCTATGCCACCGGCATGGCCGTGACCCAGGCGGCCCAGGCGGTAGTCGAGGACCTCAAGAAGCGCGCCGCGATGATTTGGGACATCTCCCCGGAAGCGGTCGAATGGAAGGACGGCGAAGCCGTGCCGGCCGGCGCCAACGCCGGCGGCTTTGATCCGCTGCCGCTCGCTGCCATCGCGCTGAAGGCCGCCAAAACCGGCGGTCCCATCGGCAGCGAAATCTCGGTGAACGCCCAGGGCGCCGGCCCCGGCTTCGGTGCGCATATCTGCGACATCGAGATCGATCCGGAAACCGGCCACGCCACCATCCTGCGCTACACTGCGGTGCAGGATGTCGGCCGCGCCATCCACCCGTCCTACGTCGAGGGCCAGATCCAGGGCGGTGCCGCCCAAGGCATTGGCTGGGCGCTCAACGAGGAATACGTCTACAACAAGAAGGGCCTGATGGATAACGCAGGCTTCCTAGACTACCGCATCCCTGTGGCCTCCGACCTGCCGATGATCGAGGCGGTCCTCGTGGAAGTGCCGAACACCCGCCATCCGTTCGGCGTCCGCGGTGTCGGCGAAGTGCCGATCGTACCCCCCATGGCCGCCGTCCGCAACGCCATCCGTGGCGCCATTGGCCTGGAGATGTTCGACCTGCCGATGTCCCCGCCCCGCATCCGCGCGGCCGTGGACGCTGCAAAGATGCCCAAAGCCGCCGAGTAACCTGAAAGTGCCCAAGGTCGTCATCTCGGGCTCCTCCTGCCGTGACTTCACACACGGCGAGACGGAGTTCGAGGTGGCGGCCACCACCTTCCGCCGCCTTATCCACGAACTCGAAGCCCGCTTCCCCGGCCTCGGCACCCACGTGGAAGAATACATGGCAATCGCCATCGACGGCGTCATCTACCAGGACGCTTACCACGCGCCCCTGAAGCCCGAGAGCGAGATCGTCCTGATCCCCAAAATCGGCGCCGGCTGACCAACATCCGTAGGGCGGATTGCGAAGCGGTTCCGCCATCTCCACAAGACAAAGCAAAGCGAAGCATCTTCTTTTTCTGAAGAAAAAGAAGCAAAAAGACTTTCATTCGTTTGCGCCCGCCTCTCCCATTCAAACCCCCGCCAAAATGGATAAACGTTTTTTGGTTCTTTTTTTAAAAAAGAACATGCTTCCCTTCGGAGTTCCCGATGCCCCTCATCAATGACCGCATCGTCATCACCGGCGCCGCCGGCGCCATCGGCACCACCCTTCGCCGCGGCCTCGCCCAGCGCTTCCCGAACCTCCTCCTCACCGACCTGCGCAAGCCCGAGAACGCCCCCGGCGCCTGGATGGAAGCCGACATCGCCGACCGCTCCGCCATGGCGAAAGTCATGCAGGGGGCCCATGCGCTCATCCACCTTGCC
>JANPIH010000367.1:0-9257 GCA_031424895.1 Rhodospirillales bacterium
GGTGGGGCAGGTAGTCTCGCCGACCCTCTCCGTGGTCCCCGGTCGCCGTGGGGTCCCGGGCACACTCCACGGCCGGGCGGCGCCGCCGCGGCAGCAGGCCCGCGGCCAGGATGGCGCAGACTTCCTGGAGGTGCGGCGGGAGGTAGCGCGTGTGGTTGAGATGGCGATCCGAGGCGTGCATGCCGCCACGATACACATCGCCACGGCCGCTGCGGGAGTGCGATTTTGTAGCGCTACGTTTGACGCCGCAGATTCAGTGCGTTACGACCCAATCTGTCGCCCCAGCCAGATCGCCCGACCGACGACCGTGATATCATCAGGGTTGACCCCGTGCTGCGCCTCGTAGTGCTGGTTGTCCGACAGGATGGCGAGTCGTCTCGTGGCGACCTCAACCTGCAACCGCTTCACCTGCAAGCCGCCGTCGGTGCGGATGACGTAGATGCCGTCCTTTCGCTGCGGTCGCCGTTGGCCAAAATCGATCAGCACCGTGTCGCCCTGGCGCAGGGTTGGCTCCATCGAGTCCCCGTCAACGGCGATCAGGGCCAGATCGGCGAGGGGGGCCCCGGTGACCGAGCGCAGCCAGTCCTCGCGAAAGGCAATGCGGTAGAGCACGGTCTCGTTGTCGATCTCGCGCCCTGGGCCAGCGGAGGCACGCGCGTCGTAAACCGGCAGCAACGCCCAGGATTCTCCGGCCATGCTGACGATTTCGGCGGCCAGGTTGCCAGTCAGCCGAGCCCTGGGTGCCGGCGGGAGGCGACTGGTCCGCTGACCGAGCAGCGCCGAGGCCTCCTCCGCCGTGGTGACGGCCCCCTCAAGCGACGCGGCCTCCCTGCCGAATAGCAGTGCCTGCCAGGTGACGCCGAGTGGGACGGCCAGTTCGCGGGCGGCGCGCGGTGTCAGCGGCCGCCGGCCACTTTCATATGCGCGATAAGTTGCCTCGGGAACATTGGCCATTCGGGCGAGTTCGGCGCCGCTGCCGATGCCCTTTTCCTCGCGAATGCGCTTGAGCCGGTCTGATGTCGATTCCATGCGCTGCATTATGTAGCGCTTTCTGCGCAATTGTGTAGCTCTAATTTTGTCGCATTACAAGGCTTGTTTTCGTCGCGCTCCAGATTGTATCTTCCGTGCATGAGCCAGAACCCATCCCCTCCCAGCGCGCTGTCCAGGTCGGTCGGAACTGCCGGCAGGCTTGGGGCGCCGCACGCCACCGACACGCCTTGGGTTGTCCCGCCGGCGAACTTTGCCGAGGTGATTGGCCTTTGGCGCGGCGCGACGGAACTCGCCCGGGTACTCGAAGTCGAACCCGTCACAGTCCGGGCGTGGCGCAAGAGGGGCATCCCGGCGCGCTACTGGTCGGCGGTGGCGCAGGCGGCGCGCGTGACCGGTCGGCCCGTGGACGAGCGGCTGCTGGCGGAACTGGCATCCATCCGCCGGGGGCGCAACCATGGGTAAGCCATCGCGCGACAAGGGCCTGCGCCGCGAGCGCGCCATCGTCGAGATCCACGCGAAGTCCGGACTGCGCGCCGAGCGCGTGCCGCTTTCGGGCGCCCTGCGCTACCAGGGCAATGGTGCGGATGTCGATCTTTACGTCCGTGGCGCCGTGCCGGTGAAGGCCGAGGTCAAGGCCCGCGGTGAGGGCAGCGGCTTCCGCACCCTGGAACGCTGGCTTGGCGGCAATGACGCCCTGTTCCTATGGCGCGACCGGGCAACCCCCTTCGTCGTCCTGCCCCTGCACATCTGGCTCGAAGTCGCCGGGCGCAGTGCGCGCGTCGATGCCGACATGGATGCCGATCGTGTTGAACGCCGCCGCGGCATGGAACTGGGCCCCGTTCCATCGAACGACGCCGTCGGCCGCCAGGTCGCCTGAGTTTTCGCCACTCCCCCCACCCACCCCATGGAGATTCTACGTTGAGCAATCGAACAACCCTGGCGCAGATCCGCGAGATGGACACCGGGCAGATCGCCCAGTTGCCGATCGATCAACTGGTTCTGCTGGCCGACGACGTCGCCGAACTCAAGGCCGACGCCAAGCAGGTCGGCGACAAATATGCCTTCGCCTTGCACGCCCGGTTCGGTGACCAGGCCGCGGTCACCCGGCGCATGGAGGGCAAGGACACCGGTCGCGTCCGCTTCACCGTGGATGGCGTTGACGTGGTCGCCGACCTGCCGAAGCGCACCGAATGGGACCAGGCACGGTTGCGCGACGCCGTCGCGGTGCTGCGCGGCTGGGGCGAAGACCCTGCCGATTACGTGGCCGTCGAGATGAGCGTGCCGGAGAGCCGCTACGCCGCCTGGCCGCCGCGCATCCGCGTCCTGTTCGAGCCGGCCCGCACCGTGGGCACCGGACGACCGACCTACACCCTGAGGAGCACCGAGCCATGAACACCTTCGTCCCGCTGGGCCAGCGCGTCCGTGACGCCGGCGATCAAGCCGTGCCGATGCTGGTCGACATCCTCATCAAGGCCGCCGCACAGGCGGGCATGGCCCTCGATGCCCTGAGCGTCGACATCACGTCGCGGGACCTCGAAGAGGTCGACCGCCGGCTGACCAACGTCCTGCGCATCCTGCTGACAGGAGAGAAGTGATGCACGAACTGCGCATCCAGGTCGCCATCCCGCTGTCCGGCGACGCCATGGCGCGGGCCAAGGACGTCGCGGCCTTCGAGCCGACGCTCGACAGTTTCACCGAGGCCGTCGCGCGCGCTGGCGGACAGATCGAAGTCGATGTCGTCAAGGCCAAGCCGCGGCCGAGCCGGGAGGCGTCGTGATGGCAATTTCCCTCGCATCCCTGCGCCGCGGTGGTGAGGCACTGCCGCCCCGGCTGCTGGTCTATGGCGTCGCCGGCGTCGGCAAGACCAGGCTGGCTGCCGACGCCCCCAACCCAGTTTTCTTGCAGACGGAGGATGGCCTCGGCGGCATCGACGCCGCGACCTTCGGCGTGCTGCGCAACTATGGCGACGTCCAGGACGCACTCGACGTGCTCTATGGCCAGCCGCACGATTTCCAGACCGTGGTGCTCGACAGCCTCGACTGGCTGGAGCCGATGGTCTGGCAGCACACCTGCGCCATCCAGCCCACCCCGTGGGCGTCGATCGAACAGCCCGGCTTCGGCAAGGGGTACACGGCCGCGGTCGATACCTGGCGCGGTTTCCTCGACGGGCTGAACCTGCTGCGCAATGAGCGGGGCATGGGCGTGATCCTGATCGCCCATGCCGACATCAAGCGCTTCGACAGCCCCGAGACGGAGCCGTACGACCGCTACCAGCCCAAGCTGCACGCCCGCGCTGCGGCGCTGGTGCAGGAGCACGTCGATGCCGTGCTGTTCGCCAACTACCGGATCAGCACGCTGAAGTCCGATGCCGGGTTCGGCAAGAAGGTCGTGCGTGGCGTGAGCGGCGGCGACCGGCTGCTGCACACCACCGAGCGGCCCGCCTACCTGGCCAAGAACCGCTTCGGCCTGCCCGACACGTTGGCCCTCGACTGGCCAACGCTCGCCGCGGGCATCCCCTTCTATTCCCCAGAGACCGCGCCCGCCGCGGAGGAGGTCCCCTGACATGGCCCAGCTCAATCAGCACTTTGACGCCAGCACCGTTGAGCCTGCTGCGCCCTACGAGCTTCTCCCGCCCGGGCGCTACGTCGCGCAGATCGTGCAGAGCGAGATGCGCGCGACCAAGACCGGCAACGGCCAGCTGCTCTGGCTCGAGCTCGATGTGATCGAGGGCCCCCACCAGGGCCGCAAGATCTGGGACCAGCTCAACCTGGTGAACCCGAACCAGCAGACGGTGGAGATCGCACAGCGCGCCCTATCCGCGATCTGCCATGCGGTGGGGCAGCTCCAGGTCAGCGATAGCGAGCAGCTTCACCTGCGGCCGCTCCAGGTGACGCTCGCGGTCGAGCCCGACAGCCGGGACAAGCACCTGCCGCCGCACGAGCAGCGCAAGCAGAACAAGATCAAGGGGTACGCGCCGCTTGGTTCTGCGCCCACCGCGCGTGCCACGGCTGCGCCGTTGACAACGACGCGCACGGCCCCGCCGCCGCGTCCAGCGCCGGCAACGACTGCCTCCACCCCGCCCTGGCGCCGTGCGGGCTGACCATGGCCGCTCTGCCCCCTCCCCCCGAACCGACCGTCGCGGCGATCTATGCCGCGTACGAAGCCGACAGCGCCGATGGGTATCGCGCCCATCTCGGCGCGTCGGTGATCGGTGGTACCTGTGATCGGGCCATCTGGTATGGCTTCCGCTGGGCGAGCCGGGCGCGGCACACCGGCCGGCTGCTGCGGTTGTTCGAGACTGGGAACTTGGCGGAGGCCCGCTTCGTCGCCAATCTTCGCCGCATCGGCGTCACCGTGCTCGATCTGGACCCGGCCACCGGGCGGCAATGGACGCTGCGCGACACCACCGGGCACTTCGGTGGCAGCATGGACGCCGTGGCGATCGGCTTCCCGGAGGCGCCGAAGACCTGGCACGCCTGCGAGTTCAAGACGCACAGCGAGAAATCCTTCGTCGCGCTGCAGAAGGACGGCGTCGCCGCGTCCAAGCCAGCACACTGGGCGCAGATCCAGGTCTACATGCACCTCGCCGGACTGGACCGGGCCTTCTACCTGGCGGTCAACAAGAACACTGACGAGCTCTATCAGGAGCGCGTGCACGCCGACGCGGAGGCCGGCCTCCGCCTCCTGGCCAAGGCCGAGCGCATCATTCTGGCGACCCGCCCGCCGGTCCGCATCAGCGACGATCCCACCTGGTGGCAGTGCCGGTTCTGCGACCACCATGCGCTCTGCCACGGCGACGCCATGCCGGAGCGCCATTGCCGCTCCTGCTTGCACAGCACACCGGTGGCGGACGGCGCGTGGCACTGTGCTCGGCACACCTGCATGCTGTCGCGGGACGACCAGCGCCGCGGTTGCGCCGCCCACCTGCTGATCCCCGACCTGGTCCCCGGCACGCAGACCGATGCTGGCGAGGATTGGGTCAGTTACCGCATGCCGAACGGCGCCGAATGGCGTGACGGGGTGCCCGCATGACCCTGTCCCTGCGCCCCTATCAGCGCGCGGCGATTGACGCGCTCTATGCCTACTTCGCCGAACATACCGGCAACCCCCTGGTTGTGCTTCCAACAGGGACAGGTAAGAGCCTGTGTGTCGCCAGCTTCATCCGCGAGGCGATCGAAAGCTACCGCGACACCCGAGTGCTGGTACTGACGCATCAGCGGGAGCTGATCCAGCAGAACTTCCTGGCGCTGATGCGCGCCTGGCCCGAGGCGCCGGCCGGTATCTACTCGGCAGGCCTCTCCCGCCGCGAGATCCGCGCGCAGATCCTCTTCGCCGGCATCCAGTCCATCCACCGCCACGCCTACAAGGTTCAGCGGTGCGACCTGGTGCTGATCGACGAGGCACACCTGCTCGGCCGCAGCGACAGTGGCATGTATCGTTCCTTCCTGACCCAGCTGAACGAGGTCAACGCCGGGCTGCTGAAAGTGGTCGGCTTCACCGCCACGCCCTACCGCCTCGACAGCGGGTTGCTGCACGAGGGCAAGGATCGGCTGTTCACCGACATCGCCTACCAGGTGCCGGTGCTGGACATGATCCAGCAGGGCTACCTCTCGCCGGTCATCCCCAAGCAGACCGACACCCAACTCGATGTCGGCAATGTCGGCAGCCGGGGCGGCGAGTTCATCGCCAAGGACCTCGAGGCCGCCGTCGATCGCGATGAGGTGACGCGCGCCGCGGTCGCCGAGATCGTCCAGCATGGCGACGGTCGCGGCTCCTGGCTGGTGTTCTGCGCTGGCGTTGCCCATGCCCATCACGTCCGCGATGCCATCCGCGAACACGGCGTCGCAGCCGAGACGGTGACCGGCGACACCCCGGGGCCCGAACGCGACCGCATCATTGCGGCGTTCAAGGCAGGGCGGCTGCGCTGCGTCACCAACGCCAATGTGCTGACCACCGGCTTCGACGCCCCCGGCGTGGACCTCATCGCCCTGCTGCGGCCCACCAAGAGCGTCGGCCTCTATGTCCAGATGGTTGGCCGCGGCACGCGCCTCGCCGAGGGCAAGGAGGACTGCCTGGTCCTCGACTTCGCCGGCAACACGGCGCGGCACGGTCCGATCGACATGGTGGACGGAAGGAAGAAGGAACCCGCGGGCGGCGGCGAGGCGCCCATCAAGGTCTGCCCCGAATGCCAGACCATCAACCACGCCAGCGCGCGGCAGTGCATCGAGTGCGATCACGAGTTTCCACCGCCGGTGGTGAAGGTATCGGCGGAAGCGGCGTCCAATGCGCTGCTCTCGACGCAGATTCAGGCCAGCTGGTGCGACGTAACCGGCGTCACCTACAGTCGCCACGAAAAGCCAGGCAAGCCGGCCTCGCTGCGCGTCACCTACGACTGCGGCCTCGCCCGCCACAGCGAGTGGCTGTGCTTCGAGCACACCGGTTTCCCGCGCGAGAAAGCAGTTGGATGGTGGCAGCGCCGTGCACCGCAGGTGCCAGCGCCAGCTTCGGTTGAACAGGCACTGCAGAACCTCGAGGCGCTGCGCGCTCCAACCGCCATTCAGGTGCGGCCAGTCGGCCAATACACCGAGATCATCAGCATGAGGTTCGAATGATGAACGCACCATGGAGGCGCGCGCCTGCCCCGGCTCCCGCAGCCCCGCCACCGATGACGGAGGAGGAGAAGGCTGCCGAGCGGAAGGAACGCAAGCGGGCGCAAGCACGGGAGTGGGCACGAAGGAAGCGGGCGGCCGACCCAGAGAAGTATCGGGAAGCGAACCGGCGATGGTGGGCTGCCAATCCTGAGAAGGCTCGGGAAGCGACGCGTCGGTGGCGAGCAGCAAATCCCGACAAGGCTTTGGCAAACGAGGTGCTTAGGCGCGAGCAAAACCGAGAGAAGCTCGCCGCCGAAGCGGCTGCGCGCAGGAAAGCGAACCCCGAGAAAGCTTTTGAAGATGCGCGCAAGTACCGAACCAAGCATCGAGAAAAGCTGGCTGCCGCCGCAGCCGCGCGAAGGAAGGCGGACCCGGAGAAGTTTCGTGAAGCTATGCGCCAGTACCGGGCCAAGCATCGCGACAGACTGGCCGAGCAACGGCGCGAGCTTAGCGCCGCGAAGAAGGCACAGCAGCTGCAGGCGAGCGAGTGAGATGCCGCACCTGCGATCGCTCCACCCGCCATTGGGACTGGTTCCGCCGCGAACGCGGCCTGCGTGTGCACTGGGCGGTGCCGACCTGTTCGCGGGTCTGCCTCGAGATCTGGAAGGAGCGGCGGATGGTTGATCCGAACGAGTTCGAGCTCGCCGCCATGCGCCGTGCCGGGGATGCCGCGGGCGAGTTCATCGATGCGCTCGGCCGCACCGATATGGCCACCTGGTCGCCGGCGGAGTGGAGCAGCTTCATCGATGTGATCTGCGGGGGGTATGTCGACTCCCTGATCGACCAGCAGGTAGCGGTCAACGCCGCGGCGTACAAGGTGCAGGGTTTGCCGGGATGACCGACGCCTCCTACATGGCGCGGTTCGGGGCGCAGCTGGTCGACAACGGCTATGCGGTGATCCCGATCATGCCAGGCAGCAAGGTGCCGGGGCGGTTCAGCCAGGGCCAGTGGACGCCCTATCCAGGCTGGTCCCGCCATGGCGACCGGCCAACCACGCTGAACGAGATCGAGATATGGTCGTCCTGGCCAGACTGCGGCATTGGCATTGCCACTGGCGCCACCGTGGCGCTCGACATCGATGTCACCGACGCGACCGTCGCCCACGCACTCACGGAACTGGCGACCGAGCATCTCGGCGCAACGCCATGCCTGCGCATCGGCCAGGCGCCGAAGCGGCTGCTGCTTTATCGCACCGAGTCGCCTTTCGCCGGGCGCAAGCGGGCGCCACTCGAGGTGCTGGCGCGTGGGCAGCAATTCGTCGCCTACGCCGTGCACCCTGGCACCGGCCAGCCATACGCGTGGCCCGACGAGAATCCGCTCGACGTCATCACCTCGGCGCTGCCAGTGGTCACCGAAGTGCAGGTGCTGGCATGGCTTGATGCCGCCCACGCTGCGCTCCCGCCAGAGCTGAAGCCCAAATCCCTCGCGGGCCCCGCCGCGCCAACCGCATGGCGTGGTCCATCCGACCCCCGCGGCACCGTCGACGCCGTCGCCGCGGCGCTGGCCTGGATCCCGAACGACGATCTGGACGGCCACTCGTGGATAAAGATCGGCAACGCCATCAAGGCCGCCGTCGGCGACGACGGCCGGGACCTCTGGCTCGACTGGTCGCGGCAGTCCGGCAAATCCGGGGCCTCAGGCTGTGGGGACACGCCCGAGCGTCGCTGGGCCACCCTGCGGCCGCACAGCATCGGCGCTGGCAGCATCTACGACCTTGCCCGCCAGCGCGGCTGGGTTCCACCCCCTGGCTTGTTCCTCAACGCGGCGGTCGCCGCGCAGGCGACCCAGCCGCATCCAGCCGCCCCGTTCCTGGCCAAGCTCCATGCCGGGCGCGCCAGGCGGGAAACACAGCCGCTCGCCGTGCCGACGGCCATCCTGCGGCCGGGCGGCGTCCTGCAGATGTTGATGGACGAGTGCACCCGCTCTGCCTTGCGGCCGCAGCCATTCCTCGCACTCGGTGCCGCCATCTGCGCCGTCGGCGTGCTGGCTGGTAGGAAGTATCGTACCGGCACTGATCTGCGCAGCAACATCTACATCGCCGCGGTGGCGGAGAGCGGCGGCGGCAAGGACCACGCGCCCGAGGTGATCCGGCGCTGCTTCGAGATGGCGAAGCTGGAGCGTTACCTCGGCGGTGAAACCTTGGCCTCGGGCCGCGGCATGGTGTCGGCCCTGGAGCAGCATCCGGCCCGCCTGTTCCAGATCGACGAGTTCGGGCTGTTCCTCAATGGCGTCGCCGGTGCCAAGGCGCCCGCCCACAAGGCGGAGATCTGGTCCGAACTGATGAAGCTCTACAGCCGTGCCAAGGGCGTCTATCGCGGCACCGAATACGCCAACAAGAGGGACGCGCCACGCGTCGACATCTACCAGCCCTGCGTCTGCTTCTACGGCACCACCACGCCCTCAACCTTCTGGAAGGCGCTGGAAGGCGGGGCGCTGATGGACGGCTCGCTGGCGCGCTTCCTGGTGTTCGTCACCGACAACGACCGTCCGGAACGGAACCGCGATGCTGAGATCATCAACCCACCGGCCGCATTGCTGGACGCGCTGAAGACCATCATCCGCGGGCAGGGCGATCCGATGCCGGTGGGTAATCTACCCGGAGTGCATGTGGCGCCT
>JANPIH010000368.1:0-69869 GCA_031424895.1 Rhodospirillales bacterium
CCACCCCACTCCCGCCCCCCGGAGCACCCAAGCCCATCTTCTCCCTTGCCTTGCTCCTCCGTGCCTCTGTGCCTCCCCTCCCCACTTTTCCATGCTTGCTCGCCACACCGCCCCCCCAAGAAACCCCGTGCACCGCCCCTCCGAACTAACTATTCTAACGTTAATGTTAAATCTCACATCAACCATCGCGACGATCGTCACGCTGCTCCACACCGCCATAGGCGTGTTCGTGGCCCGCGAGTCACGTCCGCGCCACATCGTCTGGCTGGGCACACAGCCCTTCGCGGAACTGCGCCCGCCGCCCCGCCTGCCCGCGTTGCCCCACCCCGTCTGGGCCCTGTTCCAGCAGCGCCTCGCCCGCCTGGCCACCCGCTTTCAGGCCCTGTTCGACCGCTGGCAGTCCAACACCCTGCCCGCCCCCCGCGCGCCCCGCCCCGGCCGCATTCACCGCCCGGCTCCCCACTTGGCCTCCCACCCATCGCCTCGCTTGCCGCGCGCCCATGGCTGGGCCGGCCGCCGCCTCCCCGAGGCCGGCCCCCCCGCCAGTTTCCTGATATCCCTGCTGCAGAACCCCGAGGCGAAGTCCTTCGTCCAGGCAGCCCCGCAAGCCGGCCGCCTGCTCCGCCCGCTCTGCCGCGCCCTGGGCCAACCCCAGCCCGACTGGCTGCAACTCCCCCGCCGCCCCCGCCCCTCGCCGCCCAAGGCGGCAAGGCCGCCCGCGCCCGAACCGCCGCCGGACCGCCCGCTCCAACCCTATGTCCGCGCCGCCGTCAGGGCCTGGAAGAAAAAATACGACCCCTGAACATCCAGCCCACGCGCGCCAATTTCGTTACAATTTCATATCATTACGCTGAAACCCCAGCGCCGACATGCACCGGCGGCACCTGCCCGAACCACCCCGGCTGCGCCCGCTCCAGCTGCGCCGCCACCTGCATCAACAGCGCCTCCTCGCCCCACGACGCATAGAACTGCGCCCCGATCGGCAATCCTTCGGCGTCGAGCCCGGTCGGCACCGAAATCCCCGGCAACCCGGTCTCGTTGCCCGGCATGGTATAGCGGCAGGCATCGCACAGCCGCCCTATCCAGGTGTCGAGCTCCTCGTCGCGCAGCAGCGAATACGGCCCATTCGCCTCCGGCACCCGGATCGCCAGCGTCGGCGTCAGCAACAGGTCATACCGCTCCATCACCCGCCCGAACTGCCGCGTGACCGTGTTGTTGTCCGCCATCATCCGCAGCATGTCCCGCTTGTCGTAGCGCTGTGCGGCCAGGAAATGCCGGTAGGTCATCGGCGTCAGATACGAGGCAAGCTCCTGCGGTTCGATCCCCAGCGCCCGCGCCCGGTCGTCCAGCGTCGCCACCCCGTTGATCCACGCCGCCACATAGGCCCGCCACAGCATCTCCCAATCGCAGATATCGGAATCCTTCACCTCCTCCACCCCATGCCCCAGCGCCTCCATCGCCCGGCCCACCACCCGCACCCGCTCCGCCACCGCCGGATCGGTCGCCACCGCCCGCCCCCACATCCCGGTCGAAAGCCCGATCCGCAGCTTCGGTGGATCGCGCCCGATCGCCGCCAGGTACGACCCCTCCGGCGCCCCCATCGCGATGAACGTCCCCCCCTTCGGCACCCGCGCCAGCGTCTCGTACACCGCCGCCGTGTCGCGCACCGTCCGCGTGACCACCCCGTCGGCACTCACCCGCACCATGTACTCGCTCTGGAAATGCGGCCGCGGCACCCGCCCTCGGCTCGCCTTCAACCCCACCAGCCCGCAGAACGAAGCCGGAATCCGCGTCGACCCACCCCCGTCGCCCGACATCCCCACCGGCACGATCCCCGCCGCCACCGCCGCCGCCGACCCGCCGGAGGAGCCACCCGGCGTATGCGCCAGGTTCCAAGGATTGCGCGTCACCCGCAGCCGATCCACGTCGGTCGCGGTATCGAAGGTCAACCCGAATTCCGGGCTCGTCGACCGCCCCAGCGGCACCAGCCCGCCGGCCAGGAAGTTGGCGATGGTCGGATCGGTCTGTGGCACCACATAGCCGCGCGTCAGCTTCGACCCTCCCTGCTGCGTCCGCCCCTTCAGCCCCGAACCCAAGTCCTTCAGCAGCATCGGCACGCCATACAGCCCGCCATCGCGCGCCGGCCCGTCGGCATCCGGGTTGGCCAGCACATCCTGGAAAATTTCCAGCACCGCCTCCAGCTTCGGGTTCAGCATCGCCACCCCCGCCGCCGCTTGCGCCGCGAGGTCCCTCGCCGAAACCTCGCCCTTGCGCACCAGCCCGGCCAGCGCCACGCCGTCATGCCGCGCCCACTCCGCCCAGCCCATCGCCTGCGTCATCGCCGTCCCTCCCGCCTGCTGCGACGAAAGCCTGTGCGCCCCACAGCTGGCCTGTCAATTCCAGCGGATTTCCAGGCGCGCAATCGATTGACAGCATGCGCGGGCATCGCCACGCTGCACTGCGAAAACATCAGGCGGAGGCCGGTCGGCCCGCGCATCGGAGAATTCTTGGCATGACGCGGTGGCGGGAAGGGGCGGGCTTGGCAGGCGCCCTCGCGACACTGCTTGTCATGGTGGCTGCACCCGTGCAGGCCCAGACCCGCGGTGGCGCGGTCACCTATGCCGCCGCCGGCGGGGTCGGCTCGCTGGACCCGCATGTCGCGGCGGCGCTGGTGGAACTGGAAGTGATCCACCACCTGTTCGAACCGCTGATCGCGATGGACGAAAGCTACAACGCCCGCCCGATGCTCGCCGCCGCCGTGCAGGTCGGCGCCGACGCCCGCCGCTTCCGCTTCACCCTGCGCCGCGGCGTGAAGTTCCATGACGGCGAGACCATGACCTCCGCCGACGTCGTGGCCTCCTTCCAGCGCTACGCCGCCGTCAGCACCAACGCCGCCCTGCTGGACGACGTCGCCAGCTACGACGTGCCCGACCCGTCGACCTTTGTGGTCCACCTGAAGTCCAGCAATGCGGTGTTCCTGGACATGCTGAAGTCGCCCACCTACCCGCTCGCCATCCTCCCGGCCAGCCAGAAGGACCAGCCCGGCCGGGAGATCGACGTGATCGGCACCGGCCCCTTCACGCTGGAAAGCTGGGACAAGGACCGCCATCTCGTCCTGCGCCGCAACGAGGCCTACACGCACGACCGCTCCGCCGCCGGGCCCGACGGACTGGCCGGGCGCAAGACCGTGCATCTCGACGCGGTGCGCTACGACTTCGTGGCCGACCCGGCCGCCCGGCTGGCGGCGTTGCAGGCCGGCGAGGCCGATGCGGCGGCGAACCTGCCGCCCGATGCCATCCGCCGCCTGGCCGAGCGCGACGACATCGCGGTGCTGCGCATCTTCCCCTACTGCCAGCTGGTGTTCGTCACCCACGCTGGCCACGGGCCGACCACCAACCCGCTCGTGCGCCAGGCGATCCGCGCGGTGGTGAACGTGGACGACATCGTCATCGCCTCCGGCCAGCTGGCGCGGCGCAACCCGTCGCTCACCTATCCCGGCAGCCCCTACCATACCGGCGAACTCGCCGATGCCTCCTATGACCGGCGCAACCCGCAGGAAGCCCGCGCTCTCCTCCAGCAGGCCGGCTATCGCGGCGAGAAGCTGGTGCTGCAGACCAACGGCACCTTCAGCTACATGCGTGACGCGATCCTGGTGCTGGCGGGCCAGTTGCAGCAGGCGGGCATGGCCACCGAAGTGCAGCTGGTGGACTGGATGACCAACTCCGCCAACATGCGCCGCGGCACCGGCAACTGGAATGTCACCGCGACCGGCTTCTGCACCCAGCCGCTGCTGGGCCCGCAGCAATGGCGCCGGCAGCTCTTCACCCATCCGCACATTCGCGAACACGCTGGGCTGGAGGCGGCATACCGGCAGTTCTTCACCTCGCCGGGCTTCGCCGAGCGCCAGGCCGCCTGGCGCCAGATCGAGGGACAGCTGCTGGACCAGGCCTTCATCATCAAGGTGGCGGACCTGGGTGCGGTGCGGGCGCATCACACGCGGCTGCACGGCATGGCGCCCTATTTCTTCCAGAGGTTCTGGAACACATGGATCAACTGAGGCAGCCGCCCGGGCCAGCGCGCCCGGGGGAGAAGTCGGCCCCGGGGGTGGCCAAGCGATGACCAAGGGGGCGACATGTATCGCGGGATCCTGATGCGGCTGTCGCAGGCGGTGCCTGTGCTGCTAATATTCTCGGTGATGGTGTTCATGCTGATGCACCTGCTGCCGGGCGACCCGGCGCTGGCCATCGCAGGTCCCGAGGCCTCGCCCGAGGCGGTAGAGGCGATCCGCGAACAGCTGGGCCTCAACCGGCCGCTGATCGTGCAGCTGCTGGAATGGTTCTCCCACATCGCCGTCGGCAATTTCGGCGAGTCCCTCACCCTGAAGCAGAGCGTGGTCAGCGCGGTGGCGGAGCGCCTGCCGGTGACGCTGTCGCTCTCGATGGTTTCCCTGCTCGTGACATTGCCGGTCGGCATCGGGCTGGGCGTGGTGGCGGCGTACTGGCGCAATTCCTGGATCGACGCCTGCGTGATGGTCATAGCACTGCTCGGCGTGTCGCTGCCGGGGTTCTGGGTTGGCATCCTGTCGGTGCTGTATTTCAGCGTCAGCCTCGGCTGGTTCCCGCCCAGCGGCTACATGCCGCTGACCGAGGGCGGGTTCTGGCCGTGGTTCTCCTCGCTGATCCAGCCGGCGATCGTGCTGGCGCTGTTCCAGATCGGCTTCCTGGCGCGCATAACCCGCTCGGCCATGCTCGACGTGCTGGACCAGGACTTCATCCGCACCGCGCGCGCCAAGGGGGTGGACGAATGGACCACGGTGGCCAAGCACGCCTTCCGCAACACGCTGATCCCTGTCGTGACCGTGCTGGGCATCACGCTGAGCCTGCTGGTCGGCGGCTCGGTGGTAATCGAGCAGGTGTTCGCGCTGCCCGGCATCGGCCGCCTGATCGTCCAGGGCATCCTGAATCGCGACTATCCGCTGGTGCAGGGCACCATGCTGCTGTTCGGCTTCGCGTTCGTGGTGATCAACATCCTTGTCGACATCATCTACACCTTTGTTGATCCGCGGGTGCGATATGGCTGACGCGACTGCAACCATCCTGGCATCCGGCGAGGCGATTGCCGCCCGCCGCCGCTTCCGCGTGCTGCGCAAGCTGCTGCACCATCGCAGCTTCATGGTCGGTTTCATCATCGTACTGGTGATGGTGATCGCGGCACTGGCCGCCCCGCTGACCGGCGTGGACCCCAACCGCATGGCCATCCGCTTCCGCTTCCGCCCGCCGCAGGAGAACTGGTGGTTCGGCACCGACCAGTTCGGCCGCGACCTGTTCACCCGCACGTTGTACGGCGCGCAGCTGTCGCTGTGGATCGGGCTGTCGGTGGCGGTGCTGACCGGCGTATTCGGGGCGGCGATCGGCGTGCTGTCGGCGCAGTTCCGCCGGCTCGACTCCCTGCTGATGCGGGTCATGGACGCGCTGATGGCGGCCCCCGCCATCCTGCTGGCGATCGGCCTGGGTGCCGCACTCGGCCCACAGACGCACAGCGTGATCATCGCGTTGGCGGTGGCCTATATCCCGCGCACGGCGCGCATCGTGCGGGCCTCGGCCCTGGTGACGCGCGAGCTGGAGTTCATCGAGGCGGCGCGCGTCGCGGGTGCCTCCTCGATGCGCATCATGTTCAAGCACCTGTTGCCCAACGCCGCCGGCCCGCTGCTGGTGCAGTCCACCTTCGTATTCGCCTATGCGATCCTGGCCGAGGCGGCGCTGTCGTTCCTGGGCATCGGCCCGCCGCCGCCGGCCCCGTCCTGGGGCAACATCATCGCCGAGGGGCGGCAATTCGCCGTGCAGTCGTGGTGGATCATGCTGTTCCCGGGCTTCGCGATCAGCCTCGCGGCGCTGGGAATGAACCTGCTGGGCGACGGGCTGCGCGACGTGCTCGACCCGCGGCTGAAGGTGGAGGGCTGAGATGGCGTCCCGTGAACGCAAGGCACCGTTGCTGGAGGTCGACGACCTCACCGTGCGCTTCCGCACCGATGCCGGCTGGATGACGGCGGTGGACCGGGTGAGCCTGGCGGTCGGCGAGGGCGAGGCGCTGGGCATCGTGGGCGAATCGGGATCGGGCAAGAGCGTCACCGCGCTGTCGATCCTGCGGCTGCACGCCGCACCCACCACGCGCATGCCGACCGGGCGCATCCTGTACGGCGGGCGCGACCTGCTGACCCTGCCGACGCGGGAGATGCGGGCGATCCGCGGCGGGGAGATCGCGATGATCTTCCAGGACCCGATGTCCTCGCTGAACCCGGTGCTGACCATCGCCGACCAGATCGGCGAAACCCTGCGCCTGCACCAGGGCGTGGACCAGGCCACCGCCCGCAAGCGCGCGATCGAGCTGCTGGAGCTGGTGCGCATTCCGGATGCGGCGCGGCGGGTGGACGAATATACTCACCGCCTGTCCGGCGGCATGCGCCAGCGCGTGATGATCGCCATTGCCATCGCCTGCCGGCCCAAGCTGCTGATTGCCGACGAGCCCACCACGGCGCTGGACGTGACCATCCAGGCGCAGATCCTCGACCTGCTGCGCGACCTGCAGGCCGAGCTTGGCATGAGCGTGATCCTGATCACCCACGACATGGGCGTGATCGCGGAGTTCGCGCGGCGGGTCATGGTGATGTATGCCGGCCGGGTGGTGGAGACCTCGCCGGTGGCCGCGCTGTTCCGCCGGCCGGTGCATCCCTATACTGAGGGCCTGCTGTCGGCGATTCCGAAGCTGGATGTCGATGTGCGGCGGCTGCCGACCATTCTGGGCTCGATCCCCGATCCGACTGCGGTGGTGCCTGGCTGCCGCTATAACCCGCGCTGCGGGGTGGTGCAGGAGTCGTGCAGGCGTGATGCCCCGCCGTTGCTGCTGGCCGGGCCGGAGCGCGAGGCGCGTTGCCCGCCCCGGGTGGCCGCGATGATTGCCACGGCGGAGGGCGTGTCGTGAGCGGAGCCGCTTCCAGCACCCCAATCGTGCGGGTGCGCGACCTGACCAAGGACTTCCACGTTACGCGCGGGCGCGGCGGGCCGCCGGCGGTGCTGCGCGCGGTCAACAACATCAGCTTCGACATCAAGCCCGGCACCACGCTGGGCCTGGTGGGCGAATCGGGCTCCGGCAAGTCGACCACGGGGCGGCTGCTGGTCGGGCTGATCCCGGCGACGTCAGGCGAGATCACGCTGTTCGGCGAGACGATTACCGGCCCGGACGGCAAGCAGCCGCTGGCGCGCGTGCGCAGCAAGCTGCAATTCGTGTTCCAGGACCCGCACGGCTCGCTCAACCCGCGCATGCGGGTGGGGGACTGCATCGCGGAGCCGATCGACGTCGGCGGCGGCTGGAGCCGCAAGGACCGCGCTGACCGGGTGGGCGAGCTGTTGGAAACCGTCGGCCTGCCGCGCGCGGTGGCGGAACGCTTCCCGCATGAATTCTCGGGCGGCCAGCGCCAACGCATCGGCATCGCCCGCGCGTTGGCGTTGCGGCCGGACCTGGTGATCTGCGACGAGCCGGTCTCGGCGCTGGACGTGTCGATGCAGGCGCAGATCATCAACCTGCTGCTGGACCTGCAGGAGCGGCTGGGGCTGTCGTACCTGTTCATCGCCCACGACCTGGCCGTGGTGCGCAGCATCGCCACCGACGTGGCGGTGATGTACGCAGGCGCGCTGGTGGAACAGGCGCCCAAGACGGTGCTGTATTCGGCGCCGAAGCATCCCTACACCCAGGCGCTGCTGGAAGCGGTGCCGCGGCCCGATCCGGACCGGGTGCGCAGCCCGGCGCTGGGCGGCGAGGTGCCGAGCATCCTGAACCCGCCGCCTGGATGCGCCTTCGCGGCGCGCTGCCCGCGCGCCATGGATGTGTGCCGCAGCGAAAGGCCGGCATCGCGGCCGACCGGGGAAGGACACGTGGTAGCGTGTCACCTGTATTAGGCAAGCAGGTTCTTTTTTGAAAAAAAGAACCAAAAAACTTTTTCGACTTTGCGCCGCGTCTGAACCGTCAGGCACGGCGCAAAAGGTCGAAAGTCTTTTTGCTTCTTTTTCTTCAGAAAAAGAAGAATCCTTGCTTCCCCTCAGCGCCCCATATCGCGCAGGAAGTCGATCTGCCAGCGCATTTCGTCCACAGCGAGCGGGAAGCCGCCGCCCGTGGTGGGGCGCAGGACGGCGGATGGGTTGGGGCGGGCGAGCAGGGTTTGCAGCGGAACGGCCACCTGCATCGAGAAGCCGGCCTTCCAGACCAGGCTGAGCAGGCCCTTGGCACTGCGCAGGGTAGCCGCGCGGTCCACCACCGAGGCCGGCACCTCGGCGGCCAGGGCGAGGATGGCGGTCGCCATGCGCGGCTCCCCGCGCTGCACGGCGGCGAGCAGGGCCGCCTCGTCCAGCTTGTGCTGCGACTGGAGTTGCAGGGCTTCCTGCATGGCCTGGTCGATGTCCGGGTCGCGGCGGGTGCGGCCCTGGGGTGGGTTGAGCCTTGCTTCCAGGCGTTGGCGCAGTTCGCGGGCGGTGGCCACCGGAAGGTCGGCGCGGCCGGCCAGCACGTCGAGCAGGTGGGTGGCGACGTAGCTCGACAGCGCGCGGGCGGCGCGGTCGGACAGGCGCGGGCGGTTGACCAGCGGCTGGTGCCACGCCTCGTGCGCGCCGCCGGTCTCGGCCAGCATGTCGAGCGTGGCTTCGCGGATCGCCGCGGTGGTGTTGGCGAGCAGGGCGGTGATGGCGCGCACGTTGCTGGAGGAGGCGACCGCATCGGCCACCTCCTCGGCGAGGCGAGGGCGGGAGGCGATGGAGACCGCGACCTCGCCCGCCGGCGTGTCGGCCAGCAGCGCCAGGAGGTCTTCCGAGGACAGGATCGGCGACAGGCGGATCACCGGGTCGAACACCTGTGTCGCGGGGTCGCGGGCGAGCTGGAGGATGAGGCTGCGCGGGGCATCGGGCATGTCCTTCAGCACGTCGGCCATCGCCGCGCGCACGCGCACCGCCTCGTCGCTGACCAGACGGTGCAGGGTGGCGAGGGCCCGTTCGCGCAGGGCGAGCTGGTCGGCGGCGGCCAGGCCTGGGACAAGGCTGGCGAGCTTGCGCGCCAGCAGAGTGCGGACGCGCTCGTCCTGGTCCTGGGCCAGCACATGGTCGGTCTCGCCGCCGGCGGCGGGGTTCTTGGCGACGGCGGCGCGCACCGTGACCGAGGGATCAATGGCGAGCGAACGCAGCACGTCCGGCGCGGTGTCCGGGGCCGCGCCGAGGCGGACGCGAAGGACCTCGGTCTCGACGGGAGAGATCGCGAGGAGGGCGGTGTCGTTGTGCATGGACATCACGATGCCTCCTGTCGCCAGGCGCGCCATTGGCCGCGGCCGGCACGCTTGGCCTGGTACATCGCCTGGTCGGCGCGCTGCAGGGTTTCGTCGAGGCTTTCGCGGGTGGTGGGCCAGCGGGTGGCGATGCCGATGGACATGCCGAGGCGGATCTCGTGCCCGCCGGCCAGCTCGCGCATGGCGCGTGGGGCGGTGATGGTCAGGTGTTCGGCACGCTCCGCCGCGGTGAGGTCGTCGGCGCCATCCATCCAGATGGCGAACTCATCCCCGCCGAGCCGGGCGACGAGGTCCGACGGGCGGACGGTGTCGCGCAGCATGTCGGCGACCAGGCACAGCGCCTCGTCGCCCACGTCGTGGCCGCGCAGGTCGTTGAGCTGCTTGAAGCCGTCGAGGTCGGCATACATTACGGTGCCGGGCTGGCCCTCGCGGCTCAAACGGTCGATGCGCCGGCCCATCTCCTCGATGAAGGCGCGGCGGTTGATCAGGCCGGTGAGCGAATCGGTGCGCGCCTGCTCGGTGATGTCGCGCTGCATCGCCTCATGCTGGAGCACCACGCGGATGATGCTGTTGACGGAGGCGGTGAGCATGCGGTCGTCGCTGTCCCACGGCCTGCCGCCAAGGTCGCGCCAGACGGCGAGGGCAGCGGCCTGGGTGCCGCTGATGTGCGCGGGACAGACCATGGTCCAGCGGCCATCGTTGGCCATGGCGTCGCTCTGGCTGGACGGGTTGGATTCGAGCAGGGACATGGCGGTGTGGAGGACGGCGGCGGAGGGGGTGGCGATCTGGTGCAGCAGTGCCGCCTGCACGCCGTCGCCCAGCAAGTCGATGACGGCGCAGCCCTCCGCCCCCACGGCGGTGACCATGGCGCCGAGGGCGGCCTTCATCATGCGCGCGGCATGCACTTCCTGATGCATGCAGGCAAGGATGTGCTCCACCACCTGGCTGCGGCGCAGCGTTGCGGCGAGGCGGGATTCGTGGATGTCCTGCTCGGTGATGTCCTGGCCGACGCCGCGGGCGCCGATCAACTGGCCCTGGGCGTCCAGGAGCGGCGTGGCGCTGAAGACGAGGCAGACCGGGCTGCCATCGGGCCGCTTGAGCCAGGCGCGCCGGCCGCGGGTGCGCACTGTGGGGCGGAACGGGTCGAAGCCGATCTGCCCGGCGGAGTCGGCCAGCAGGAGGGCGGCGGGCTGCCCCAGCAGCACTGCGGCGGGCCAGCCGACGGCGGTTTCGGGGGCGACGAAAACGAACCGGCCCTGGTCATCGGTCTCGAAGGCCAGGTCGGCGGTGAGGTGAACAAGGTCGCGCCAGCGCTGCCTGCTTTCGAACATGGCGGCGTGGAGCACGCTGTCGCGCACCGTGTCGGGTGAAGCGGCGTCCGAAGAGGGGGCATCGGGCACCACGCCGTTGGATACGGCGGGCGGCAGGCGCGCGGGAAGCGGGACGGCGACCACCGTTCCGGGATCGGGTGCCAGGGGCATGGGTCGGCTCCTCGTGTGGCCCCATCCAAGAGGAAATGTGTAAACGCGAGGTTAGCGCGAGCGCCATGCGGCGAGGGTGTTGCTCGATTGACAGGGCCTGCCGGCCTGCGCATGGTCCGCGCAACTGCCAGGACACCTGCCCCGATGAGCGACCCTTCCCTGCGTTCAACGATCGAGACCCTGTGGGAGCGGCGCGACGGGCTGAACGCCCAGACCAAGGGTGCCGACCGTGAGGCGGTGGAGACGGCACTGGACGGGCTGGAGGCCGGCACGTTCCGCACGGCGGAAAAGGTCGGCGGCGAATGGGTGGTGAACGAGTGGCTGAAGAAGGCGGTGCTGCTGTCTTTCCGGTTGTTCGATTCGCAATTGATGGAAGGCAATGGCGGCGCGCCGGTGTGGGACAAGGTGGCGATGAAGTTCGCCGGCTGGGATGCCGAGCGCTTCCGCAAGGCCGGTTTCCGCGCCGTGCCTGGTGCCATCGTGCGCCGCAGCGCCTATATCGCGCCGGACGTGGTGCTGATGCCGAGCTTCGTGAACGTCGGCGCGCATGTCGGCGCGCGCACCATGGTGGATACTTGGGCGACCGTGGGCAGTTGCGCGCAGATCGGCGCCAACTGCCACCTGTCCGGCGGCGTGGGCATTGGCGGCGTGCTGGAGCCGTTGCAGGCGACGCCGGTGATCATCGAGGACGACTGCTTCATCGGTGCCCGCTCCGAGGTGGTGGAGGGCGTGATCGTGGAACGCGGCGCGGTGCTGGCGATGGGAGTGTTCCTTTCCGCCACGACGAAGATCGTCAACCGCGACACCGGCGAGGTGCATGTCGGCCGGGTGCCGCCCTATTCCGTGGTGGTGCCGGGGGCGATGCCGGGGCCGGTGGGCACGCCGTCGCTGTATTGCGCGGTAATCGTCAAGCAGGTGGACGAGCGGACGCGGGCCAAGACAGCGATCAACGAATTGCTGCGGTATTGAGGAAGGAAGTTGTTTTTTTTTGAAAAAAAGAACCAAAAAACTTTCATTCCCTTGACGCGGAATCAACCCCGGCAAAGGAATGAAAGTCTTTTTTCTTCTTTTTCTACAGAAAAAGAAGACCTTTTCTTGCTTGTGGCTTGCCCATGAACACTCCCACCGATCCGCTTGAACTCGCACAGGCGCTTTTGCGCTGCCCCTCCGTCACGCCCGCCGATGCCGGCGCGCAGGACGTGCTGGCGGCCGCGCTGGAGGCGATCGGCTTCACCGTGACGCGGCTGAAGTTCGGCGAGATCGAGAACCTGTTCGCGCGGATCGGCACCGGCGGCCCGCATATCTGCTTCGCCGGGCACACCGACGTGGTGCCGGTGGGGGCGGCGAACTGGTCGGCGGGGCCGTTTGCCGGCGAGGTGCAGGATGGCGTGCTGTATGGGCGCGGCGCCTGCGACATGAAGGGGGCGATCGCCGCCTTCGTGGCCGGGGCGGCGGACCATCTGCGCGGGGGTGCGCCGCAGGGTTCGATCTCGCTGCTGATCACCGGCGACGAGGAAGGCCCGGCGGTCGACGGCACCGCGCGCGTGCTGGAGTGGATGCAGGCGAACGGCCAGGTGCCGGATTTCTGCATCGTCGGCGAGCCGACCAATCCGGCCGCGCTCGGCGACATGATCAAGGTGGGGCGGCGCGGCAGCGTGAACATGACGCTGACCGTGCATGGCATCCAGGGCCACGTGGCCTATCCGCACCGGGTGGACAACCCGGTACACCGGCTGGCGCGCATTGCCGCAGCGCTGACGGCCGCCCCGATCGACGCGGGAAGTGAGTTCTTCGAGCCGACCAGCATCCAGCTGACCAGCATCGACGTGGGCAACGCGGCGACCAACGTGGTGCCGGCCAGCGCGCGCATGATGCTGAACATCCGCTTCAACGAGCGCCATTCCGGTGCCTCGCTGGCCGCCTGGGTGCGCGCCACCGCCGAGCGGTATGCCGAGCGCTTCGAGCTGGACGGGTCGATCTCCGGCGAGAGTTTCCTGACCCCGGTGGGGCCGGAGATCGAGGCGCTGGTGGGCGCCATTGCAGCGGCGACCGGGAAGCAGCCGAAACTGGACACTGGCGGCGGCACGTCGGATGCGCGCTTCATCGCCCGCTATTGCCCGGTGGCGGAGTTCGGGCTGGTGGGGCAGACGATGCACCAGGTGGACGAGCGCGTGCCGGTGGATGAGCTGCGCGAGCTGGCACGCATCTATCGCGCGGTGCTGGACAAGCTGCTGCGATGAAGCCCTTCCCCCCGATGATCGAGACGACATGAGCGAGACGGGTCCGCGCCGCAGCGTGTTCCGCGGAATCATCCGGCTGGCACGGTTCCGGCCGGAGGGGTTCGGGGAGTTCGTGGCCACACGGCAGGGGTTCCTGAACTCGCTGGCGCCGCTGATCGCCTTTCCGCTGGTTGGCGGCCTGCTGATGCTGGCTTCCGGCGGCGGCGCGGATGTGCTGACCGACCTGTTGGCGACGTTGGTGGCCCTGCTGGCGCCGGCGGTGATCTCCGCCGCGCTGGCCGAGCGCTGGGGGCGTGGAGAGGCGTGGCTGCGCTTCGGTGTTGCATTCAACTGGGCGCAATGGGCAGTGCCGGTGGTGGCGATCGGGCTGCTGATGGCCGCGGGGGTCCTGCGGCGCATGGGGCTCGGGGAGCCGCAGGCGGCGATCGTGGTGCTGTTCGCCATCGCGGGCTACGGACTCAGCCTGCACTGGTTCCTGGTGCGCTACGGGCTCGGCCTGTCGCGCGGGCGGGCGACGCTGATGGTGATGGCGCTAAACATCGGCACGGTGGCGTTGGTGATGGCGCCGCGGCTGGTCGCCTCGGTCCTGCGGTGACGAAGGGGCGGCGGTGAGCGCCGTGCCGCAGCAGCCCTGGCTCGGGCTGCGCGCCGCGTTGATGCTGGCCGGCGGGCGGGCGGAAGGGGCGGCGCTGTTCGCGGCGGATTCGCTGCCGGACGGGCTGGCACGGGCGCGGCAGAGCTTCCTGGCGCTGGGATTGTGCCTGCCGATGTTCCTGGCGATCCAGGCCCTGGCGCCGGCCGCCGCCGACGGGGGGATGGCACGGGAGCTAGCTGGGTTCGCGTTGACCTGGCTCGGCTATGCCGTGCTGTCGCACCGCCTGGCCGCCGACATGGGCCGGGCCGCGCTGTGGCCGCGCTTCGTGGTGCTGTGGAACTGGTGCAACCTGGTGCAGTACCTGCTGCTGGTCGCCTCGCTGGTGCCGCACCTGCTCGGCGCGCCGGCGGTGGTGGCGCAGACGGCGTGGCTGGCGGCGATGGGCTGGGCGCTTTGGCTGCAATGGTCGGCGACGCGGCTGGACCTCGGCCTGTCCGCCGGGCGGGCGGCGTTGATGGTGGGCGTGGACATGGCGCTTGGCCTGGTGGTGCTGCGCCTCACTTCCGGGTAGCGGCCTCCGGGCCGCTCAGGACGCGAACGGGTCCTCTGGGTAGCGCACTTCCATCAGGGTGAGGCCGTCGGGCGGGGCGGTGGGGCCGGCGGCGGCGCGGTGGCAGGCAGCCAGCGCCTGGGCAACGCGGGCGACGGGCCAGAGGCCCTGGCCGACCAGCTTCAGCGTGCCGACCATGTTGCGCACCTGGTGGTGCAGGAAGCTGCGCGCGGCGGCCTCGATGACGATGCGTTCGCCTTCGCGGCGAACATCCAGCCGGTCCAGCGTGCGCACCGGCGACTTCGCCTGGCAGGAGGTGGCGCGGAACGAAGTGAAGTCGTGGTGGCCGCGCAGCGACTGCGCCGCCGCGTGCATGGCAGCGCAATCAAGCGGCAGATGCACATGCCAGACTTGGCCGGCCTCCAGCGCCGGGCGGGCGCGGCGGTTGAGGATGACGTAGCGGTAGGCGCGGCCGACGGCGGAGAAGCGCGGGTTCCAGCCCTCCGCCGCCCGCGCGGCGCGCAGCACCGCCACGGCGTGCGGCAGCATGTGGAAGTTCAGCGCGTCCCGCAGCTTGTCGGGCGTGATGTCGCGGTCGAGGTCGATGCTGGCGACCTGGCCCGCGGCATGCACCCCGGCATCGGTGCGCCCGGCGGCGATGCTGACCACCGGGGCACCGTTCACGAGGTGTGAGGCCGCCCGCTCCAGCACCTGCTGCACCGAGAGCCCGACGGCCTGGCGCTGCCAGCCGACGAAGGCCGCACCGTCGTATTCCAGCGCCAGGGCGTAGCGCGGCATCAGCTCAGGCGCGTGCCGGGGGGCACCTTGCGGCCACGCAGGAAAGCGCCCGTCGCCATCGCGGCGCGGCCGGGGGCCTGGATGCGTACCAGGCGCAGCGCGCCGTGTCCCGTCGCCACCAGCAGCGCGTCGTCCAGCACGGTGCCCGGCGCGCCTTCCGCGGCTTCCAGCGTGGCGGCGAGGATCTTCAGCACCTCGCCGTCCAGCATGGCGAAGGTGCCGGGCCAGGGGTTCAGCGCCCGCACCTGGCGATCGAGGGCCGCCGCGTCGCGCGACCAGTCGATGCGGCCGTCGTCGCGGGTGAGCTTGGGGGCGTAGGTGGCACCCTCCTCGGGCTGCGGCACCGGGGCCGGGGTGTCGGCCAGCGTGGCCAGGATCAGCTGCGCGCCAAGGGCCGCAAGGCTGTCGTGCAGGTCGGCGGCGGTGGTGGCGTTGGTGATCGGCACAGATTCCCACTGGAGCATGGCGCCGGTGTCCAGCCCCGCATCCATCTGCATGATGGTGATGCCGGTCTCGGTGTCGCCGGCCAGGATCGCCGCCTGGATCGGCGCCGCCCCGCGCCAGCGCGGCAGCAGGCTGGCATGGATGTTCAGGCAGCCACGGTGCGGCGCATCCAGCATCGCCTGCGGCAGGATCAGGCCGTAGGCGGCAACCACCGCCACGTCGAGTCCCAGCGCCGCGAAGGCCGCGTGCTCCGCCGCGTCGCGCCGCAGTCGGGCGGGGGTACGCACCGGCAGTCCCAGCGCCTCGGCCGCCGTGTGCACCGGGCAGGGCCGCATCGCCTGTCCGCGTCCGGCCGGGCGCGGCGGCTGGCAATACACGGCGGCGATGTCGTGGCCGGCCGCGTGCAGGGCGCGCAGGGCGGGCACGGCGAAATCGGGGCTGCCCATGAAGGCGAGCCGCAGCCGCGCCACCGTCAGCGCACCTTCGACTTCTGGTCCTTGGCGAGCTTGCGCATGATCATGTTGCGCTTCAGCGCCGAAAGGTGGTCGATGAACAACACGCCGTTCAGGTGGTCGATCTCGTGCTGCAGGCAGGCGGCGAGCAGGCCGTCGCCTTCCATCTCGCGGCGTGCACCCTGCAGGTCGAGATAGCGGATCTTGACCTGCGCCGGGCGGGTGACGTCGGCATACATGTCCGGCAGCGACAGGCAGCCCTCCTCGCGGGTGGCGAGTTCCTTGCTGGCGGCGACGATTTCCGGGTTCACCAGAACGTGCGGCTGCCGCTTGTCGTCCGGCGCGAGGTCGATCACCGCCAGGCGCAGGCCGAAGCCGACCTGGGGGGCAGCGAGGCCGATGCCCGGCGCGTGGTACATCGCGGCGAACATGCGCGGCACGAGGTCGCGCACCGCGGCATCGTCGCCCGGGCCGACCGCGCGGCAGCGCAGCTTCAGCATGGCCTGCGGGGCCACCAGGATCGGCAGCAGCGTGGCCACGTCGGTCGCGCGGGCCTGTTCGGACGGATCGTTTGCATCGGCGGCCTGTCGGGCCGGGGTATTGGCATGTGTGGCCTTCTCGGCCGCGGGGCTCTGGGCGTTCATGACAGGGATGTAGCGGTGCCGCCTGCCCCGATCAACGGCATAGGGCCACTTGCAACGGTGCCCCCCCCTGCCAAGATATGCTGCCGACGGGTCGCCGCCATGGGGCTCGCCAACCGCTTCGCTCGCAGGAGGAGGCCCAAGTGACCACCCGCGTCTTTGCTTCCCCATTGTTCCTCGGCTTCGACCACCTCGAGCAGATGCTCGAGCGGGCCTCGAAGAACTCGTCGGACGGCTATCCCCCCTACAACATCGAGCAGACCGGGCCGACCGGGCTGCGCATCACCCTTGCCGTCGCCGGCTTCACGATGGACGACCTCCAGATCACGCAGGAGGACAACCAGCTGGTGATCCGCGGCCGGCAGACCGATGACGGCCAGGGCAGGGTGTTCATCCACCGAGGCATCGCCGCCCGCCAGTTCCAGCGCGCCTTCGTGATGGCCGAGGGGATCGAGGTGACCGGCGCGTGGCTCGACAACGGCCTGCTGCACATCGACCTCGCTCGCCCGCAGCCGGAGGCGCGCGTGAAAACCATCCGGATCGGCAAGCGCATTGGCGCGCCCGGAACCGTCCCCATGGTGGACGGTTCCACCGACTGACGGGGTTTCGGCCCCCGCCGCGTCGGCCGGTGGCCATGACGGCACCGGCACAGCCCAGGAGACCTGCCATGACGCACCCCGACAGCCCGACCTTCGTGATCACCGATATCCGCACCCTCTCGCCGGCCGATCTCGGGCGGCTGGGGATGGAGCAACTGGCCTATGTGAAGCCGGTGATCCTGAACGGTGCCCGCGCCTTCGCCATCCATGCCGCCGACGGCACGCCGATGGCCGTCGCGCAGGACCACAGCCTCGCCATGGCGGCGATCGTGCAGCACGAGATGGTGCCGGCGCAGGTGCACTAGAGCCCACCTTGGGAACAAATGACTGGTTCGGCTATAGGACAAGGCCAGGGCCTTGCCGTCGCGGCGCGAAGCCGCGCCACGGATGACCCACCAAGGGCCGGCGGCCCTTGGAACCCCAAACATTTGAATGAATTTGAGGTCCAGGGGCTTGGCCCGTCGCGCGAAGGCGCGCGCCGGATCAGGCGGGTCTGGGCGGAGCCCAGGCTTTCTTATTCTGGCTCCTATACCGCCACGTTCGGGTCTATCCAGCCGATATGGCCGTCGCTGCGGCGATAGACCACGTTGAGCACGCCGGTGGCGCTGTTGCGGAACATCATCACCGGCTGGTCGGCGAGGTCCATGCGCATCACCGCGTCGCCGACCGAGAGTGTCGCGATCTCGGTGGGGGTTTCGGCGACCTCGGTGGCGTAGGTCGAGGCCTTCACATCGCCGGTCGCTGGCGCCTCCTCCTCCTCCTGGCGCAGCACATACTGGCGCGCGGCTTGCGGGCGCTCGCGGTGGGCCTGGTCGCGCGCATGGTCGTTCACCCTGCGTCGGTAGCGGCGCAGGCGCTTGGCGATGTGCTCGGCCGCGTCATCGAACGCGCCATTGGCGTCCGCCGCCTCGCCTTCCCCGCGGAGCATCAACCCGGGGCCGGCATGGACGTTGATATCGCAGGTGAAGAAGCTGCGCGCCCGGCTGAAGGTGACATTCGCTTCGAGCGCATGGTCGAAATACTTACCGGCGATCGTGTCGAGCGCGTTGGAGACGCGCGTGCGCAGGGCGTCCGACAGGTCGACCTGCTTGCCCGAGACCGTGATCTGCATAGGGTTTCCTCGTGCCTGTTCGTTCGGGACCGCCTGCCGGACCGTCGGATGAGCACCGGTTTTAGTCAGGCCGGCACGGCCTTCTCCCGTTTGCGCTGCACCGAGCTTGGGATGCGCAGCGCTTCGCGATACTTGGCCACGGTCCGGCGCGCAATGTCCACGCCTTCGCGCCGGAGCATCGCCACGATCGCGTCATCCGACAGGATTTCCTCGACCGGCTCTGCATCGATCAAGGCCTTGATTCGGAACCTTATCGACTCCGCGCTGTGGCTTTCGCCGCCCTCGGTCGCGCTGATCGCGGTCGTGAAGAAGTATTTCAGCTCATAGGTGCCGCGCGGCGTGGCCATGTATTTGCTGCTCGTGACCCGGCTGATGGTGCTTTCGTGCAGCTCCGTCGCCTCGGCCACATCGCGCAGGATCAGCGGGCGCAGGTGGGACACGCCGTGGCGGAAGAACCCGTCCTGCCGGCGCACGATCTCGCTTGCCACCTTCAGGATGGTCTGCGCGCGCTGTTGCAGGGACTTCACCAGCCAGGTGGCGGTTTGCAGCTTTTCGGCCACGAAGGCACGGTCGTTCTTGCTGGCCGTGGCCAGCACGCGGGTGGAGAAGCTTTGGTTCACCAGCACGCGCGGCATGGTTTCGGGGTTCAGCTCCAGCACCCAGCCGCCATCGGGGGCACGGCGCATCAGGATGTCGGGCACCACGGCGGGCGGCGGGGTGGCGTCCCAGGTAGCGCCGGGCTTGGGGTCGAGGGCGCGGATCTCGGCGATCATCTCGGCGAGGTCCGCACCGTCCACGCCGCACACCGCCATCAGCTTGCGGTGGTCATGGCGGGCCAGCAGCTCCAGATTGGCGAGCAGCGCCTGCATCGCGGGGTCGAGCCGGTTCTTTTCCGCCAACTGCACCGCCAGGCACTCGGACAGCGAGGTCGCGAACATGCCGGTGGGATCGAGGCGCATCATCCGTGCGCGCACTGCCTCCACCCGCTCCAGGCTGGCGCCCATCGCAGCGGCCAGCGCCTGGGGCGTGGTGGACAGCCGGCCGGAGGGCTCCAGCAGGGCAATCAGATAGGCGCCGATCAGCCGGTCCGCGGGGTCGCGGAAGGTCAGGCGCATCTGCTCGCCCAGATGTTCGCGCAGGGTGGGGCCGGCATTTGCCAGGTCGTCCAGGCCGCGCTCGTCGTCGTCGAAGGCGGTGTTGCCGCCGCTGCCGGTGCGAACGCCATCGCCGGCGCCGCCAGGGTCGTAGCTGTTGCTGTCGTCGATCTCCAGCGGTGCCGCATCGGGCGCGGGCAACTCGCCGGACCCCGCCGCCGTGGCGGAATCGCCCTGGCCGGGGCCGGCTATGGCAAGCTGGTCGGGGGCGGGGCGCTCCACGCCGGGGATCTCCGGGCGGTCGTCGCGCTCCAGCAGCGGGTTGCGTTCCAGCTCCTCCTCGACGAAGGCGGCGGCTTCGAGATTGGAGAACTGCAGCAGCTGGATCGCCTGCCGCAGCTGCGGCGTCATCACCAGCGTCTGCGATTGCCGCAGGTCGAGGCGGGGCCCGATCGCCATCAGACGGCCACCCGCATGCAAAGGCAGGCGCACTGGATGGACTCCACGCAGCCGTGTGGGGCCGCCACAGGGGGCAGCGGCGGCGCGGACAGGAAGCAAGAACCATGCTGAGCAAAAGGCATGCCAGGATACTAGAGCGAAAATCTTTCACCCAGGTAGACGCGCCGCACATCCTCGTGTGCGACAACTTCCTGTGGATCCCCCTCCATCAGCACCTGCCCGTCGTGCATGATGTAGGCGCGATCAATGATTTCAAGGGTTTCCCGCACATTGTGGTCGGTGATCAAAACTCCGATACCACGGTGCTTGAGATGGGAAACCAGATCACGAATTTCGCCGACCGCGATTGGATCGATGCCGGCGAGGGGCTCGTCCAGCAAAATATAGCTAGGTTGCGTCGCCAGCGCCCGGGCGATCTCCACCCGCCGCCGCTCGCCGCCCGACAGCGCCAGGGCCGGGGTGCGGCGCAGATGCCCGATGCCGAACTCAGCCAGCAGCTCCTCCAGAAGGTGCTCGCGCCGCTCGCGCTCCGGCTCGACGACCTCCAGCGCCGCCATCACGTTCTGCTCGACATTGAGGCCGCGGAACACGCTCGCCTCCTGCGGCAGGTAGCCGATGCCCAGCCTGGCGCGGCGATACATCGGCAGGGTCGTGATGTCGTGCCCGTCCAGGCTGATCGTGCCGGTATCCGGCTGCACCAGCCCGACGATCATGTAGAAGGTCGTGGTCTTGCCGGCGCCGTTCGGGCCGAGCAGCCCCACGGCCTCGCCGCGGCGCAGGGTGAGCGACACGTTCCGCACCACCGGGCGCTTGCGATACACCTTCCCCACCCCGACCGCCGCCAGCCCGGCGCTGGCCGCCAAGGGGGCAGGACCGTGGGCAGGACCGTGGGCGGCGCCGGCGGCGGGACCGGTTGCCGGATCGGCACCGGCCTCACGCGAGACGACGCGCAGCGGCATGGGCGGCGTCATTGGCGCGCCCCCGCCGGCGGTGCTGGCTGGCCTGCGCCAGGGGTGGCCGCCGCGCCGGGCGTGCTGTTCGGCACGATCACCCCCTGCACCCGCCCGCCGGGATCGGCCAGCATGCGCGCCACCCCGGTGCGCATGTTCACCTCGGCGGCCGGGCCGTTGATCTGGTTCTGGCCACTGGTCACCCGCACGTTGCCGATCACCCGCGCCAGCCCGGTATCGGGCGTGTAGAGCGCCCGGTCGCCGCGTATCACGTCGGTGACGGTGCGCGCCTCGACATTGCCATACGCTTCAAGCCGCTTCAGCTTGCCGCCGGCGCCGGGCGGCTCGGCTCCAGGCGCGGTCGTCGCGGCGGGGCGGGTTGCGGCCCCTTCCTCCTCGATGAAGGCGACCAGCGTATCGGCCGCCAGCCGCCGCGCATCGGTCGTGATCACCACGGCGTTGCCGCGCCCCACCGCCATGCGTTTCTGCGACCAGTATTCCAGGCTGTCGCGCGCCGTCAGCACCTGCGTCGGCGTGGTCAGGCGCAGCGCACGGCCGGTCATGACCATCACTGCCTGGTCGATGTCGTACACCGCCCGGTCGCCTACCGCCTCGTCGGTGGGGGTGAAGATCCGCACGTTGCCCTCGGCCTCCAGCCGGTAGATCTCGTTGCCCCCGGTGTCGCCGCCGAGGCTGGGCACCGCCGACGCGGTCGCCGGCGCGGTCCCGGCCTTCTTTCGATAGCGCGCGATCAGCCGGTCGGCGATGACGGTGACATTGTCGCGCACCGCCCGCGCGTCGCCGGTGGCGATCACCACCTGTTCGGCATCGCGCCATTCGAAGCCGTCGCGCGCGGTGATGGCCACCGGCCCGCCGCTGGACAGGTCGATCTGCTGCGCGGCGGCGGGCGGTGCCACGAGGGTGGCCAGCACCAGGGGCAGCACCAGGGGAAGCGTCAGTGCAGCGCGCAGGGTCATTGCGACGTTCCGTTCAGGACAATGCGGGCCGGGCCGGTGAACTGGATCACCGACCCGCGGTCGAGCACGGTGAAACCCTGGGCGTCCAGCACACCGAACGGCCCCTCGGCATGGACCATCTCGTTGCCGGCGGCGGCATTGGCGCGCAGGTCGAGGCTTGCCGCCTCAGTGATCAGCACGGTGCCGTCGTCGCGATACAGCGTCACATCGCCCGACAGGTCCAGCCGGTTGGCCTTCTGCTCGAACACGCCGCGCTTCGCCTGCACCATCATCCACTCGCCGGACTGCAACTGCATATCGGCCTTGGGCGCCTCCAGGTCGGTGCGTTCCGGCCCCACCTGGCGCACCTTCGTCGCGGTGACGGTATAGGGCCGTCCGGCTGCATCCACGCCCTGGTAGTGCGCCTCGGTCAGCTGCCCGCCTTCCGCCGTCACGTCGACGCGACGATAGCTGATGCGGCTGCGGTCGCCATTGCCGTTCAGCTCCGGCCAGAACGCCACCAGCAGCAGCAATGCCAGCCCCGCCAGCGGCAGCGCCCGCTTGGCCACCCCCACCAGCCAGCGCCGCCGCGGGCGCATGCTTCGCGACCGGCGCGGGCCGTCGAGGAAGCTGCTCGACCTGAACGGGCGCGCGGGCCGGGAGGGCGGGCGCGGGGCGGATGGCAATGGCGTGACGCTCATCGGATTGTCGCCGGCATGGCTAGACCACCCCCGCGCGCAGCAGGTCGTGGATATGCAGGATGCCCAGCGGGCGCCGCGCGGCATCGACCACGAACAGGGTAGTGATCGGCCGATCCGGCGCGTTCATCAGGTGCAGCGCCTCGGCGGCCAGCATCTCCGGCCCGACGGTGCGCGGGGCGGCGTTCATCACCTCGCCCAGGCGGCGGGCCAGCAATGCGGGGCCCATGGCGCGGCGCAGATCGCCATCGGTGAAGATGCCGCACAGTATCCCCTGTTCATCGACCACGCCCAGGCAACCGAAGCGCTTGCCGGTCATCAGCAACAGGGCCGCATCCATCGGCGTCTCCGGCCCGGCCAGCGGCAGCGCCTCGCCGCCGTGCATCATCTCGCGCACCCGCCGCAGCCGCGCGCCCAGCTTGCCGCCCGGATGGAACTGGCGGAATTCCGCCGCCCCGAAGCCACGCCTCGTCAGCAGCGCCACCGCCAGCGCATCGCCCAGCGCCATCTGCATGGTGGTCGAGGTGGTCGGCGCCAGCCCCATCGGGCAGGCCTCGCGCGCTGGCGGCAACAGCAGCGCCACGTCCGCGGCTGTGGCCAGCGTGCTCCCGGCCCGCGCGGTGATGGCCACCAGCGGCAGGCCGAAGCGCCGCGAATGCGCCACCAGGTCGGCCAACTCCGCCGTTTCGCCGGAGTTGGACAGGGCAAGGACCGCGTCACCGGGCACGATCATGCCGAGGTCGCCATGGCTCGCCTCCGCCGGATGCACGAACAGCGCCGGCGCGCCGGTTGAGGCCAGGGTGGCGGCGATCTTGCGTGCGACATGGCCCGACTTGCCCATGCCCGAGACCACGATCCGCCCCGTGGCCGAGGCCAGCAGCGCCACGGCGCGCGCGAACCCGCCGTCCAGCGCGGCGGCAAGCGCCTGCAACCCTGCCGCCTCGGCGGCAAGCACGTCACGGGCGACATCGATGTCGCTCGCCGGGGGTGCGAGGGCGGCAGTCATGGTCGGTGCATTCCAGCCAGTGAGCGGTCCAGCCAAGAGCGACTATGACACATGGGAACGCGCGGCTTCACGGTAAGAAGCAGTTACGGTGCGCGCCCCGCGCGGGTGAAGCAAGCCGGCAGGTGGCCCGGCGGCATAAGCGCGTCAAGGTTGCGCCCTTCAGTGCGCAAAGATGTCGGGTGCGTCCCATCCGAGCACATCCAGCTGCCCGCGCGACGGCAGGAAGGCGAAGCAGGCCTCGGCCAGCTCCCGCCGGCCCTCGCGCTCCAGCAGCGCCTCCAGCTTGTTCCACAGCGCATGCAGGTGCAGCACGTCCGACGCCGCATAGGCGAGTTGCTCCGAGGACAGTTCCGCCGCCCCCCAGTCGGAAGTCTGCTGCTGCTTTGAAAGGTCAACGCCCAGCAGGTCGCGACAAAGGTCCTTCAGGCCGTGGCGGTCGGTGTATGTGCGCACCAGCTTGGCCGCGATCTTGGTGCAGCGCACCGGCGCCACGCGGATGCCCAGCGCGTGCTGCAGCAATCCAACGTCGAAGCGCGCATAGTGCATCAACTTCACGGTGCCGGGGTCGGCGAGCACGCGCTTGAGATTCGGGCAATCGGCCCCGCGCCCGCCCAATTCCGGCGGCAGGATCTGCACCAGGTGCACCACCCCGTCGCCGGAGGACATCTGCACCAGGCACAGCCGGTCGCGCCGCGAATCGAGCCCCATTGCCTCGGTATCGACCGCCACGACGGGGCCGAGCGTCAGCCCCTCGGGCAGGTCGTGCTTGTGCAGGTGGATCGTGGCGTTGGCCATGAACTGGATACTGTCTGCCATGAGGGGGGGTTACCCGTGGCGGTCAGGCCGCCGCCATCCGATTGGTGCCCAGGAAAGGACTCGAACCTTCACGACCTTGCGGTCACTGGCACCTGAAGCCAGCGCGTCTACCAATTCCACCACCTGGGCAACTTCGGCACCGTCCGCGGTGCGGGGCGGACGGTGGGGGCGCGATGTAGCCCCCGGCTGCCGTGGCGTCAACTGCCCCGATGCAAAGAAATCGTGCAAAGAAATCGCATGCCGGCGGATGTCGCCCCCTGCTTGAGGCCACGGCCCGGCACACCTATCAGTAGGGCGAACTTTCGGGAGCGTATCATGGACCAGGGCAGCGGGCTTCACCGGGGCGCCACGCCGGACATCGCCACGGTCTTCGGCGGCACCGGCTTCATCGGCCGCCAGGTGGTCAAGCGCCTGATCGATGCCGGCCACATCGTGCGCGTGGCGGTACGCGACACTGAGGCGGCGACGGTGCTGAAGCCGCTCGGGGTGCCCGGCCAGGTGGTGCCGCTCCATGCCTCGCTCTCCGACACGGCCGCGATTGCCCGGGCGGTGGAGGGCGCGCGCCACGTTGTGAGCCTCGTGGGCATCCTGGCCGAGGGCCGCGCTGGCGATTTCGACCGCGTCCACCACCTGGGCGCGGCTGCCATCGCCCAGGCCGCCGCCGCTTGCGGGGTGGAGCGACTGGTCCACGTGTCGGCACTCGGCGCCGACGCGGCCAGCCCCAGCCTCTATGCGCGCAGCAAGGCGGCCGGCGAAGCAGCGGTGCGCGCAGCCTTCCCGAGTGCCGTCATCCTGCGCCCATCGATCGTGTTCGGCGCCGAGGACAAGTTCTTCAACCGCTTCGCCCAGCTTGCCCGCCTGCTGCCGGTGATGCCGGTTTTCGAGGGCGCGACGAAGTTCCAGCCGGTCCATGTCGGCGACGTTGCCGATGCGATCATTGCAGGGCTGACCCGCGCAGATGCGCAGGGCCGCACCTTCGAGCTGGGCGGCCCGAAGGTGTGGACGATGCGCCAGCTTCTCGCCTGGATCCTGGCCCAGACCGGCCGCAACCGGCCGCTGGTGGCCGTGCCCGCCCCGATCGCCCAGTTGCAGGCCAGCGTGATGGAACACCTGCCAGGCAAGCCGCTCACCCGCGACCAGCTGACATTGCTGCGTCGCGACAACGTGGTAGCGCCCGGCGCTGCCGGGCTGGCGGAACTCGGCATCGCGCCGCTGGCCGTGGAACAGGTCGTTCCCGAGTACCTGGCACGTTACCGCAGCGGCGGCGGTCGCCGCGCCACGACCTGAAGCGAATTATACCGAATCGGCCCTATTTTTTCGGCATCACCCGATCGTATGCGGCCGAGGCACCCAGTCGCCTGCAATATAAGGCAGAATCACTGACATAATTAGACTCGCCAAATCGCCTCCGCTTGTATAGGACGCTTTGGCAACTGGTTCGCCCCGGAGCTGCCCAATGCCCGACCGCATGCTGCAGTTCGTCTCCGTCCCTCAGCAGACCCCTGCCAAGCGCACGGCGGCGCTGCGACGGCAGGATTTTGGTGAGATCTACGCCGAATACGTCCCCGCCGAGGCCGCCACCCAGGCGAGCCGATGCAGCCAGTGTGGCGTGCCATTCTGCCAGATCCACTGCCCGCTCTCGAACAACATCCCCGACTGGCTGAAGCTCGCCGCCGAGAACCGCCTGGAGGAGGCTTATGAGCTTTCCTCGGCCACGAACAACTTCCCCGAGATCTGCGGCCGCATCTGCCCGCAGGACCGGCTGTGCGAGGGCAACTGCGTCATCGAGAAAGGCTTCGACAGCGTCACAATCGGCGCCGTCGAGCGCTTCATCACCGACACCGCCTTCGAGAACGGCTGGGTCCGCCCGATCCGCCCTCGCCGCGAGCGCACCCAGTCCGTCGGCATCATCGGCGCCGGGCCGGGCGGCCTCGCTGCCGCGGAGCAACTCCGCAAGCTCGGCTACCAGGTCCATATCTACGACCGCTACGATCGCGTCGGCGGGTTGATGATCTATGGCATCCCGGGCTTCAAACTGGAAAAGCCCGTGGTGCTGCGCCGCCGACAGTTGCTGGAGGAAGGCGGCGTGGTCTTCCACCTCAACTGTGCGGTCGGGCGCGACATCAGCCTCCAGGACCTGCGCGCCCGCCACGGTGCGGTGCTGATCGCCACCGGCGTCTACAAGCCGCGGGACATCGGCGGCCCCGGCGCGGGCCTCTCCGGCATCGTCCCGGCACTGGACTACCTCACCGCCGCCAACCGGCACGGGCTGGGCGACGATGTGCCCACGTTTGCCGACGGCACCCTCGACGCCAGCGGCAAGCGCGTCGTGGTGGTCGGCGGCGGGGACACCGCCATGGATTGCGTGCGCACTGCCGTGCGGCAGGGTGCCGCCAGCGTCACTTGCCTCTACCGCCGGGACCGCGCCAACATGCCCGGCAGCCTGCGCGAGGTGAAGAACGCGGAGGAGGAAGGCGTGCGGTTCCAGTGGCTTACCGCCCCCGAGGCCTTCATCGGCGACGCCGCCGTTTCGGGCGTGCGAGCGACGCGCATGCATCTCGGCCTGCCCGACCCCTCCGGCCGCCAGGCGGTGGAGCCGGTGCCCGGCAGCCACTTCACGCTGGAGGCCGACCTGGTGGTCAAGGCCCTTGGCTTCGACCCCGAGGACCTGCCCGCCGCCTTCGGCGACCCCGCGCTGAAGGTCTCGCGCTGGGGCACGCTGTCGATCGACCACCGCAGCTTCATGACCAGCCTGCCCGGCGTGTTCGCCGCCGGCGACATCGTCCGTGGCGCCTCCCTCGTCGTCTGGGCCATCCGTGACGGGCGCGACGCGGCGGCCGCCATGCATGCGCACATGCAGCTTGCCATCCGGGAAGCCGCCTAGATGCGCGCCCTGATCGCCGGCCTCGTTGTGGGCGCCCTCGCCGGCGCCGCCCTCGCCCAGGGCACCCGCCAGGCCCCCCAGCCCGGCATCGACGAGAACCGGCGCGAGGTTCGCCAGATGGCCGATATGTTCGACATCCAGCGCCATGCCGAAGGGCTGATGACCCAGATGCGCATCGAGATGGTCCGCGCCACGGTCCGCGCCAGCGGCATGTCGGAGGAAGCGGCTGCCGCGGTGGTCGACGACATCCTGATGCCGAACTTCAGCGCCCGCAGCGCCGAACTGGTCGCGCTGATGATGGAACCCTATGCGGTGAACTTCACCATTTCCGACCTGAAGGCATTGCGCGCCTTCTTCTCCTCCCAGCTTGGCCAGAAATGGCTGCGCAGCCAGAAGGTGGCGCGCACCCAAGGCGAAGAGGCGGGGCTGGCGTGGGGACAGCGAGTGTTCCAGGATTCGGTGGACCGCCACGTGGATGAGCTGCGTGCCCGGGGGCTCAAATTCTGAAGGGGCTATGACATGAAAACCACCATTCGGATCGCAGCCGGCATCCTGCTGCTGGCCGGCTCGCTCGCTACCGGAACGGCATGGAGCCAGGGCGCGGCACCCCAGGCACCGGCTGCACCCCAGGGCGCACCCCAGGCCGCACCCGCGGCACCGGCACCCGTCGTTACCGAGGCCAGCCGCCGCGAGGCCCGCGCGCTGGGCGAGAAGCTCGGCTGGGAAGCCCAGGTGCGCGGCATCATCAACACCCTGCGCACCGCCATCATCGTCAACCTTGCCCAGGCCAACGGGAAAACGCCGCAGGACATGCTCAGCGTTGTCGACGATCTGCTGATCCCCGATTTCGTCGGCGACGAGCGCACCCTGCACGGCCTGATCGTCGAGGCCTGGGCCGGCGCCTTCACGGACGTCGAGCTGCGCAACCTGCGCACCTTCTACAACACGCCCCTGGGCGAGAAGCTGCTGCGCACCATCCCGCAGCTGAACACGGCCATCAACCAGGTCGGCCAAGCCTGGGCCCAGAAGGTCTACCAGCAGTCCCAGACGAAGCACACCGAGGAATTCACCAGGCGCGGGTTGAAGTTCGCCCCCTGACCGTGCCCAGCCACCAGGAGCCGGAGCTATGTCCCAGCCCGTAGCGCCCCCCTCGCCCAGCGAAGTCTTCGTGCGCGAAGACTTCGTGCGCGATTGGCACGACAATGCCCGGCGGCTGGCGGCCACCTACGACGCCTCGCAGGAACACGATGCCTGCGGCGTGGGCCTGGTGGCCGCACTCGACGGGCGGGCACGCCGCGACGTGGTCCAAGCCGGCATCGACGCGCTGAAGGCGGTCTGGCACCGCGGCGCCGTCGATGCCGACGGCAAGACCGGCGACGGTGCGGGCATCCATGTCGAGATCCCGCAGGACTTCTTCGCCGACGCCGTTCGCCGTGGCGGCGACCGCCTGCGCCCAGGCCCTGTCGCCGTCGGCCAGGTCTTCCTGCCCAAGACCGACCTCGGCGCCCAGGATCGCTGCCGCCAGATCGTCGAATCGGAAATCATCGCCTTCGGCTACGGCATCTACGGCTGGCGCCAGGTGCCGATCGACACCGGCTGCATTGGCGAGAAGGCCAACGCCACACGGCCGGAGATCGAGCAGATCATGATCTGGTCGCCCCGGTTCTCGTCGTCGGCCGGGGAGGCCACCGACATCGCCGCCTTCGAGCGCGACCTCTATGTCATCCGCCGCCGCATCGAGAAGCAGGCGATCGCGGCGCAAATCCCGGAGCTCTACTTCTGCTCCCTCTCCTGCCGCTCGATCATCTACAAGGGCATGTTTCTGGCCGAGAGCCTGTCCGAGTTCTACCCCGACCTGCTGGACGAACGCTTCGTCTCCCGCTTCGCCATCTATCATCAGCGCTATTCCACCAACACCTTCCCCACCTGGCGCCTCGCCCAGCCCTTCCGCGCACTTGCCCATAACGGCGAGATCAACACGCTGTCCGGCAACGTCAACTGGATGAAAAGCCACGAGACCCGCCTGTCCGCCCCGCAGCTCGACCCGTTCATGGACGACATCAAGCCGGTCATCCAGGCCGGCGGTTCCGATACCGCAACACTCGACAACGTCTTCGAGGTGCTGCTGCGCGCCGGCCGCGACGCGCCGATGGCCAAGGCCCTGATGATCCCGGCCAGCATCGGCAACGACGCCACCATGAAGCAGGCGTACAAGGACATGTTCCTGTACTGCAACAGCGTCATGGAACCATGGGACGGCCCGGCCGCCCTGGCCGCTACCGACGGCCGCTGGGTGATTGCGGGCCTGGACCGCAACGGCCTGCGCCCGCTGCGCTACACCATCGCCCGCAACGCCCTGCTGATCGTCGGCTCGGAAGCCGGCATGGTGAAGCTCGACGAAAGCGAGATCGTCGAGAAGGGCCGCGTCGGCCCCGGCCAGACCATCGGCGTCGACCTCGACACCGCCACCTTCTTTGCCGACGAGGCGATGAAGGACATGCTCGCCGCCCGCCAGCCCTTCGGCGAATGGGCCAAGCGCATCCGCCAGATTGACCACATCGTCAAAACCGACGCCCCCGAGCCCGTGCTGTTCGAACGCGACGAACTCCGCCGCCGCCAGCTCGCCGTCGGCACCACGCTCGAAGAGCTTGAAATGATCCTCCACCCCATGGTCGAGGACGCCCAGGAAGCCGTCGGCAGCATGGGCGACGACACGCCTCTGGCCGTGCTGTCCGAGAAACACCGCGGGCTGCACCATTATTTCCGCCAGGGTTTTTCACAAGTCACCAACCCGCCGATCGACAGCCTGCGCGAAACCCGCGTGATGACGCTGAAAACCCGCCTGGGCAACCTCGGCAACGTCATGGACGAGGACAGCAGCCAGTTCGACCTCCTCCAGCTGGAATCCCCCGTCCTCTCCACCGCCGAATTCGCCGCCATGCGCGAAACCATGGGCCGCAGCGCCTGCGTGGTCGATTGCACCTTTCCGGTCACCGAGGGCGAGATCGGCCTGCGCGGCGCATTGGAACGCATCCGCCGCGAGGCGGAGGAAGGCGTGCGGGCCGGCTGCACCCACGTCATCCTCACCGACGAGGCGATGGGCCCCGACCGCGTCGCCATCCCGATGATCCTGGCCACCGGCGGCGTGCACACCCACCTCGTGCGCTCGTCCCTGCGCACCTTCACCAGCCTCAACGTCCGCGCCGCCGAATGCCTCGATGTCCACACTTTCGCCGTCCTCATCGGCGTGGGTGCGACCACCATCAACGCCTACCTCGCCCAGGAAGGCATCGCCGACCGCCACCGCCGCGGCTTGTTCGGCGCCCTCTCCCTGAAAGAGGCCGTCCAACGCTTCAAGAAGGCCGTCGACAAGGGCCTGCTCAAGATCATGTCCAAGATGGGCATCTCGGTCATCTCCTCCTACCGCGGCGGCTACAACTTCGAAGCCATCGGCCTCTCCCGCCAGCTCGTCGGCGAGTTCTTCCCCGGCATGCAAAGCCGCATCTCCGGCATCGGCCTTTCCGGCATCGCCCGCAAAATCCTCGCCCTGCACGACGACGCCTGGACCGCCGAAACCGCCACCCTCCCCGTCGGCGGCCTCTACAAGCTGCGCCAGCGCGGCGAAGCCCACGCCTTCGACGGCGGCCTGATCCACATGCTCCAGGAAGCCGTCGCCACCGACAGCTTCCAGCTTTACCGCCGCTACGCCGATGCCGTCCGCCGCATGCCCCCCGTCGCCCTGCGCGACCTGCTCGACTTCCGCAGCAGCACCCGCAAGCCCATCCCGGTCGACGACGTCGAAAGCATCACCGAAATCCGCAAGCGCCTGCTCGCCCCCGGCATCTCGCTGGGCGCCCTCTCCCCGGAGGCGCACGAAACCCTCTCCATCGCCATGAACCGCATCGGCGCCCGCTCCGACTCCGGCGAAGGCGGCGAAGACCCCGCCCGCGCCAAGCCGCGCCCCAACGGCGACAACGCCAACTCCGCCATCAAGCAGATCGCCTCGGGCCGCTTCGGCGTCACCGCCGAATATCTCAACAACTGCCGCGAAATCGAGATCAAGGTCGCCCAGGGTGCCAAGCCCGGCGAAGGCGGCCAGCTCCCCGGCTTCAAGGTCACCTCCCTGATCGCCAAGCTCCGCCACTCCACCCCCGGCGTCATGCTCATCTCCCCTCCGCCGCACCACGACATCTACTCGATCGAGGACCTCGCCCAGCTCATCTACGACCTCAAGCAAATCAACCCCGACGCCACCGTCTGCGTGAAGCTCGTCGCCCGCTCCGGCATCGGCACCATCGCCGCCGGCGTGGCGAAAGCGAAAGCCGACGCCATCCTCATCTCCGGCCACTCCGGCGGCACCGGCGCCTCGCCCCAAACCTCGGTGAAATACGCCGGCCTGCCCTGGGAAATGGGCCTGTCCGAAACCCACCAGGTCCTCATGCTCAACCGACTGCGCCACCGCGTGAAGCTGCGCACCGACGGCGGCATCAAAACCGGCCGAGACGTCGTCATCGCCGCCATGCTCGGCGCCGAGGAATTCGGCATCGGCACCGCCAGCCTCGTCGCCATGGGCTGCATCATGGTCCGCCAGTGCCACTCCAACACCTGCCCGGTCGGCGTCTGCAGCCAGGACGAAAAACTCCGCGCCAAGTTCGAAGGCACCCCCGAAAAGGTCATCAACCTTTTCAGCTTCATCGCCGACGACGTCCGCCACATCCTGGCATCCCTCGGCGTGCGCACCCTCGCCGAAATCATCGGCCGCACCGACCTCCTCCACCAGGTCAGCCGCGGCAGCGAAATGCTCGACGACCTCGACCTCAACCCCCTCCTCGTCCAGGCCGACCCCGGCCCCTACGCCCGCTACTGCACGCTCGAAGGCCGCAACGAAGTCCCCGACACGCTCGACGCCCAGATGATCGCCGACGCCCGCGCCTTCTTCGACCACGGCGAAAAAATGCAGCTGGAATACAACATCCGCAACACCCAGCGCGCCATCGGCACCCGCTTCAGCAGCCGCATCGTCCGCAAGTTCGGCATGTCCGGCCTCCAGCCAGGCCACGTCACCGTCCGCCTGCGCGGCTCCGCCGGCCAGTCCCTCGGCGCCTTCGCCGTCCAGGGCCTCAAGCTCGAAGTCTTCGGCGACGCCAACGACTACGTCGGCAAGGGCCTCTCCGGCGCCACCATCGTCGTCCGCCCCGCCCCCTCCTCCACCCTGCAAAGCCACCTCAACACCATCATCGGCAACACCGTCCTCTACGGCGCCACCGCCGGCCACCTCTTCGCCGCCGGCCAAGCGGGCGAGCGCTTCGCCGTGCGCAACTCCGGCGCCACCGCCGTCGTCGAAGGCATCGGCTCCAACGGATGCGAGTACATGACCGGCGGAACCGTCGCCATCCTCGGCTCCGTCGGCGACAATTTCGGCGCGGGCTTCACCGGCGGCATGGCCTTCGTCTACGACCCCGAAAACCTCTTCCGCCTGCGCGTGAACCCGGACTCCCTGCTCTGGCAACGCATCGCCACCACCCACTGGTCGAACACCCTGCGCACCCTCGTCGCCACCCACGCCAGCGAAACCAACAGCCGCTACGCCACCCGCCTCCTGCACGACTGGGACCGGGTGCTGCCGGCGTTCTGGCAAGTCGTCCCGCGCGACTTCGTCCACTACCTCGACCAACCGCTCGGCGATGCCCCGGAAGCACTCAGGGCGTAAGCAAGCAGTTATTTTTTGAAAAAAAGAACCAAAAAACTTTCCATCCATTTGCACCGCGCCAAATATCCCAGGCGCGGTGCAAATGAATAAAAGTCTTTTTGCTTCTTTTTCTTCAGAAAAAGAAGAATTTTGCTTGCTCCCTCCCCGCCATCTGGCCCCCCGGTCCCGACCGCGCCATCATGCCCGCATGGCCCCCAGCTTCGCCTCCTTCGCCCCCGTTCTGCTCGGCATCGCCAGCGCCCAGGTTGCCCAGGGCCTGCTTGGCCCGCTGATCCCTCTGCTGCTCATCGAGCAACTGGTCCCCACCTCGCAGATCGGCATGGTCGCCTCCGCCCACTCGCTCGGCTTCCTCATCGGCGCGCTGACCTGCCAGCGCATCGTCCTGCGCCTCGGCCACGGCCGCGCCTTCGTCGCCTTCGCCGTCCTGGCCGCCGACGCCATCCTGCTGATGGCCCTCTGGCAATCCGCCTGGGGCTGGGCCCTGCTGCGCGGCCTCTCCGGCGTCGCCTATGCCGGCATGTGCATCGTCGCCGAAAGCTGGCTCAACGCCCGTTCCGACAACGCCAGCCGCGGCCGCGTCTTCGCCCTCTACATGGTCGCCTCCTGGAGCGGCAGCGTCGCAGGCCCGCTGATCCTCGGCATCCTGCCGCCCTCGGCCACCCTCATCGCCGCCGCCGGCATGGCCTTCGTCACCGCGCTGTTGCCCATCGCCATCGGCCAACCGGCCAACCCCGAAATCGCGCACGGCCGCCGCATGGGCCTGCTCGCCCTGCTGCGCGTCTCCCCCGTCGGCATGGTCTGCGGCCTCGGCGCGGGCCTGGCCAACAGCGTCTTCCATGCCCTCTCGCCGGTCTACCTGCAAAGCCTCGGCCACGGCGCCAGTGTCGTCGCCAGCTTCGTCGTCGCCGCCAACGTCGCCGGCCTCGCGGTCCAGATGCCCGCCGGCATCCTGTCGGACCGGATCGGCCGCCGCCCGGTGGCGCTGGCCTCCCTGCTCGGCGCAGGTGCGGCCTCGGTCGGCTTCCTGCTGGCCGGCGACGCCCCGCTCTGGCTCCTGCTGACCCTCTGCGTCATCCTCGCCGGCATGGCCTCCCCGCTCTACGGCCTCGGCGCCGGCCTCACCAACGACCGCCTCGATTCCGGCGACGCCGTGGGAGCCGCCGGCGCCCTCCTACTCGCCTGGGCCGCCGGCGCCACCATCGGCCCGATCCTCTGCGGCATCATCATGGAATACACCCAGCCCGCCGCCCTCTTCGCCTACCTGGTCGCCGTCTTCGCCGCCCTCGACCTCTTCACCCTCTCGCGCATGATGTTGCGCGCCGAAGTTCCCCGCGACCGCCGCGCCCCGTTCGTGCCAGCCGCCACCCCGCCCCCCGGCCTGCCCTCTACGCCCCAGACCGAACCGTCACCCCCCAGAAGGGACCACGCATGACCACCCTGCCCCTCGCCCGCTTCAAAATCCTCGACCTCACCCGCGTCCGCGCCGGCCCCACCTGCGTCCGCCAACTCGCCGATTGGGGTGCGGAGGTCATCAAGATCGAAGCCCCCGAAGGCGATGCCGGCCTCGGCGGCGCCCGCCACGGTCCCGATTTCTGGAACCTCCACCGCAACAAGCGCAGCCTGACGCTCGACCTCAAATCCCCGGAAGGCCGCGACATCTTCTATAAGCTGGTCGCCCAATCGGACGTCGTCGTGGAAAACTACCGGCCCGACGTGAAAGACCGGCTCAAGATCGACCACGCCACGCTCGACGCCATCAACCCGCGCATCGTCTACGCCTCCATCTCCGGCTTCGGCCAGGACGGCCCGTACCGCGACCGCCCCGGCTTCGACCAGATCGCCCAAGGCATGGGCGGCCTCATGTCCATCACCGGCCTGCCCGGCCAAGGCCCCGTCCGCGTCGGCATCCCCGTCGCCGACCTCACGGCCGGCATCTTCGCAGCCCAAGGCATCCTGATCGCCCTGCTGGACCGCGAAGTCTCGGGAAAGGGCCAGTGGATCCAGTCCTCCCTGCTCGGCGCCCAGATCGCCATGCTCGACTTTCAGGCAGCCCGCTGGACAATCGGCGGCGAGGTGCCTGAACAGGCGGGCAACGACCACCCCACCTCCATCCCCACCGGCGTCTTCGCCACCGCCGACGGCCACATCAACATCGCCGCCGCCGGTAACGAGATCTACCGCCGCCTCTGCCGCGCCCTCGGCCGCGACAACCTCGCGACCCACTCCGACTACAACACCGACACCAACCGCTCGAACAACCGCAAAGCCCTGAACGTCGAAATCGAGACCGTCACGAGAACCAGAACCTCAGCCGACTGGATCGAAAGCCTCAATGCGGCCAGTGTCCCATGCGGCCCGATCTACGCCATGGACCAGGTCTTCGCCGACCCGCAGGTTCAGCACCTCGGCATGGCCCGCGAAGTCACCCACCCGACGAAAGGCCAAGTCGGCCTGGTTGGCCAGGCCATCTCCATGTCCCGCTCGAAATGGGAAGTCCGCAACACCACGCCCGAACAAGGTGAGCACACCGCGGAAATCCTCCGCGACCTTGGCTACGACGAGGCGGCAATCGCGGCACTGCGAGAGAAAAAAATCGTTTAGCGCAGCAAAGAATTGTCGCCTGCTCCCCTCTGCTACGCCCAGCCCAACTCCTTGAGCGCATGCGGCGCGTTCCAGATCTTGGTCATGTGGCTGATCTTGTTGCCGGTGAACTGCATCACGTACACGTAGTCGGAGCTGGTGCTTTTGCCGGTGGGCGGCGGGCCGCCGGGGCCGGTATGGGTGCCCATGAAAATCCCGTAGGCGGCGACGTTGTTGCGTGCGGTGTCCGTCGCCATCGACTTCAGCTCGTAGCGCCCGTCCGGCATGATGACCATGAGGCCCTTCATCCAGTCGCAATAGGCGGAGAGCGTGGTCACATCGGCCAGCGGCTCGGCCTGGGCGGCGAAGCTGGCGTCGGGCGTGCAGTAGGCGGCGCAGGCGGCCCAGCCCTTGCCGGTTTCGCAGGCCTCGAAGAAGGCCCCAGCGGTTTCGGTGATCGATGCCATGGCAGGTCTCCTCGGAATGGTTCGGTATCAGGCCGGATCGGTGCGGCTGGCGTCAAGTGCCGATTGCAGCGTGTAGGCCGCGGCCATGCGGTCCACCACTTCGGCGCGGCGCTTGCGGGTCATGTCGGCTTCCTGGATCAGAAAGCGGTTTACCGCCGAGGAGGACAGCCGTTCGTCCCACAGCGCGACGGGCAGGCCGGTTTCGGCGGATATGGCGTGGGCCCAGTCGCGTGCAGCCTGGGCGGCGGGGCCGCTGGTGCCGTCCATCGACAAAGGCAGGCCCACGACCAGGCCGCCGACGCCTTCCTTCTCCGCGATCCGGCCGATGGAGGCGGCGTTCTCCTTCAGCTTGCCGCGCCGCAGCGTGCTGTGTGGGGAGGCGAGCATCAGGCCGACATCGGAGAGGGCAAGGCCGATCGATTTCGCGCCGGGGTCGATGCCCAGGAGGCGTTGGCCAGGAAGCAATTGCGTGCGCAGGTCGGTCATGTTGAACAGGGGCATGGGCGCGTTTATGGTCCGCCGCCCCATGGCCGCCAAGGAAAACAAATGTCGCTCGATCCCGCGACCGTACGCCGCATCGCCAAACTGGCCCGCATCCGGGTGGATGAGGCGCAGGTGGAGGCGCTGCGCACGGACCTGAACTCCATCCTGGGCTGGATCGAGCAGCTGGACGAGGTCGATGTCACCGGTGTCGAGCCGCTGACCGGAGGCACCCAGATGGCGCTGCGGCTGCGGGCGGATGTGGTGGATGACGGGGGCTTCGCCGAGGCGGTGCTGGCCAATGCGCCGGACCGCAACGGCGACTATTTCGGCGTGCCGAAGGTGGTGGAGTGATGCTGACCGATCTGACACTGGCCGAGGCGCGCGAGGGGCTGCGGCGGCGGGATTTTTCCGCCGTCGAGCTGACTGATGCGTATCTGGCGGCGATCGAGGCACTGAACCCGAAGTTGAACGCCTATGTGCTGGTAACCGGCGAAGGCGCGCGGGCGCAGGCGCGGGCGGCGGATGCAGCGCTGGGGCGCGGCGAGCATGGCGCGCTGACCGGCATTCCGCTGGCGATCAAGGACCTGTTCTGCACCGCGGGCGTGCGAACGACCGCCGGCAGCCGCATCCTGGAGCCGTTCGTGCCGCCGTACGAGAGCACGGTGACGGCGAATTTGCTGCGCGACGGGGCGGTGTTCCTTGGCAAGACCAACATGGACGAGTTCGCCATGGGGTCCTCGAACATGACATCGGCGTTCGGGCCGGTGGCCTCGCCGTGGACGCGTGCGGGGGACAACCGGCCGCTGGTGCCGGGCGGCTCCTCCGGCGGGTCGGCGGCGGCCGTCTCGGCGCGGATCGCGCTGGGGGCGACGGCGACGGATACCGGCGGCTCGATCCGCCAGCCGGCGAGCTTCTGCGGCATCGTGGGGATCAAGCCGACCTATGGGCGCTGTTCGCGCTGGGGGATCGTGGCGTTCGCCTCCTCGCTGGACCAGGCGGGGCCGCTGGCGCGCACGGTGGAGGATGCGGCGATCCTGCTCGGCTCGATGGCCGGGTTCGATGCGAAGGATTCGACGAGTGCCGACCTGAAGGTACCGGATTTCGCCGCGGCCTGCCGGCGGGGGGTGAAGGGGCTGCGGATCGGGGTGCCGAGGGAATACCGTTCCGAGGGCATGCCACGGGAGATAGAGGCGCTGTGGCAGCAGGGGCTGCAATGGCTGCGCGAGGCAGGGGCGGAAACGGTGGACGTATCGCTGCCGCACACGAAATACGGGCTTGCGACCTATTACATCGTCGCGCCGGCGGAGGCTTCGTCGAACCTCGCGCGCTATGACGGGGTGCGGTTCGGGGCGCGGACCGAGGGGCGGGATCTGGCCGAGCTCTACGAGAACACCCGCGCCGAAGGATTCGGGGCGGAGGTGAAGCGGCGGGTGCTGATCGGCACCTATGTGCTGTCGGCCGGGTACTACGACGCCTACTACCTCAAGGCGCAGAAGGTCCGGGCGCTGATCCTGAAGGACTTTTCCGACGTATTCGCCCAGGTGGACGCGCTGGTGACGCCGACCGCGCCGTCGGCGGCCTTCGCGCAGGGCGAGAAGATGGATGATCCGATCACCATGTACCTGAACGACATCTTCACCGTGCCGGCGAACATGTCGGGCATTCCGGGGCTATCGGTTCCGGCCGGATTGGACGCGCAGGGGTTGCCGCTGGGGTTGCAGGTGCTGGGCCGCCCGTTCGACGAGGAAACCGTGTTCGCGGTCGGTGCGGCGCTGGAGCGGGCGGCGGGGTTCTCGGCGCTGCCCAGCATCCGGGCGGGGGCCTGAGCCATGGCCTATACCATCCAGGGATCGACCGGTGCGTGGGAGGTCGTGGTGGGCCTCGAGGTTCATGCCCAGGTGATCAGCCAGTCCAAGCTGTTCAGCGGGGCGGCGACGGCGTTCGGCGCCAGCCCGAACAGCCAGGTGAGCTTCGTGGACGCCGCCTTCCCCGGCATGCTGCCGGTGCCGAACCGGGAGGCGATCGCCCAGGCGGTGCGCACCGGGCTCGGCCTGAACGCCAAGATCAACCTGGTCAGCCGGTTCGACCGCAAGAACTACTTCTATGCCGACCTGCCGCAAGGCTACCAGATCAGCCAGTTCGAGCACCCGATCGTGGGCACCGGCGTGGTGGAGATCGAACTGGCCGACGGGTCGACAAAGCATATCGGCATTACCCGGCTGCATCTGGAGCAGGATGCCGGCAAATCTCTTCACGACCAGCACCCGACCAAGAGCTTCATCGACCTGAACCGCTCCGGCGTCGCGCTGATGGAGATCGTGAGCGACCCGGACATCCGCTCGCCGGAGGAGGCGGGCGCCTACGTCAAGAAGCTGCGCTCGATCCTGCGCTACCTCGGCACCTGCGACGGGAACATGGAGGAAGGCTCGCTGCGGGCCGACGTCAATGTCTCGGTCCGCAAACCCGGCGAGGCGTATCGGACGCGCTGCGAGGTAAAGAACGTCAACTCCGTGCGCTTCGTGATGCAGGCGGTCGAGGTGGAGGCGCTGCGCCAGATCGCGGTGTGGGAGGGCGGCGGCGAGGTGCAGCAGGAGACACGGCTGTTCGACCCGAATCGTGGCGAAACGCGCTCGATGCGCTCCAAGGAAGACGCGCACGACTACCGGTATTTCCCCGATCCCGACCTGCTGCCGGTGGTGCTGGAGCAGGCCTGGGTAGACGACTTGCGGGCAGCACTGCCGGAGTTGCCGGATGCCAAGCAGGCGCGGTTCATGGCCGAGTATGGGCTGGGCCGCTACGATGCCGGCGTGCTGGTGGCGGAACAGGCGACGGCGCTGTTCTTCGAGACCGTCGCGCGCGGGCGCGATGCCAAGCTGGCCGCGAACTGGGTAACGGGCGATTTCTTCGCCGCGATGAACCGCACCGGGCGGACGATCGAAGACCCGCCGGTGTCGGCGGCCGCCCTGGGCAGGCTGCTGGACCTGATGGCCGACAGCACCATCAACGGCAAGATCGCCAAGGAGGTGTTCGAGGCGATGGTGGAAACCGGCCAGGACCCGGTGGCAATCGTGGATGCGCAGGGCCTGCGCCAGGTGACCGATACCGGGGCGATCGACGCCGCCGTGGAGGCTGTGATCGCGGCCAACCCGGACAAGGTGGCGGAATACCGCGGCGGCAAGGACAAGCTGTTTGGGTTCTTCGTCGGCAACGTGATGAAGGCGATGGCGGGGAAGGGCAATCCGGCGCTGGTGAATGCGGCGCTGAAGGCAAGGTTAGGGTAGAAGTTCTTTTTTGAAAAAAAGAACCAAAAAACTTTCCTCCCATGGCGCCGCGTAACCCCGGCGCCATTGGGTAAATTTTTTTGCTTCTTTTTGTTCACAAAAAGAAGATTCTTACTTGTTATCTTCGAGGATCATCACCGCCCCCTTTTCCCCAATCATGATCGTCGGCGCGTTGGTATTGCCCGACGTCAGCGCCGGCATCACCGAGGCGTCGATCACCCGCAGCCCGCCGATGCCGTGCACGCGCAGGCGCGAGTCCACCACAGCCCCCGGCCCCTCGCCCATTCGGCAGGTGCCGACCGGGTGGTAGAGCGTGTTGCCGAAGCCGCGCATATAGTCCAGCAGTTCGGCATCGGATTGCACGTGGGGGCCGGGCAGGGTTTCGATGACGCTGTGCGGGGCCAGGGCGGGGCTGGCGAAGATGTCGCGGGTGAGGCGGATGCCGGCGCCGAGCACCCTCTGGTCGGAGGGGGCGGAGAGGTAGTTCGGCCGGATGCGCGGCCGGGCGAAGGGATCGGCGGACTCCGCCATGATGGTGCCGCGGCTGTCCGGGCGAACCGGGCAGACGGCCACCGTCATGCCGCCCTCGCGTTCCAGCTTGCCGAAGCGGATGGGGTCGTAGCTGGCCGGGGTGAACAGCAGTTGCAGGTCGGGGCTGGCCAGGCCCTCGCGCGAGGAACAAAACACCTGCGCGGTGGTGACGCCGAAGGTCAGCGCGCCGCGGCCGGTGAACGCGAACTTTGCCGCCTCGCCCATCAGCCGCAGCCCGGTGGCGAGCTGATTGGCGGAGATGCTGCCCGTTACGCGGTGGGAGACACGGGCGACGTAGTGGTCCTGCAGGTTGGCACCAACGCCCGGCAGGTCGTGCAGCACCTCCACCCCGATGCCGCGCAGGTGCTCTGCCGGGCCGAGCCCGGAGATATGCAGCAGGTGTGGCGAGTTGACCGCCCCGCCGCAGACGATCACCTCGCGGCTGGCGCGCAGCTCCCGCATCACGCCCCCCTGGCGGAAGCTCACGCCGACGCAGCGCCGGCCTTCGAACAGCAGGCGCCCGGCCTGGGCGCCGGTTTCCACGCGCAGGTTGGGGCGATGACGGGCGGCGGCGAGGAAGGTTCGCGCCGTGGAGCCGCGCCAGCGGCCCAGGCGGGTGTTCTGGGAGTAGCCGACGCCGGTCTGCTCGCCGTCGTTTAGGTCGGGGCGCATGGGGTGGCCGGCCTGCTGGGCGGCCTCGACGAAGCGGTGGGTCAGCGGAAGGATGGTGCGGTAGTCCTCCACCTGCAGCGGGCCGTCGGTGCCGCGGTGCTCGCCGCCACCTTGGATGTAGCGCTCGGATTTGCGGAAGAACGGCAGCACGTCCTCATAGCTCCAGCCGCGGCAGCCCATCTGGGCCCAGCCGTCGAAATCCGCCGCGTGGCCGCGCACGTAGAGCATGCCGTTGATCGAGGAGGAGCCGCCGAGCACGCGCCCGCGCGGCCAATGGATCGGCCGGCCCGCGGTGCCCGGCTCCGGCTCGGAGGCGAACATCCAGTTCACGCTCGGGTTGTGGATCAGCTTCAGCACGCCCGCGGGGATGTGGATCCATGGCAGGCGGTCGGGCGGCCCGGCCTCCAGCAAGGTCACGCGGGCACCGCCTTCGGCCAGTCGGGCCGCGACCACGCAGCCGGCCGAGCCTGCCCCCACCACCAGGTATTCCGTGTCCATCGCTCGTTCCCCCGTCCGCCGGCGGAAGTCTTGGCCGACGGTTTCGTGGAGGCAAGGGGTACGCACGCGTTTATTTCCTTTCCTTTTGCGGGGCAGTAGGTAAGACCCGAACAGGCGGACCACGAAAAGGAACCGCGCTGCCCTGCCCGGTCCGGGCCGAGGCAGAAAAACGATACAGGGAAGGGATGGCGTTGCCGTGAAGCCTCTGCTTGCGTTCAGCCATGCCGTGGACTGGGTCAACCAGTCCCTGGGCAAGGTCTGCGACTGGCTGGTGCTGCTGGCCTGCGTGGTCAGTGCCGCCAACGCCATGGTGCGCTATGCCTACGACATCAGCTCCAACGCGTGGCTGGAGCTGCAGTGGTACATGTTCGCCATCATCGTCATGCTCGGCGCGAGCTATACGCTGAAGAAGAACGAGCATGTCCGCGTGGACATCTGGTACATGACGCTGAGCCGGCGCGGGCAGATCTGGGTGGACATCACCGGGATCGTGCTGTTCCTGGTGCCGTCCTGCCTGTTGCTGTGCTGGCTCTCGTGGCCGTTCTTCATGCAGAGCTACAATGTTTCCGAACACTCCAGCAACGCCGGCGGCCTGTTGCGCTGGCCGATCAAGTTTCTGCTGCCGCTGGGCTTCGCGCTGATCGCGCTGCAGGGCATTTCCGAGCTGATCAAGCGGGTGGCGGCCCTGCGGGGCCACGACATTCCCGACCTTGAGGCGCATTACGAGAGGCCGCTGCAGTGATCGCGCTGGAACTCATGCCGCCGCTGATGTTCGGCGGCCTTGTCGTGTTCATGCTGTTCGGCTTCCCGGTGGCGTTCTCGCTGGCGGCCGTGGGGCTCTTCTTCGGCTTCATTGCCATCGCGGAGGGCTTCTTCACCCTGCCCTTCCTCCAGGCCGTGCCGGGGCGGGTGTTCGGCTCGATCCTGGCCAACGACCTGCTGCTGGCAATCCCGTTCTTCACCTTCATGGGCGCGATCCTGGAGAAATGCGGGCTGGCGGAGGACATGCTGGAAAGCATGGGCCAGCTGTTCGGCCCGCTGAAGGGCGGGCTGGGCTATTCAGTCATTATCGTGGGCTTCATCCTGGGCGCCATTACCGGCACGGTCGCCGCCCAGGTGATCGCGATGGCGATGATCACGATGCCGGTGATGATGCGCAACAACTACAACATCCGGTATGCCACCGGCGTGCTGGCGGCATCGGGCACGATCACCCAGCTCGTGCCGCCGTCGCTGGTGCTGGTGGTGCTGGCCGACCAGCTGGGCAAGTCGGTGGGCGACATGTATTTGGGCGCCTGGGGCCCCTCGCTGGTCCAGATCGCGCTGTTCGCCGGCTACACCTTCCTGCTGACGCTGTTCAAGCCGGAGCACGTGCCGCCGGTGGCGCGCACCCTGAGCGGCTGGCCGCTGGTGATCAAGGCGATGTGGGGCATCATCCCCGCCGCCGTGCTGATCTTCCTCGTGCTGGGCACTATCATGCTGGGCCTTGCCACGCCGACCGAGGCGGGCGCGATGGGGGCGATCGGGGCCATCGTGCTGGCGGTCCTGCGCAACGCAAAGCTGAGCCGCCTGGACTGGACGATTGCCATCCTGGGCCTCGCGGCCGCCATTCTGGGCTCCCTGGTGGGCCTCGTCGCATTCAAGTCGCCACTGTTCAAGGCGATCTTCACCGTCATGTTCGGCGCCATCATCTGGCTGTGCTGGCGCGCCTGGCGTACCACGGACCTGCACGACCTGATCGTGAAGGCATTCCAGGTGACGATGCGGATCACCTCGATGGTCGCCTTCATCCTGGTCGGCGCCACCTGCTTCTCGATCACCTTCGCCGGCGTGGACGGCAACCTCTGGGTGGAACACATGCTGACCGGGCTGCCCGGCGGCGTATGGGGCTTCCTCGCGGCGGTGAACCTGTTCGTGTTCTTCCTGGCCTTCTTCCTCGACTTCTTCGAGATCGCCTTCATCATCATCCCGATGCTGGCGCCGGTGGCGCAGAAAATCCTGGCCCCGGTGGTGGGGGCGGACGCCGCGCTGATCTGGTTCGGCGTCATGCTCTGCGTGAACATGCAGACCAGCTTCATGCATCCGCCGTTCGGCTTCGCCCTGTTCTACCTGCGCAGCGTGGTACCCAAGGAGATTAAAAGCTCCGACATCTACTGGGGCTCGGTGCCCTGGGTGTTCCTCCAGCTGATCATGGTGGCGCTGGTGATTGCCTTCCCGGTGATGGTGACCTGGCCGCTGGACGGGCCGCTGAAGATCGACCCCAGCACGGTCAAGATCGAGCTCGCCCCCCCACCCGCGGAGGATGACGACGCGCCGCCGCCCTCCTTCACCCCCGCGCCGCCAAGGCAGTAGCGGCGCGCGGCCTCGCGCGAGCGGGCACAAAGCGAAACGGGCGGCAGGATTGCTCCCGCCGCCCGCATTCATTCAGGCTTCCGCAATGGCCCGGCCGGGTTCAGCGCCCCGCCGCGGACATCGCGTTGATGAAGCTGTCGAACGAGCCCTCGGCGACCCTGAACCAGGTGATCTCGTCGCCGCGGAATGCCTTGAGGCTGTCGAGCATCTTCTTGAAGTGGGCGTTGCGCGCCGCCACCTCGTCGTAATACGCCCAGGAGGTGTCGAAGCAGGCTTGCAGCACCGGCCGCGAGAATGGCTTCAGCACCGTGCCGCCGGCAACCAGGCGCTTCAGCGCGGCGGGGTTCACAGCGTCGTACTTCGGCACCATCCACGCGTTGATCAGCCCGGCCGCCGTCTCCACCATCGCCTGGTAGGGCTTCGGCAATGCGTCCCAGTGTTTCTGGCCGATATACAGCGAGCCGACCGAGGCGCCCTCCCACCAGCCGGGGTAGTGATAGAACCGCGCCACCTTGTTGAAGCCCAGCTTCTCGTCGTCATACGGGCCAACCCATTCGGCCGCGTCGATCGTGCCCTTCTCCAGCGCCGGATAGATGTCGGCGGCGCCGATCTGCTGCGGAATCACGCCCAGGCGCGTCAGGATCTCTCCGGCGAAACCGCCGACGCGGAACTTAAGCCCCTTCAGGTCATCGACGGTGTTGATCTCCTTGCGGAACCAGCCACCCATTTGGCAGCCGGTGCCGCCGAACTGGAAGCTCTTGATGCCATAGCCCTTGTAGAAATCCTGAATCAGTTCGTGTCCGCCGCCGAACCTCAGCCACGAGAAATACTGCCGCTGGTTCATGCTGAACGGCAGCCCGGTCTCGAACACGAAGGCCGGGTCCTTGCCGAAATAGTAGTAGGCCGCGGTCTGGCCGCATTCCACCGTGCCGTTCTGCACCGCGTCGGCCACCTGCAGCGCCGGCACGATCTCGCCGGCGGCGAAGGTGCGGATCTGGAAGCGGTTGTCCGACATCTCGGCAATCGACTTGGCGAACAGCTCGGCGCCGCCGAACAGTGTGTCGAGCGACTTGGTGAAGCTGGATGTCATGCGCCACTTCACTTCGGGCATCGACTGGGCGATGGCCGGGGCGGCGAGCACGGCGGTGGCCGCGGCTGCGGCGGTACCGACGCTGGCGCGCCGGACGAACTTGCGACGATCCACTCTTGGACTCTCCCTGTTTGCTTGTCGCGGCCCCCTGCGGCGCCGCGCGGCGACTCCTGCGCCTGCCATGCGATTAGGTGGAACGCGGGCCAGGATGCAAGTGGAATGTCATGCCGGAGGATGCATCATCATCCGCGGCGGGACGATTCCCCGCGTTACCAGCCGTCCACCCATGGCCGCTTCTTGGCGTGGCGAACCGGGCGCGGCGGCAGGGAGCGCAGCCCGGCGACGATCCAGCGCCGCGTCTCGGCCGGGTCGATCACGTCGTCCACCTGGAAGTGGCTGCCGGTGTTGAGCGCCTTGCCGATGTCGTAAAGCTCCGCCACGAAACGCTCGTAGGTGGCGATGCGCTCCGCGGTGTCGGCAATGGCGGCCAGTTCCTTGCGCCGGCCCAGCTTCACCTGGCCCTCGATGCCCATGCCGGCGAACTCGCCGGTGGGCCAGGACACGGCGAACACGCCCTTCTTCATGCCGCCCCCGGTCATCGCCAGCTTGCCCAGCCCGATCGCCTTGCGGATGATCACGAAGAACAACGGCACGTCGATATTGGCGCCGATCAAATAGCTGCGGCAGCAATGGCGCACCAGCGCGGTCTTCTCCGCCTCCGGCCCCACCATGTTGCCCGGGTTGTCGTTCAACGACAGGATCGGGATGTCGTGCGCGTCGCACATCTGCATGAAGCGCGCGGCCTTGTCCGCCGCGTCGCTGTCCACCGCGCCGCCCAGGTGCATCGGGTTATTGGCGATCACCCCCAATGCCTTGCCCTCGATGCGGATCAGCGCGGTGATCATGCCGAGGCCCCAGCCGCGGCGGATCTCCAGCATGCTGCCCTCGTCGGCCATGGTCGCGATCAAGGCCCGCATGTCATAGCCGCGCAGCCGGTTCTCCGGCACGATGTGGCGCAGGTGGCGCTGGTCGGCGGCGGACCATGCCTTCACCGATCCCTGGAAGTACGACAGGTACTGTTTCGCGACGCGAACCGCCTCCGGCTCGTCGGCCACCGCAATGTCGACCACGCCCGACGGCACCGTGACCGACATCGGCCCGATCTCCTCCGGCCGATACACGCCCAGCCCGCCACCCTCGATCATCGCCGGGCCGGCCATGCCGATATTGGCGTTGGCGGTGGCGATGATCACGTCGCAGCAGCCCAGCATCACCGCATTGCCGGCGAAACACTTGCCGGAGGCGATCCCGATCACCGGCGCGCCGCCGGACAGCGCGGCAAAACGATAGAACGTGTCGGTCTCCGACCCGCCGATGGCATCCGAATCGCTCCCCCGCCCGCCGCCGCCCTCGGCGAACAGCACCACCGGGATGCGCAGGTCATGCGCCAGCTCGAAGAACCGGTCCTGCTTGCGGTGGCCGTTGCGCCCCTGCGTGCCGGCCATCACGGTGTAGTCGTAATGCGCCACGGCGGCGCGGCCCTGCTCCTCGGGGAAGTCCTGGCCGTTGACGGTGCCGAGCCCCAGGATGATCCCGTCGGCCGGCGACTCCTCCACCAGCTGCTCCACCGAATGCGTCCGCCGCCGGGCGGCCAGCGCCAGCGCGCCATACTCAACGAACGTCCCGGGGTCGACCAGATCGGAAATATTCTCCCGCGCCGTGCGCTGCCCGGTCGCGCGCCGCCGCGCCACCGCCTTCGGCCGCGCCTCGTCTCTGGTGCGGCGATGGCGCTCCAGCACCTCGGCGAGGTCCGGGCGGATATGATCGAGATCGACCTTCGTCGCCTCCCGCACCGCGCCACCCAGCTCCGGCCGCTCCTCGATGAAGGCCAGCGGCGCGCCCTCGAACACCGTCTCCCCGGCCTCGACGACGAAGCCGCGCACGATGCCCGACGCGGCGGCGGCGATGCTGTGCTGCATCTTCATCGCCTCCATCACCATGATCTCCTGCCCCGGCTGCACTGTCGCGCCGTCCGCCACGCTCAGCGACACGATGGTGCCCTGCATCGGCGCGCGCAGCGGCACCGTGCCTTCGGGCCCGAGCGCCTCTTCGCCAGGCTCCGCTGCCGCCTCCTCGGCCACGGTTTCCTTGCCGTAGTCCACGATCGCCAGCGGGTCGCGCGATTCCAGCCGCGCCCCGGCGCGCCTCGGGGCAGCAACTCCCGCAGGGGCGAACCATTTCGCGGGCGCCGCCTCGGCCGCCGTCAGTGCCGCGATGTGCTCCGCGACGAAATTCGTGTGCAACCGCCCGGCCAGCAGCGCCGGATGGGCCAGCAGCGCCTGGAGAAAGCCGATGTTCGACGCCGCACCCGCCAGCCGAAACTCCGCCAGCGCCCGCCCGGCCTTGGCGGCCAGCTGCGGAAAATCGCCGGTGCGGGCATGGACGATCACCTTGGCCAGCAGGCTGTCGAAGCGCGGATTGGTGCGATAGCCGGCATAGCCGTAGCCATCCACGCGCACCCCCGGCCCGCTCGGCGGATCATAGGCCGACAGCACGCCGCCCGCCCCCTTCACGCTGCCATCCGGCTGCATCGTCTCCAGGTTCACCCGCGCCTGCAACGCCATGCCGCGCGGCGCCGGAATTTCTGCTTGTGTCAGCCCCAGCAACGCCAGCGTCGCACCCCCGGCGATGCCCAATTGCGCGGCGACCAGGTCGACCCCGGTCACCTCCTCGGTCACCGTATGCTCCACCTGCAACCGCGCATTCGCCTCGATGAACGCGATCGCCGCGCCATCCCCCTCGACCGCGGCGTCAACCAGGAACTCGAACGTCCCGGCCCCGCGATACTTCGCCGCCGACGCCAGCTTCACTGCCGCCGCCAGCAGCCGGTCCCGCACCGCCGGGCGCAGGAACGGTGCGGGCGCGATCTCCACGATCTTCTGTCGCTCGCGCTGGATCGAGCACTCCCGCTCCCACAGATGCGCCACCGCCCCGGTGCCGTCGCCCAGCACCTGCACCTCCACATGCCGCGGATGCACGAACAGCCGTTCGACATACAAATCACCGTTGCCGAACGCCGACAGCGCCTCCGCCCGGCAGCGCTCGAACGCCGCCGGCAATTGCGCCGCATCCGTCACCGGCCGCATGCCCCTCCCGCCGCCGCCCGCCAGCGCCTTGACCATGATGGCGCCCCCCGGCCCGAGATCGGCCAGGAAAGCCTGCGCCTGCTCCAGCGTCGTCGGCCCGTCGGTGCCGGCCACGATGTCCACGCCATGCTCCGCCGCGAAGCGCCGCGCGCGGGCCTTGTCGCCGAACAGGTCCAGCACCTCCGGCTGCGGCCCGACGAACGCAATGCCGGCCGCGGCACACAGCCGGGCAAAGCCGGCATTCTCGCTGATGAAGCCATAGCCGGGATGGATCGCATCGCACCCAGCCTCCTTCGCCACCGCCACGACCTGCGCCGCGTCGAGATACGCCGCCGCCCCCTGTCCGCTCAGCGCCCGCGCCTCATCGGCTGCGCGCACATGCAGCGATTGCGCATCGTCGGCGGAATGCACCGCCACGGTGGCAATGCCCAACTCGGCCGCGCTGCGGGCGATGCGGATGGCGATCTCGCCGCGATTGGCGATCAGGAGGCGGGTGACAGGCATCGACAGTTCCTTCGCAAGAAAGGCCAGGGCGCCGCCCTGGACCCGCTGGGGCCGGCGGCCCCAGACCCCATGACTTAGAATATGAGGGTCCAGGGGGCTCGGCCCCCTGGTAGGGGTTCGGGGGCAACGCCCCCGTGCTTACCCTGCCCCTTCCCCCGCCTGCCGCGGCGCATCTGGCACATCGCGCACCTGGTCCCGCCGGTAGCGTTCCAGCGCGATCTGCACCATCGGCCGTCGCGGCTGGCCCGGCACGGCGAGCGTGTAGCCCGGGTCCTTCTCGGTCGCCCAGGTGAGCATGTAGTGGCTGTGCGCGCCGGTGATCGCCGCGGTGAAGCCCATCGTGTCCTGCGCCGAGTTCACCGCGCGCTTCACCATGCGCATCTGCTGCGGGTCGTTGGCCGCCACATCCGCGGCATAGGCCATCACCGCGTCCATCAGCTGCCCGCGCGCCACCACGCGGTTGACCAGGCCCAGTTCCTTGGCCTGCCCGGCGTCGACGAACTTGCCCTGGAACAGGATCTCCTTGGCCCGTCGCGGATGCACGTCCCACGGCACCGAGAAATACTGGAACAGCGAGGCCAGGAACATCGCGTCGTCGGCGGCGAACACCACGTCGGCGGTGCTGGCGATCATCCAGCCGCCGAAGATGCAATACCCCTGCACCGCAGCGATCATCGGCGTCGGCACGTTGCGCCAGCGCAAGTGCATGTCGACAAACAGCGACCAGGTGCGGTCGTAGAAGCCGCGAATGCCCGGGTCGAGCGGGTTGGCGGCGCGGTAGGCCATCTCGTCGGCGGTGCCGATGTCGTGGCCGGCGGAGAAGTGGTCGCCTGCGCCGGTCAGGATGATGACGCGCACGCCGGGGTCGGCCCCGGCGGCAAGGATGGCGTGGTCCAACTCGCGCAGCAGCTCGGTGCTTTGCGCGTTGCGCTGCTGCGGGCGGTTCAGGGTGATGGTGCAGATGTGGTTGGCCACGTCGTACAGCACGGTGCGGTAGGGGGGCATCGCTTGGTCCTATACTGGGGTGGCCGAAGTGGCGCCGGCGGCATCCAGCGCCGCGATCTGCTGGGCCGACAGCCCGGCCATGTCGCGCAGGATCGCATGTGTGTGCTGGCCGAGGCAGGGGGCGGCGGTGCGATTGCTGCCGGGCGTGCGGGATAGGGCCATCGGCAGCCCCTCCTGGATCGTGCGGCCGAGATCGGCGTGGTCCACCTCGGTGAACCAGCCGCGCGCAGCGAGGTAGGGGCTGCGCGCGCCGTCGGAGCCGTCATGCACCGCGGCCGCCGCGATGCCGAGCGACTGAAGCAGGGTCGCGGCTTCATGCTTGTCCTGCGTGCAGGCCCAGCCGGCGACGGCGGCGGCAATCTCGTCCTCGTGCGCGCGGCGCTCGGCCAGGGTGGCGAAGCGGGCGAGGTCGGGGCGGGCGATGGCGGCGCACAGCGCCTGGAAGGCGGCGTCCGTGGTGGCGGCGATGGCGATCCACTGGTCGCGGCCCACGGTCGGGAAGGCATCGTGCGGCACGGCCCAGGCAACGCGGTTGCCGGCGGGCTCCGGGTTGGTGCCGGTGGCCAGCGCCGCGAGGATGTGCTCGCCGATGAAGTGCATCGCGGCTTCCACCTGCGGCACCTCGATATGCTGTCCCTGGCCGGTGGCCTGGCGGTGCAGCAGGGCGGTCAGCACTGCGACGGCCCCGTGCAGCGCACCGATCGGGTCGGGATAGGTGGGGCCGGTGACGGTCGGCTTGCCGCCTGGATAGCCGATCATGCCGGCCATCCCAGCGGCCATCTCCATCGACGGGCCGATCGCCGTGGCGTGGGAGAGCGGGCCGGACGACCCGAAGGCTGGCATCTCGGCGACGATGATGTCCGGCCGGATCGCCTTCAGCGCCGCGTGCCCGAAGCCCATGCGGTCGAGCGTGCCGGCGGTGAAGTTGCACAGCACGATGTCGGTGTCGGCCAGGATGCGCAGCATGGCGGCCTTGGCCTCCGGCTGCTTGATCTCCAGGCTCAGCGACTGCTTGTTGGCGTTCTGCGAATTGAACAGCGCGCAGCGGTCCCACGGCCGGTCGCCGGCGCCGTCGGCGGGGAAGCGCGTCGGGTTGAACACCTGGCCGACCATGCGCCAGGAATCGGTGCGGCTGGCGGATTCCACATGGATCACCTCCGCGCCGAGCCAGGCCAGGATGCGCCCGGCCATCGGCCCCGCCCAGGCGGTGGTGAACTCCACCACGCGCAGCCCGGCGAGCGGCCCGGTGCCGGCGGGCGGCGGCGCGGCAGGCGGGATGGTGCGACGGGGGGCGGAGAAGCCGGCGACGTTGCCGATCGGTGGTGGCGCGCTACGCGGCGTGCGCGGCGTGGCGGACATGCGGAACTGCGGACCGAGGATCGGGCGGGGGCCGGCCGGTGTTTCGATCAACTCCCAGTAGCCGCGCTCGGCGAGGTGTGGGCAATCGTCGCGCAACTGGGTGAGGCTGTAGCAGCGGGCGGCGACGACGCGAGCGGATTGCAGTTTCGCCAGCACGGCGTCGGCGGTCTCAGAGGCGACCTTGTCCTGCAGCAGGGCGACAAAATCCGACCAGTGCTCCAGCCGCGATTTCGCCGGCTTGAAGCGCTGATCGTCGGCGTGGGCTGCGAGGCCGATGGCGGCCATCATCGGGGCATACAGGTGGAGATGCAGCCAGAACCCGACCCAGCCATCAGCGCAGCGCAACAGGCCGAGCGGCATGCGGCGGCTGGCGCGCGGTTCCACGAGGCCGTTGTAGAGGAACTGGGTGACGAAGGGGTTGGCCATGCAGGCAGCCGAGGTCGCGATGTCGACCGCCGCCTCCTGGCCGATACCCCAGCGCCCGCGGGCGAACAGCCCGGCGAGAACGGCGATGCAGGCCGAGGCGCCGGCCCCATAGCTGGCGCGGTCCCCGCAGCCGTACAGCGGTTCGCGGGTGCCGTCGCCGGAAGCATGCATCAGCCCGGCGACCGCCTGGTAGATCATCTCGCAGCCGGCCCAGTCGCGCCAAGGCCCGTCGGTGCCGAACGACGAGACGGTGGCGATCACGGCATCCGGCGCGGCGGCGGCGAGTGCGATGCGGTCAGTGCCGGGGCCGATGACGATGGCGTCGGCCCCGGCGGCGAGGGCGAACAGGCGGGCCTGGCCGGCGGGGGACGCATCCAGCGCGACCGAGGCCTTGCCGGTGTTGAGGTGGAAGAAGGCGAGGCTGCCGCCGTCCGGCCCGCGCGGGGCGGCGTGGCGGATTGGGCTGCCGGCTTGCGGTTCGACGAGCAGCACCTCGGCGCCGAAATCGGCCAGCATGCGGGTGCAGAACTGGCCCGCGATGCTGTCGCTGAGGTCGAGCACGCGGAGTCCCGCCAGCGCTGTGGTCATCGCGTCCTCCAACCCCGGGTTCGCCCCAGCGGATGATTGTCGACAAAGCATGGGCGGCGCGGACGGGACAGGTCAATACGCGGCGTTTCGGTTATGCTGCCCGAATGGATCATGATCGCAGCGCCCGCCCGAACACCATTCCCTGGCCGCCCCTGCTGTATGGCGGGGGAGCGGTGCTGGCGTTGTTGCTTCATCGGGCGGCGCCGCTGCCGGCGTGGTGGGTGGGGGCGCAGTGGCCGGCGGTGCGGCTGTTCGGCGACGCATTGCTGGTGGCGGGGGTGGCACTGGATCTATGGGCGATGGTAACGATGTGGCGACGCCGCGCCAACATCCTGCCGCACCGGGCGGCGACAGCGTTGGTGACGCACGGGCCGTTCGCGTTCAGCCGCAACCCGATCTACCTCGGCAACACGATGCTGCTGCTGGGCGCGGGGCTGGCGTTTTCAATCGCCTGGTTCGTGCCGATCGCCTTCCTTGCGGCAGCCCTGGCGGCGCAGCTGGCGATCGCGCGGGAGGAGGCGCACCTGAACGCGCGGTTCGGGCGGGAGTGGCGGGACTACGCATTGCGGGTGCGGCGATGGCTGGGGCGCTCGACACGCAAGGGCGGGGCGGCCAAGCTGCGCGGATGAAGACCGCCGCGGACGTGCTTGTTTCCTTCCTCGCCGCGCAAGGCGTCACCCGCGCGTTCTGCGTGCCGGGCGAATCCTATGTGGCGGTGCTCGATGCGCTGCATGCCCATCCCAGCATCGACCTGGTCACCTGCCGGCATGAGAGCGGGGCCGGGTTCATGGCGTTGGCCGACGCCAGGCTGACCGGGGTGCCCGGTGTGGCGCTGGTGAGCCGGGGACCCGGCGCGTGCAATGCCTCGATCGCGATCCATACCGCGCAGCAGGATGCGGTGCCGGTGCTGCTGATCGTCGGGCAGGTGGAGGCGCGGGACCTGCGGGCGCGGGCGTTCCAGGAGATCGACTACGCGAGGATGTTCGAAGGGGTGGCGAAGTTCGTTGGCGAGGCGGTGAATCCGGGGCAGGTGGCGGAGCTGGTGTCGCGGGCGTGGTCGGCGATGCTGACCGGGGTGCCGGGGCCGGCGGTGCTGGTCGTGCCGGAGGATGTGCTGGCCGAGCCGTGCGGGCGGGGCGCATTGGCACCGGTGGTGGCGAGCGATGCGGGGCCGTCGGTGGAGAGTGCGGACCGGTTGGCGGAAATGCTGCGGGGGGCGGAGCGTCCGGTGGTGATCGCCGGCGGCGACTTGGATCGGGTGGGCGGGCGGGAGGCACTGCGGGCGTTTGCCGAACGATGGCAGGTGCCGGTAGCGGTGAGCTTCCGGCGGCAGGACCTGTTTGCGAACGCCCATCCGCTTTACGCGGGGGACATGGGGCTCTCCAATCCCCAGGCGCAGCGCGAGGCGTTCGCCCGGGCCGACCTAGTGATCGCCCTGGGAACGCGGCTGGGGGACATCACGACGCAGGGCTATTCGTTCCCGGCGCAGGGGCAGCGGCTGGTGCATGTGTGCGCGGATGCGTCGTGGCTTGGCTGGCGGTTCGAGACGGCGTTGGCGTTGGCGGCGCATGCGGGGCCGGTGCTGGCGGCGCTGGGCCAGCGCAATGCCGGGGCGCCGGCCGGGCGGGCAGCGTGGAATGCGGAACTGCGGGCGATCCAGTCGGCCGATGCGGCGTGGGTGCCGCGGACCGCGGGAGATGGGGTGGTGTTCGCGAACGTGGTGGCGGCGTTGGGGCCGATGCTGGCGGACGATGCTATCGTGACGCTGGATGCCGGGACGTTTGGGGCGCCGTTCTACCGCAAGGTGGCATGGAAGCTTGGGCAGCGTTTGCTGGCGCCGATCGCCGGCTCCATGGGCTACGGGATGCCGGCGGCCGTGGCCGCGGCATTGCGCCATCCGGATCGGCCGGTGATCTGTGCCGTCGGCGATGGCGGCTTCCTGATGACCGGCAGCGAGCTGGCGGTGGCGGCGGCGCGTGGGGCGAACCTCAAGGTGCTGCTGAGCGAGAACGGCAGCTACGCCTCGATCCGCATTCACCAGGAGCGGGCGCATCCTGGCCGGGTGAGCGGGACGGACCTGGTCAATCCGGACCTCGCGATGATGGGTGCAGCGTATGGATATCCCGTCATGGTGGTGCGGGAGGAGGCCGAGGTCCCGGCGCTGCTGGCCGCACTGGTGGCGCCGGGGCCGTTGTTCGCGGTGGTGCATTCCTCCCTGCGTGCCGTGCTGCCGGCATAAGTTGCGATAAGGAACTGTTGAGCGTACGTCGGTGCCGCGGGAAACAAAAAAACGTTCATCTCTCGGCTTTCTATATTGGGAAAAGTTTTTTTGCTTTTTTTTGTTCACAAAAAGAAGGCCTTCCCTACACTTGCAGATGCCGCCCCCGCACCGCTTCGTCATGCATCAGCGCCGCCATCGTCCCCTCCCAAACGATCGCCCCGGTTTCCAGGATCACCGCGCGGTCGCCCACCCGGGCGGCGAAGCCGAGGTTCTGTTCGGCCAGCAGCACGGTTGCCCCTTCGGCCTTCAGCGCCAGGATCACCTGGGCCATCTGGTCGACGATCACTGGCGCCAGGCCTTCGCTCGGCTCGTCCAGCAGCAGCAGGCGCGGGTTGCCCATCAAGGTGCGGGCGATCGCCAGCATCTGCTGCTCGCCGCCGCTGATCCGGTTGCCGGGCCGGTGGCGCAGGCTGGCCAGGTTGGGGAACAGCGCGAACAGCCGCTCCGGCGTCCAGGCCGGCCGCGCATCGGCAGGCAGGCGGCGGCCGACTTCCAGGTTCTCGGCGACGGTCAGGTCGGGGAAGATGCGCCGTTCCTCCGGCACCCAGCCGAGCCCGGCGCGGGCGATGCGGTGGGGGTCCTGCCCCGCGATGTCGCGCCCGTCCAGCAGGATGCGCCCGGCGGTGGGGCGGACCAGGCCGATCAGCGCCTTCATCGTCGTGCTTTTGCCCGCCCCGTTGCGGCCCAGCAGCACCAGCACCTCGCCGGCGGACAGTGCGAAGGACACGCCGCGCAGGATGACGGCCTGGCCGTAGCCGGCATGGAGGTTTTCCACCGAGAACATCAGGCGTGCCCGCCCAGATAGACCGCCCGCACCTCGGGATGCGCCCGCACCTCGGCCGGGGCGCCGCCGGCGATCAACCGGCCGCGATGCAGCACCAGGATGCGGTCGGCGGCGGCGAACACCACGTCCATGTCGTGCTCGGTGAACAGCACGGCGACATTTTCCTGCTTCGCGATGGTCCGCGTCAACGCCATCAGCGCGCCGCGCTCGGCGGGCGCCATGCCGGCGGTGGGCTCGTCCATCAGCAGCAGGCGGGGGGCATGGGCCAGCGCCATGGCCAGTTCCAGCCGCTTGAGGTCGCCATAGGCAAGCACGCCGGCGGGGCGCTGCGCCTGGTCGGCCATGCCGACGCGGTCCAGCAGGGCATCGGCCTGGGCGATGGCATGGCCGTCGGCACTTTCCCAGAACCGCCAGATGCGGCGGTGGTGGGACAGCAGGGCGGTCTGCACGTTCTCGCGCACCGTCATGCTGGCGAAGGTGGCCGTCACCTGGAAGGTCCGGCCCACGCCCAGCCGCCAGATGGCGCGCGGCGGTCGGCCGGTGATGTCCTGGCCAGCGAGCAATACCTGGCCGGCATCGGGGCGCAACTGGCCGCCGACTATGTTGAAGCAGGTGGACTTGCCCGCGCCGTTCGGGCCGATCAGGGCCAGCATCTCGCCAGGCTCGACCGCGAAGGAGACATCGGCGACCGCCTCGATGCCGCCGAAACTTTTGCGGAGGCCATTTACCGCCAAGGCCGTCATCGCCGCACCCGCGCCCATGCCGAAGCGGCGGCCCCGGCGATGCCGGCGGGGAAGGCCAGCACCAGAACCACGATCAGCAGGCCGAGCTTCAGCCGCCACAGGTCGCTGGTCAGCAGCCAGGAATGCAGCAGGGTGTAGGAGACCGCGCCCACGACCGGCCCGGCCATCGTCTGCACCCCGCCCAGCAGCACCATCACCAGCGCATCGACTGAATGCGGGATGGCCATGTAGGTGGGGAACACGCTGCCCTTGGCATAGGCGAACACCGCACCCGACAGGCCGGCCGCGGCCCCTGCGAGCACGAAGGCGGCCAGGCGCAGGCTTGTGGTGTCCAGCCCGATCGCCTCCGCCCGCAGCGCCGAATCGCGGCTGGCCCGCAGCGCGAAGCCGAACGGGGCGAACAGCGCGCGGCGCAACAGCAGCGCCCCGCCGATGCACAGCACCAGGGCGAGCCAGTACAGCGTCCAGGGATTGGCGGCCCAGGGATCGGGCCAGACGCCGAGCACGCCGTTATCGCCGCCGGTGACATCCACCCACTGGAACGCCACCGCCCAGGCGATCTGGGCGAAGGCGAGGGTCAGCATGGCCAGGTACACGCCGGACATCCGCACCACGAAGCCGCCGACCGCCAACGCGACCGCGCCGGCCGCCAGCGGGGCCAGCAGCAGGCCGACGGCCATCGGGGCGGCGAGCGACTTCGCGGCGAAGGCGGCGGCATAGGCGCCGATGCCGAACCAGGCGGCGTGGCCGAAGCTTGCCATGCCGCCCGGGCCCATCATCACATGCAGGGCTGCGGCGAACAGCACGGCGACGGCGGCCTCGGTCAGCACCGTCAGCAGGTACGGCCCGGCCAGGAACGGCGCGGCGATTGCGAGGGCCAGGGCGACAGCGCCCAGTATCTGCAACGCAGGCGGGGCGGGGCGGATGGGGGACAGGGCCTCGACCTCTGCCCGCGCCATCGCCTGCGGCCGGCCGAGCAGGCCGTGCGGGCGGAGCACCAGGACCACGGCCATCACCAGGAACACCAGCACCAGCGTGATCTTGGGCACCAGCACGATGCCGAAGGCGTTCAGCACGCCGATCAGCAGGGCGGCGAGGAAGGCCCCGCCCAGGCTGCCCATGCCGCCGACCACCACCACCACGAAGGCATCGGCGATGACGGCGAGGTCCATGTTCAGGTTGGCCGAACCCTGCGGCAGGGCCAGCGCGCCGCCCAGCCCGGCCAGCCCGGCGCCGAGGGCGAAGACGGAGGTGAACAGCATGCGCTGATCCACCCCCAGCGCCGCCGCCATGTCCCGGTCCTGCGTTGCGGCGCGGACCAGCAGGCCCCAGCGGGTGCGGTGAAACAGCAGCAGCAGCAGGCCCAGCACCGAAGGCCCGATGGCGATCAGCGCGGCATCGTAGAGTGGGAAGCGCAGCCCCATCACCTCGATCGCGCCGCGCAGCCAGCGCGGGCGGGACAGCGACAGGTCGACCGGGCCCCACAGGAACAGCGCCGCATCCTGCACCACCAGCACCACGCCGAAGGTCGCCAGCAATTGCAGCAACTCCGGCGCGCGGTAGATGCGGCGCAGCAGCGCCACCTCCAGCAGCGCGCCGGTCGCCGCGGTGGCGATGGCGGTGGCCAGGATGCCAAGGATGAAGAACTCCGGCTCCCGCGGCAGGCGCGTCAGGATGCTCCAGGCGATGAAGGCGCCCAGCATGTAGAGGCTGCCGTGGGAGAAGTTCACCACCCGGGTGACGCCGAAGATCACCGTGAGCCCCGCGGCGACGAGGAACAGGGTGGAAGCGCCGGCCAGGCCGGTCAGGAGTTGGAGGACGATGACGTCCACGGGGTCATTGTCCCCGGCGGCGGGATCGCGTCAAGCGGGCCGCAACCTGCGGACCTCGTCGTCGCTCGGCATCGCGTCGGCGCCATCGACATAGCGCCAGTCGACCATCTGGCCGCGGCCGTTCTTCACCGTGGTGCGGCCGACGAAGGTGCCGAGCGTGCCCTGGTTGTCCTGGTGCCGCCAGATTGCGGGGCCAAAGGGGGTGGGGAAACGGGCGCCCTTGAAGCCGTCGGCCATTGCCTCGGTTTCGACCGAGCCGGACTTGGCGATGCCGGCGGCGATTGCGGTGATGGTGGCGTGGCCGACCACGCTGCCCATCTTCGGGGCCTCGTTGAACCGCTTCGTGTAGGCGTCGATGAAGGCGCGGTTGGTGGGGTCGGTGACGGTTTCGATCGGCCAGCCGGTGACGATCCAGCCTTCGGGCGTCTCGTCGCCGAGGGGTTCGAGGTATTCGGGCTCGCCGGTCAGGACGCTGACGACGCCGCGCTTTTCGAAAAGGCCGCGGGTGTTGCCCTGGCGGACGAAGTTGGTGAGGTCGGGGCCGAAGGTGCCGTTGAAGATGGCGTCTGGCCGGGCCTGGGCCAGGGCGGCGGCGGTGGCGCCGGCATCGATGCGGCCGAGGGCGGGCCATTGCTCGGCGACGAATTCGATGCCGGGCTGGCGCTGCTGCATCAGCAGCTTGAACCATTTCACCAGGGACTGGCCGTATTCGTAGTTGGGCGAGACGGTGACCCAGCGCTTGGCGCCCAGCTTCACCGCGTCGTCGACCAGCATCGACACCTGCATGTAGGTGCTGGGGCGCAGGCGGTAGCAGTAGCGATGGCCCTGTTCCCAGACCAACGCGTCGGTCAGCGGTTCGCTGGCGACGAACAGGCGCTTGCGCTGGCGGGCTACGTCGCTCAACGCGAGGCCGACGTTGGAGAGGAAGCCGCCGGCGAGCAGGTCGACGCGGCTTTCGTCGAGCAGGGCGCTGGCGAGACGGACGGCATCCTGCGGCTTTCCGGCGTCGTCGTGGCTGATGACTTCCAGCTTGCGGCCGAGGACGCCGCCGGCGGCGTTGACCTGTTCCACCGCCAGCTGCCAGCCGAGGCGGTAGGGCAGGGTGAAGGCGGGGATGGCGGTGTAGGAATTGACCTCGCCGATGCGGATCGGCGCGCTGGTGGATTGGGCGCGGAGGATGGCCGGAGCGGCCAGGGTGGCAGCCAGCGTGGTGGTCCCTGCGGCGAGCAGGGTGCGGCGAAAGATGGGCATGAGTCGTCCTTCCGGAACAGCGGCGTTGACACGGTCCATGGTGCGAGAAGGGCCGCGCCTGCTCCGCGGCGCCCGGCCTCGCGACACGGCCGGGGCGACGGACCAAGGCGTTGGTGACGCGCTTCGCCATTTCGCCAAGGCCGGCTGCCGGACACGCCGATCGACGCGCCGAACGTGTCGAACATCGGTCACATCCGCGGCGCCGTCCAGCCCGACACCGCAAAAAATCGCGGCGACGGGCCGGCGGGGACGGATTTGGGCTGACGAGGGAAGGGAGGGAATGGCACAACCACGGCGGGCAACAACCGCGGAGAGCCTGGTGAAGCTGGTGATTGCGGTGATCAAGCCGCACAAGCTGGACGACGTTCGCGATGCGCTGGCGCCGCTGGGGGTGGCCGGGATGACCGTGACGGAGGCGCGCGGCTACGGCCGGCAGAAGGGGCATGCGGAAATCTACCGTGGGGCGGAATACACCACCAACCTGCTGCCGAAGGCGAAGCTTGAGATCATGGTGGAGGACGGGCTGGTCGATGCCGTGGTGGAGGCGATCCAGCGCGGGGCGCGGACAGGGCGGATCGGCGATGGCAAGATCTTCGTGACCGATCTGGGGCGCGTGGTGCGGATACGCACCGGGGAGACGCAGGCGGACGCGCTTTAGCTGTTCTGCTGAATGTTACAATATCGCAATATTATGGTCGTGGGTTTGCGGCGCGCGTCAGGTGGTTTTCGGTTCGTGGCGCTTCCAGGCGCGCACGGTCGCGCGGACGTAGGCCGGCAGGGGACGGTCGGGCGTGCCGGGCGGGGCGGATGGCGCCGGACGTGGCGCTGGGCGTGGCGGCGAAGCGGGACGCGCGGATGGGCGTGGTGGTGGCGTGGGCCGGGGCGCGGGACGCAGTTGGGCGGGGAGATCGATGCCCAGCAGGCGGCACAGCGGGCGCAGGGTGCGGGTGGCGCCGGGGGAGGCGGCGATGGTGGCGGCCATGCCCGGGGCGTGCAGCAGGGTGTTGAGTTGGCTGGCGAAGCCGGACGCCTGCCAGCCGAGCTTGCGGATGATCCAGAGATGGGCCTGGGGCGTGGGGATGACGGGCTTGCGGGTGCGGGGTTCCGCCGGGGCGGGACGGGGAGTGTGGGGGCGCGGGAGGCGGCCTTCGGCGAGGTTGATCAGCAGGCGGACCAGGCGCTCGCGGATGCGGTTGATGCGACGGCAAAGCGGAGCGGCGAAGAGCCCGAGGAGGTGGGTGCGGATTTCCATCATGGCGAGGAGGCCGCCGAGGATGATCTCGACCTGGCGCGCGATTTCGCGCGCCAGTGGCATGGCGTCGGCCGGGGGATGCGTCCTTTGTGTGTTCATGTTTTGTTTCTATCCCTATCGGCACACCGCCGCAAGGTTTTTTTTCTCTTAATAATTGGGACCCGGGGCGACGCCCCGGCGGGGCTCCCGCGGCGCGACTTCGCGTCGCGATGGGCAGCGCCCCTGGCCTTCCGCTTTGACCCTTGCGGCTTCGATCCGCTAGACCACCTGCGGTTCTGGGCGGTTTTGCATGATCATCGAGCTTGGCCATTTTGCGTTGGCGTTGGCGTTGTTCCTGGCGCTGATTCAGGCTGTGGTTCCGATGGCTGGGGCGTCGCGGCGGCTGGTGGGGTGGATGGAGGTGGGACGGAGTGCGGCGTTGGGGCAGTTTGCCTTGGTGGCGCTGTCGTTCGCGGCGTTGACCCATGCCTATGTGACCAGCGATTTCAGTGTCGCCAACGTGGTTCAGAACAGTCATTCGGCCAAGCCGTTGCTGTACAAGATCAGCGGCGTATGGGGGAACCACGAGGGTTCCATGCTGCTGTGGGTGCTGATCCTGGCGTTGTGCGGGGCGGCGGTGGCGGTGTTCGGGGACAATCTGCCGCGCGAGTTGCGGGCGCGGGTGCTGTCGGTTCAGGGAATGGTGGCGTCGGGGTTCCTGTTGTTCATCCTGGCTACGTCCAACCCGTTCGAGCGGATGATTCCGACGCCGGGGGACGGGAACGGGTTGAACCCGGTGTTGCAGGACCCCGGCCTGGCGTTCCATCCGCCGTTTCTGTACCTGGGGTATGTCGGTTCGTCGGTGGCGTTCGCCTTTGCCGTCGCGGCGCTGATCGAGGGGCGGGTGGATGCGGCGTGGGCGCGGTGGGTGCGGCCGTGGGCGTTGGTGTCGTGGTGCGCGTTGACGGTGGGCATCGCGCTGGGGTCGTGGTGGGCTTACTACACGCTGGGTTGGGGCGGGTGGTGGTTCTGGGACCCGGTGGAGAATGCCTCGCTGCTGCCGTGGCTTTCGGGCACGGCGCTGATCCATTCGGCGATCGTCGTGGAGCGGCGGGACACGATGAAGAGCTGGACGATCCTGCTGGCGTTGCTGACGTTCTCGTTGGCGCTGGTGGGCACGTTCCTAGTGCGCAGTGGGGTGCTGAGCTCGGTGCATGCCTTCGCGGTCGATCCGGAGCGCGGGGTGTTCATCCTGGGGCTGCTGGTGCTGGCGATCGGCGGGTCGCTGGTGCTGTATGCGGTGCGGGCGCCGGCGTTGCAGGGGGGCGGGTTGTTCGCGCCCATTTCGCGCGAGGGGGCGCTGGTTTTCAACAACCTGCTGCTGGCGACGGCGACGGCGACGGTGCTGTTGGGCACGCTGTATCCGCTGTTCCTGGATGCGGTGGGCGGGGCGAAGATTTCGGTGGGGCCGCCGTTCTTCAACGGGACGTTCCTGCCGCTGATGGTGCCGTTGCTGATGGCGATGGTGGTGGGGCCGTTGCTGGCGTGGAAGCGGGGGGATTTGCTGGCGGCGTTGCAGCGGCTGTGGGTGGCGTTTGGCTGTGCGCTGGCCGTGGTGCTGGGCGGGTTGTGGTGGGCGGGGTTCGGGCCGGTGCTGGCGGTGCTGGGGCTGGGGCTGGCGGCGTGGATCGCGGCGGGGGTTCTGTCGGAATGGGGCGAGCGGGTGCGGCTGTTCCGGGTGCCGTTGCGCGACAGCTGGCGGCGGGCGGCGGGGTTGCCGCGGGCGGCGTATGGCATGTCGGCGGCGCATTTCGGCATGGCGGTGATGGTGGCGGGGATTGCGGGCCAGGCGTTCGAGCAGGAGCGGATCGAGTCGCTGCGGGCCGGGGACCGGATTGCGCTGGCCGGGTATGAGCTGGTGCTGCGCGAGGTGCGGCGGGTGCCGGGGCCGAACTTCATCGCCGACGAGGCGGAGGTGGAGGTGCGGCGCGGGGGCGTGGTGGTGGACGTGATGCGGCCGCAGCGGCGGCTGTTCACGGTGCAGGGCCAGACGACGTCGTTGACGGCGATCCGCACCGGGCTTGCGGCCGACCTGTACCTGGCGCTGGGCGAGGGCGACCCGGCCTCGGGGTGGACAATTCGGGCGTATCACAAGCCGATCGTTTCGTGGATCTGGCTGGGGGCGCTGGTGATGGCGCTGGGGGGCGTGGTGAGCCTGACCGACCGGCGGTGGCGGGTGGGGGTGGCGGCGCGGCGGGCGGCGGCGGTTCCGGCGGCGGCGGAATAGCGCGTGGGCCGGTGGGTGTATTTCGTGCCGCTGGCGTTGTTCGCGGCGCTGGCGGGGTATTTCGGCGTGGCGCTGTTTTCGGGGCGCGACCCGCGGGAGTTGCCGTCGGCGCTGATCGACCGGCCGATGCCGGCGTTCGTGCTGCCTGGGTTGGGCGACGGCGGCGGGGTAACGGCCGCGGGGCTGCGCGGCGGGGTGGTGGTGGTGAACTTCTTTGCCAGCTGGTGCGCGCCGTGCCGGGTGGAGCATCCGCTGCTGTTGCGGCTGGCGCGGCAGGAGCGAGTTCATGTGGTGGGCATCGCCTACAAGGACCGGCCGGAGGACTCCCGCCGGTTCCTGGCGGAGCTGGGCGATCCGTATCGCGGCGTGGGGGTGGACCGCGACGGGCGGGTGGGGATCGATTTCGGGCTGTATGGGGTGCCGGAGACCTATGTGGTGGATCGGGCGGGGCATATCCGCAAGCGATTCGTGGGGGCGCTGACGCCTTTGGTGGTGGAGCGGGAGTTGCTGCCGCTGGTGCGGGCGTTGGAGCGGCCGTGAGGGTTTTTTTGCTGCTGTTTGTGCTCATGGCGCCCGCCTGGGCGGTGTTGCCCGACGAGCGGCTGGGCGATCCGGCGCTGGAGGCGCGGGCGCGGGCGCTGTCGCGCGAGTTGCGCTGCGTGGTGTGCCAGAACGAGTCGGTCGACGATTCCGCGGCACCGCTGGCGCGCGACATCCGGGTGCTGCTGCGCGAGCGGTTGGCGGCGGGGGACGATGACCGGGCCGCGATGGGTTTCCTGGTCGCGCGGTATGGCGATTTCGTGCTGCTGCGCCCGCCGGTGCGCGCCGATACCTGGGTGCTGTGGTTCGGGCCGTTCGCGGTGTTGCTGGTGGGGGGCGTGGTGACGGTACTGGCGTTGCGGCGGCGGGCGGGCGGGGTGGGGCCGCAGAAGCTGTCGGCGGAGGAGGAGGTGCGGCTGGCGGCGTTGCTGCGCGACGAGGAGGGAAGGCGGTGATCAGCTTTGCCCTGGTGGCGGGCGGGCTGGCGGTGCTGGTGCTGCTGGCGGTGATGGTGCCGCTGTTGCGCGGCGGGGTGGCGGGGCCGGAGCGCGAGGCGTTCGGGCGGGCGGTGTATCGCGACCAGATGCGCGAACTGGAGCGGGATGCGGCGCGCGGGATGATCGGGCCGGCGGAGGCGGCGGCGGCGCGGCTGGAGATTCAGCGGCGGCTGCTAGGTACCGGCGGCGCGGGGGCTGTCGCGAAGGCGGGGCGGAGCCCGGCGCTGGCGGTGGTGCTGGTGCTGTTGGCGGCGAGCGGGGCCGGGGGCGTTTACCTGGCGAAGGGGATGCCGGGGGTGCCGGGGATGCCGCTGGCGTCCAGGCCGGTCGATCCGCAGGAGGCGGCGCTGCGGCGCGGGGCGGTGGAGCTGGAGCAGCGGGTGGCGGCGTTGCCCGGGGATGGGGAGGCCTGGCTGCTGCTGGCGCGGACGCGCGCGGCGTTGGGCCAGTGGCGGGCGTCGAACGAGGCGTATCGGCGGGCGCTGGTGCTGGTGGCGGATTCGCCGGATTTGCGCGCGGCTGCGCTGGAGGCTTCGGTGCTGGCCGCCGAGGGCGTGGTGGGCGAGGTGGCGGCTTCGGGGTTCGCGCGGGTGCTGGACGGGGACCCGGAGAACCCGGTGGCGCGGTTCTACCTGGCGCTGGCTGACGCGCAGGCCGGGCGGCACGCGGCGGCGATCGCGGCGTGGCTGGCGCTGGCGGAGGATTTGCCGGAGGGGGTGGCGATCCGCGCGGAGGTGGCGCGGCGGGTGGCGGCTTCGGCGCAGGCGGCGGGGGTGGTGGTACCGGCCTTGCCATCGCCGGCGCAACCGCCCGACGCAGCGGCGCAGGCGGCGATGATCCGCGGCATGGTGGAGCGGCTGGCCGAGCGGCTGGAGGGCGCGCCGGACGATGTGGAGGGCTGGCAGCGGCTGGGCCGGGCCTATTCGGTGCTGGGCGAGCGGGAGCGGTCGGTGGCGGCCTATGCCAGGGCGGGGGCGTTGCAGCCGGACGACATGGCGATCGCGCTGGCGGAGGCGCAGGCGTGGCTGGAGGGGCTGGCGCCGGGTGCACCGTTTCCGCCGCGGGCGCTGGAATTGCTGAAGCGCGTGCATGCGGCCGATCCCAGGCATCCGGCGGCGCTGTGGCACCTGGGGGTGGAGGCGGCCAAGCGGGGCGCGATGGATGAGGCGGTGGGGCTGTGGGAGCGGCTGGTGGGGGTGCTGCCGGCGGATGCGGAGGACGCGAAAATGGTGCGCGCGGCGATTGCGGCGGTCCGTCGATAAGGGGGAAACGCCGAGCTGCTTGCCGGGCGGGCGCGGGACGGCCACGATGGGGGGAACAACCCCGGGGGATCCCGCCATGGCGCTGCATGTGGACTACTACGCGTCGTTGAATTCGCCGTGGACGCATCTGGGGGCGGCGCGGCTGGAGGCGATGTGCGCCGCGCATGGGGCGAGCCTGCGGATCTGGCCGGTGGATTTCGGGGCGATCTTCCCGGCCTCGGGCGGGTTGCCGCTGCCGAAGCGGGCGCCGCAGCGGCAGGCGTACCGGATGATGGAACTGGCGCGGTGGCGCGATTTCCTGGGAATTCCGATCGTGCTGCAGCCGAAGCACTTCCCGACGCCGGAGACGCTGACGGCCGCCTGCGTGATCGGGCTGCGCGAGACGATGGGCGACGGGCCGGCGATCCGGCTGGCGCACCGGGTGCTGAAGGCGGTGTGGGAGGAGGAGCTGGACCCGGCCGAGCCGGCGACGCTGGCGCGGCTGGTGAGTGACTGCGGGCTGGACGGCGCGGCGGTGCTGGCGCTGGGGGCTGATCCGCAATGGCTGGAGCGGCGGGCGGCGGACACGCAGGCGGCGCTGGCGCGGGGCGTGTTCGGGGCGCCGAGCTATGTGGTGGGCGAGGAGATCTTCTGGGGCCAGGACCGGCTGGATTTCGTGGAGCGGCGGCTGGCGCGCGGGTAGCCCGTTGCCGACGCTGACCCGCCCGCCAATCCCATGGCGGCACGAAGCTTCCGTTCCAGATCCCGAGCCGCGCGGCGCGGGCCTGGTCCTCGGCAGGCACGTATTCCAGCGAGAAGCGGCGAGACGCCATCGCCCAGCCACTGGCTACCAGCCAGCGGTTGATGTCCTGGGTCCCCTTGAAGCACACGGCGATGGTGCGGCCACCGTGGCTACCGTTCGGCTGGCAGCGCACGGACGCTCTGCCTAGAAAGGCTTCGAGCGCCACGGAGGCCTCCTCGCCGCAGCTCCATGCCTTGCCCCCCGGCCGCCGGCAGGTCTGCTCGGATTCCGGCGCGTCGATCCCGTGCAGCCGAATGCGCGTTCCGCGAACGTCGATCGTATCGCCGTCGATTATCGTGGCCCGGCCGCTGATCGCCGGTTGCGCCGCCGCCGGACTCATTGCCGCGGCCAGGGCAAGGGCAAGGACGGCAGCCCTCACGTCGGCGGCGCCGCATGGGTCGCTCGCCCGCCGCGTTTCATGTCATCTCTCTCCGGTATGCCTGGCGGGTGATCAGGATCGTGCGACCCGGCGACCACCAGGGGCGTAACAAGAGAGGAGATGGGTCGGCACCGATGGGCGTGCAAGGCCATGGGCCCACGGCTGGCGCTGGAATGTATGTGTCGGATTGCCATGGCCCAAAGCTCTGGAATACCCTCGTGTTCTGCCCCGTGTCGACGCGTGCGCAGGGGGACCGTATCTGATGCCGCAGCTGAGCCTGGCCTTCTTCGCGTCCGGTTTCGCGGCGCTGCTGTGCCAGGTGGTGTGGCAGCGCATGTTGGGGCTGTTTGCCGGTTCGGACACGGTGTCGGCGGCGCTGGTGGTCGGTGCGTTCCTGACGGGGCTGGGGATCGGCACCATCCTGGCGGCGCGGGTGGCGGACCGGTTGACCCGGGCGCAGGCGATCCTGGCGTTCGCGGCCTGCGAGATCGGGGTGGCGGTGTTCGCGCTGGCCTCGAAGGTGTTCCTGTACGACTGGCTGGCGATCGGGCTGGCCGGGTCGATCGACAGCCTGGGCGGCGTGTTCGCGCTGTGCTTCGCCGGGCTGGTTTTGCCGACGACGTTGATGGGGGCGTCGCTGCCGCTGCTGTCGCGGGCGGTGGCGACGTCGTTGCAGGACCTGGCGCCGCGGATTGCGCTTTTGTACGGGCTGAACACGGTGGGTGCGGGGCTGGGCGCGCTGGTGGGCGGCTGGGTGATCCTGGGCACGCTGGGGTTCGAGGGGACGCTGCGGCTGGCGGCGGGGCTGGAGGTGATGGCAGCGGGGCTGGCGCTGACGCTGGTGCCGATGATGCGGCGCAGCCCAGACCCGGCGGCAGACCCGGCGGCGGCGGCGGCGGCAGAACGGCAGGTGGCGGCGGGCGTGGGCGATGGGGTGGGGTCGGTGCCGCTTTGGTGCGCGCTGGCCTTCCTGTCGGGGCTGGTGATCGTGGCGCTGGAAATCGTGTGGGTGCGGATGGCCGGGCAGATCGGGCAGTACCACGCCTACATGTTCTCGACCGTGCTGGGCGTGTTCCTGCTGGCCGACGGGGCGGGCATGGCGGTGGGCGGGCGGCTGGTGGAGCGGGTGCGCGACCCGCGGCCGGGGTTTTTCCTGTTGCAGGGTGGCGGTTTCCTGTTGGCGCTGGTGTTGCTGCTGGGGCTTTGGTGGAGCATGCCGCACTGGCCGGGCGGCACCGGGCCGACCTGGCCGGATGCGTGGCGTCTGCGCGGTGAAAATCTATGGATCGGCCTGGCGGCGGTGGTGGTGCTGGTGGCGCCGCCTTCTTTCCTGATCGGGCTGACCTTTCCGTTCATCCAGCGCGCGGTGCAGCGGGACCTGTCGATGGTGGGGGCGCGGGTAGGGTGGGTTCAGCTGGCCAACATCCTGGGCAATGCGGCGGGGTCGTTGGGCACCGGGCTGGTGGCGCTGCACTGGCTTGGCACGGCGGGGACGCTGGTGGCGCTGGCGGCGGTGACGGCGGGGCTGTTGCTGATGTGGCTGCTGCGCAGCGGGCGGGGGAGCCGGGCGGGCTGGGTGCTTCTGGCCGGCGTGGCCGCGGGGCTGGTGGCGGTGCCGAGCAACGACGCGTGGTGGCGGCGGATGCATGTGGAGAAGCCGGGGCAACCGGTGGCGTGGGCGGAGGACCGGTCGGGCGTGGCGTTCTTCCGCGACGATACCGGGCTGGCCGAGCGGGCACGGCATGATCCGTGGAACAAGGATACCAGCCCGTTCTTCATCCAGGGGTTCTCCCAGGGGACGATCCCGTTCCTGCCGGTGCACATGCTGCTGGGGGCGGTGGGGCCGCTGGTGCATCCGGCGCCGCACCACGTGCTGGTGATCGGGGTCGGCTCTGGCGGCACGCCGTGGGCGGCGGGGGTGAACAAGCTGAGCCGGGAGATCCGGGCGGTGGAACTGGTGGCGCCGGTGCTGACGGTGCTGGAGGAGGTTGGGCGGCGGCATCCCGGCAGCCCGATGAACCTTCTGTTCAGCGATGCGCGCTTCAAGGTGGAGTATGGCGATGGGCGGCGGGTGGCGGCGCGGGATACGCGGCTGTACGACGTGATCGAGGCGGATGCGATCCTGAGCGAGGCGTCGCAGTCCGGCATGATGTATTCCGAGGAGTTCCTGACGCAGGTGCGGGCACGGCTGGCGCCGGGGGGGCTTTATGTGCAGTGGGTGCCGACGAAGCGCAGCGCCGAGACCTTCGCGGCGGTGTTTCCGCACGTGGTGATGCTGCGGCCGATCGGCATCATGATCGGGTCCGACGCGGCGATTCCGTTTGACCGGGAGCGGTTGCTGGCGCGGCTGGCGGAGCCGGCGGTGGCGGCGCATCTGGCCCAAGGGCGGGCAGGATGCTGCGACTGGGCGGTGCTGATGCGCGAGGCGCCGCAGGTTTGGTCGCCGGAGCAGGCGCGCGAGAAGGCGCCGTTGAGCGACCTGTTCCCGCGCGACGAATTCTACCTGAACAGTGCGCCGCGATAGGCGCTGTTCGCGCTACAGGCCGACCAGGCCGAGGGTCATGCGGCCGGCCTGGATGAGGACGAACCAGAGGGTGATCGACAGGCCCAGGATGATGGCGGCGGCCAGCGCCATCGGCAAACGGTCGCCCGGGGCCGGCCTGCGCGGGCCGAAATCGCGCGGCAGGGGGGTGCCGGCGGGGAGGGACTGGGCCGATGAGGCAAGGCCCGTTGAGGCAAGGCCCGATGGGTTAAAGCTGGGGGGCATGACAGCACCTTTCGCGACGACCCGCTTCGGTGCGGGCGGGCACAGAATCCCCCGGTTTGGTTAACGCTTTGCTAGCGCCATGGGACACGCCGCATGGGCTGAGGCATGGCTGGTCGCGGGGCGGCTTCCTGCATGGCGGATCGCGCTGTAGCATGCACCGATTCAACCAGGAGGAGGACGGCCAATGGCCATTCGATATGACGACCGCGTGGCGATCGTGACTGGCGCCGGCGCGGGGCTTGGGGAACAGCACGCCAAGCTGCTGGCAAGCCGCGGCGCCAAGGTGGTGGTGAACGACCCCGGCGGGGCGGTGGACGGGCGGGGCACCGCGGCGGCGGTGGCCGACAAGGTGGTGGCCGAGATCAAGGCGGCCGGCGGCGAGGCGGTGGCCAACTACGACTCGGTGGCCACCTGGGCAGGCGCACAGAACATCATCAAGACCGCGATGGACACCTGGGGCCGCGTGGACATCCTGGTCGCCAACGCCGGCATCCTGCGAGACAAGTCCTTCAACAACATGGACATGGAGGACTTCGAGTTCGTGATGCAGGTGCATCTGATGGGCACCGTGTATTGCACCAAGGCGGCCTGGCAGATCATGCGCAACCAGCGCTACGGCCGCATCGTGGTGACGACGTCCGGCTCCGGCACCGTGGGCAATTTCGGCCAGGCGAACTACGGCGCGGCCAAAATGGCGGTGAACGGGTTCATCAACGTGATGCGCCACGAGGGCCAGAACTACAACATCAAGCTGAACGCCATATCGCCGTCGGCGCGCACGCGCATGACCGAGACGCTGATCCCGCCGGAAGTTTCGGAATGGATGAAGCCGGAACTGGTGTCGCCGGCAGTGGCCTACATGTGCTCCGAACAGTGCGACTTCTCGGGCGAAGTGATCGGCGCCAATGCCGGGCATTTCCGCCGGGTGAAATACGTGGAGACGGCCGGCGTGTTCTATGACCCGGCAGCCCCGGTGACGATCGAGATGTTCGCGGACGCGCTGCCGCAAATCATGGACATGTCGACGGCGATCGAACACGGCATGTCCTCGCGCCGGCTGCGCGAGCGGCTGGTGGCGATGGGGCGGGTTTCGGCCTGAGGCACGAAGGGGGCGGGAAACCGCCCCCTGAGCGCGAAGACAGGCACGGTTGGGCTCTGCCCAAACCCGCCTGGTCCGGCGCGCGCCTTCGCGCGACGGGCCGAGCCCCTCGACCTCCAATACTAACCCTCGTTGAATTCGACTCATAGAACGATAGCAAGGTTGGGCTCTGCCCAAACCCGCCAGGGGCCAAGCCCCTGGACCTTGAATTCATTATGAAATTATACCAACCGACCAAATGACTGACTCATGAAGAGAGAAAAGGCCGGGGCTTTGCCGTCGCGACGCGAAGTCGCGCCGCGGAGGACCCACCAAAGGCCGGCGGCCCTTGGAACCCCATTCATTTT
>JANPIH010000369.1:0-3144 GCA_031424895.1 Rhodospirillales bacterium
GGCTTCGCCCTCACCCTCACCCTTACCTTCGGCCTGCTCTGGCTGCTCGTCGTCCTACTGACCGAACGAAAACGCGCCCTGCACGACATCGTCTCGGGTCTCGTCATGGTCCGATCTGCGGCGTTGACCGGCCCGGCCCCGCCCTTGAACATGCCGCGCGGAGGATACCCCGCCCCATGAGCTTCAAGCCGCCCCGCCGACCCCAGTTCTTCTACACCACCGCCCCACTCCCCTGCCCCTACGTGGCCGGCCGGATAGAGCGCAAGGTCGTCACCGAGATCACCGGCGCTGAGGCCGAGTCGCTGCACGACCGCCTTTCCCGCGCCGGCTTCCGCCGCAGCCACAACATCGCCTACGCCCCGGTCTGCTCCGGTTGCTCGGCCTGCATCCCCATCCGCATCCCCGTTGCCACCTTCCAGCCCGACCGCACGCTGCGCCGCAACGCCCGCGCCAACGCCGCCGTCGAAGGCTTCATCGCCCCCGCCCGCGCCAGCGCCGAACAGTTCCAGCTCTTCCAGCGCTACCAGCAGGCCCGCCACGGCGACGGCGACATGGCCACCATGAGCTTCTACGACTACCGCGCCATGGTCGAAGACACGCCCATCGAAACCTGGCTCGTCGAGTTCCGCGACGCCGACCAGCGCCTCCTCGGAGCCTGCCTCACCGACAGGCTCGGCGACGGGCTCTCCGCGGTCTATTCCTATTTCGCGCCAGAACTAGAACGCCGCTCGCTCGGCACCTACGCGATCCTGTGGCTCATCGAGAAGGCCCGCGCCCTCGGCCTCCCCTACGTCTATCTCGGCTACTGGGTCCCCGAAAGCCGCAAGATGGCCTACAAGGCCCGCTTCCGCCCCAGCGAGATCCTCACCGGCGGGCAATGGCGGATGCTGACCGACACCGACCATGCAGCGCGCGCCGCACCGGCCGAGATGGTGGCCAGCGGGACTTAAAGCGAAACAAGCAGTTCTTTTTTGAAAAAAGAACCAAAAAACTTTTGTCCGTTTGCGCCACGCCTAACAAGTCCAACACGGTGCAATGGAAAGAAAGTCTTTTTGCTTCTTTTTCTTTAGAAAAAGAAGGTCTTCCCTACGCCCCTTCGGCCAGCTTCTGCCCCACATCGAACATAACCGCCTCGAACATCTCGGTTGTAAGCCGCCCGGTATTCGTGTTGTACCGCGACACATGGTAGCTGTCCGCCAGGATCAGCCCGTCCGGCAACGCATGCAGCACCCCATGGCGGAACCGGATGCGCGCCGGCGGAATCCCGCATGCCTTCAGCACCGCCGCATGCGCCAGCACTCCCAGCGCCAGCACCACCCGAAGCTGCGGCAGTGCCTGCAACTCCCCGCGCAGGAACGGATTGCAGGTCGTCACCTCGCCCGGCTCCGGCAAGTTCGCCGGCGGCACGCACCGCACCGCATTGGTGATCCGCGTATCCACCAGTTCCAGCCCGTCATCCGCGTTGGCGCCATAGCTGCCCTTCGCCCGCCCGAAGCGCAGAAGCGTCGAATACAGCAACTGCCCGGCATGATCCCCGGTGAACGGCCGCCCGGTCCGGTTCGCCCCCTTCACCCCTGGGGCCATCCCCACCACCAGCAGGCTGGCATCCAGCGGCCCGAAGCTCGGCACCGGCCCATTGAACCACTCGGGCTGCCCGGCACGGTTCGCCATCCGATACGCCACCAGCCGCGGGCACATCGGGCAATCATGCAACGGACCTGCCAGCACCGGCGCACCATCCCCCCCCTCGGAAGGTTGGGCGGTCACGGCACGCCCGCGCTCGGGCGGCAAGGTCCTGGGCATCGCGGCCTCCGTGGCCAGCCGCAACGGGGGACGGCCAGCAGTCTTGTCACGATCAGTCGCATCGAACTTCATCATGCCGCCAGCCTGTGCGGCAGAGATGCAGATTCCCTTAACGGACCCGCCGCCGTCAGGTCCCCTCCTGCGGATCGGCATACGGCTCCGCCGGCGTCACCCGCGTCGAAACCCGCGACGGCCGCGGCTCCATCTGCCGCCGCGTGAACTCCGGCGCGATATCCGCCAACTCCAGAAACTGGTCCGCCTGCCGCCGCAACTCGTCGGCCACCATCGGCGGAGTCGTGCGGATCGAGGACACCACGGAAACCCGCACCCCGCGCCGCTGCACTGCCTCCACCAGGCGCCGGAAATCCGAGTCGCCCGAGAACAGCACCGCATGGTCGATCTTGTCGGCCAGCTCGAGCATGTCGATCGCCAGCTCGATATCCATGTTGCCCTTCACCCGCCGCCGACCGGTGGCATCGGTGAACTCCTTGGCCGGCTTGGTGACCAACGTGTATCCGTTATACGCCAGCCAGTCCGTCAGCGGCTTCAGCGGCGAATACTCCTCGGTCTCCAGTACCGCCGAATAATAATACGCTCGGATCACATGCGCCTTGCGCCGGAAGAACTCCAGCAGGTTCCGGTAATCCACATCGAAACCCAGATTACGCGAAGCCGAATACAGGTTTGCCCCATCGATGAACAGCGCCACGCGCTCGCTCGGCAGAAAATGCACCTTAAACCAACCTTCCAGCCGTCAAGACCAATCGCAATGCGCGAAAGGTCCGGGATCCGGCGTCGCAGGCGCAATTGCACTGGACGCAGGATAAAACGAAGCCCATTTTCTGTAACCGACTGCCCTTGCTGTCAAGAAGGGATCAGACTGGGATACACATTGTCGTGATCTTGATCGCAATCGGCGCCAACCTCCCCGATCCCGACGGCCGCCACCCCCTCGCCACCTGCCGCGCCGCCGTCGAGGCCCTGCGCAGCCTCCCCGGCCTCACCCTCGCGGCCGTGTCCCGCTGGCACCTCACCGCCCCCGACCCGCCATCGGACCAGCCCGCCTACGTCAACGGCGCCGCCCGCCTGCACGGCACCGCCGACCCTGCCTGGCTCCTCGCCCGCCTCCAGGCCATCGAGGCCGCCGCCGGCCGCGTCCGCAGCGTCGCCAACGCCGCGCGCGCGCTTGATCTCGACAGCATCGCCATCGGCGCCACAATCCGCAACATGCCAGACCCCATCCACCCCCCCCCCCCCCCCCCCCAGGCCCCCATGGTCCGACCCCCCCCCCCCCCGTAAGCCCCCCCCCGGCGCCCCCCCCCCCCCGGCCCCCCCCCCCCC